>NZ_VCNC01000002.1:363545-727090 GCF_006210265.1 Desulfovibrio sp. UCD-KL4C
ATAATTAGAAGGGATTTAAAAAACCTTAACAGAGGGTAATAAAAAATAGAATTTAATATAAAAAATATATGCGAATTGAGTCGCTACAATAAAAATTAGGTGCGTAAACAAGGGGAGTATTCTCACAGCCACACAATGTGGCAATACGCACTTTTCTCTTGCCTTATCACATCGGCAGAGCTTATAAAATAATGTAACTAATACATGATACCCAATTAATGTATTGCCTTTTTTAAATAACATTGCACCCTGTTCAGAAGGGGGTATTTCAATACTAAAAGATTACCAATAAAATGTTAGAAAAGATTCAAACTGAAAATATTCAAAAAGGGATGTATATTGTTTGTTCTGCAAACAACTACCCTACACTTTCGCCCCAAATTGCAAACAACTATGTCACGACAAAAGATGTAATTCTGAAACTTCTGCATTGTGACATTAAAGAAGTGTTAATTGACTCTTATAAAAGCTCTATACGTGAATCAATTCAACAAACTCTTTATTCTGAAGAAATACTCTTTGCACGCGAAGCATATACACAACTCATACAACTAGTTCAAAATATATTCAAAACAGTTGAAAAAGGAAGAGATATTGATATAGACGATTACAAACACAAAGTAACTCCTTTGCTTGGCTCAATTGAGCGTAATAGCAACGCAGCAGTAAGTCTGACGATTCTGCATCAAAGTGATCAATATAGATTTACACACAGCCTGAACACTGCGATTTTAAGTGCTGTCCTAGGTAGATTTCTAGGACACCCTGATGAATCACTGAAAGAACTGATTCTTTCTGCTATGTTGATGAATATAGGTGAAATATGGATTTCCGATAACATCTTAGACAAAAGAGGAAACCTTACACAGAAAGAATTTTCGATTATTAAACAACATCCTGAACTAGCCTGCGAATACTTAAATACACAAAATGATATTCCTCAAAAGATAACAAAAGCTATCTACTCCCACCATGAACGAGATGATGGTTCAGGATACCCTGAAGGATCATCCAGAAATAAAATACCTAAATTTGCACGGATTATTTCAATCTGCGATACATATGATGCAATGACCTCTAAACGCCCGTACAAAGAGGCCATGACTCCAAACATGGCAATAAAACACTTATACTCTATGAAGGACTCATCTTTCCATACGGCTTACTTAGAAAATTTTATCAAATGTATTGGGATTTACCCGACAGGAAGCTTCATTAAATTATCGGATGGACGGTATGGTGTTGTTATGAAAAACATACCACTAGCCCCTCTTCTGCCAGAAATAAAAGTAGTATTCGACAGTAGACTTAGGGCTGTTTCACCCGAGTACATTGACCTTCTACAATCTTCTAACGAGAATGCTGGATCAAACCTAGAGATAATAGAATGTATTCATCCTAAAACGTTTAAACTGGAACTGAACCGCTTTTTGTGGTGATATAATTTAATTTCTTTCAAATTTAATCTCAACACGCGCAACATAATCTTTAAGGCTTATAAGTAACTGCTTAATATTTTCTACGTCCTCATTAGCTCCAGCCTTTTCTATACTTCTGCCAAGATCTGCAAGATGTTTGAATCCATAATTTAACGCAGAACCTTTCATGTTATGACCAATCCTGTTTATGGTTAAAAAATCTGACTTTTTAGAAGCTTCAATTAGCGTAGCTACTTCCAAATTAGTATTTTCCATAAAACGCTCTACAAGCATTTTCAGCTCGTTATCAATAGTCTCTATAATTTTTTGCGACATGAAACGCTCCCATTTTAATTAAAGTAACTTTAATTCTATAAACTACATAATTTATTTTAAATGAAAGCTATTGCCTGACTCAATAAAAAAAAGGGCATTTTCTAAACGAAAATACCCTGATAATTAAACAAGTTAGTTCTTAATCTTCAAGTTGCTGCAATCCATCAAGCTTCCACATTGCAGAGTCTGTGTTTTCTTTAGTAAAAGTCCAAACCTCACGCACCTGAGTAGGCTGTGATTGATTAGCATCTTCCCTTAGAAGCACATCATAATACACTGTTGCCGAAGTACTTGAACCTTCTTCTTTAACTTCAAGAAGTCTGGCATTAACCAGCATAATATCAGTTTTTGAAGGTTCAGGATCTTCAACCGCCTGTCGTTTTATTTCATCAACAACACCTTTAGTCGCAAAGTATTCAATATCGGCAATATTACGGACATCCCAAGATTTTTGAAGTCTTGTGTACATCGCTTTTGCACCTTCAAGAAAATCTTCCGAATCAAAACCTGCAGGCACCCCAATCTCAGGGCGAACTTGGTCATGATTAACAGGTTCTACCCGCGACGCTGAGTCAGGTTTTGAAGAGAGATGATCCCATGCACTTTTTGAATTCTGCTCCCTGCGTGCAAACGGATCAACATTATATGACTGATTTGGAGGGGTCTGCTGCTGTGAGCTATTCTGCCCAAAAACAGAGCTTGAGCCTCCACCGCGCGACCTCAAGAATTTAAATCCAAAATAAATCAACGCACCAATAATTAAAATATTAAAAAGGCCACCGCCTCCCCCTCCCATGCCACCACCAAACATTGACCCGAGAAAGGTTCCTGCAAGCAATCCCCCCATAAGGCCCATTCCTGGGCGCGCAAAGCCTCCCCGCTGGCGTGATGTACCGGCAACGGAGCTCTTCTTTGAAAACGAAGAGGTAGTCGGTTTACTAAAGCTACGCGAAAAAGAAGATTTACTGCCAAACGATCTACCACCACCTAATCTCCTTGCATTTGCATCACCAGCCATAGAAACAAGTAGGAAAATTGTTATTAGCGGAAGAACCACGTATCCGAGTAATTTCATCTAAAACCTCATAGTATTTAAATTAAAAAATCTGCGGCAAAAGCCACAGACTATATACTAATACTCAATTCACATCTGTCCAGCACAACTAAACGTCTATTTGTCAAATTACAATAAAAACTAAAAAGCTTTGCAAGCTCATATAATCAAATTTAATAGCGACATGCATTATTTATTGCCCAAAACTTAACAGACTTTAATCATCTTGCAGAGAGTCGAAATGAAAGGTACTTACACAACAAAACTTAATAGGAACCCAGCATGATCAAAACTATTTTATCCATACCCTCTTCGGCAACTGAGCTATTCGGCACCGGTCCTCAGTGGGACCATTGGCCATTCGGACCTGGTTACGGCAATTTAAATGCGGCACTTTTAAAACTGGCGTTTGTCGGGTTAATTTTAGGGTTTATATGCCTCTTCTTAAGAGTTTTATTCGGTCCCAAAGGGATATTTAGAGATAAAGATCTTGATAGAGAAGCCGCAGAAATGCGTGAAAAAGCACTAAAAGATCTTGAAGAAGAACTGGCTTCAGGTGAAATTTCAGAACTGGATTACAAATTTAAGAAAAAAAGATTACTTTAGCCCTACAGATTATGAATAATTTCAAAATAATATTCACTGATTTCAGCACCACTTATATCCAAAATGCTGATGAAAATGAACGACAAAACTACCTTTTAAAATATGATCACTCCTTACGGGTACTAGAAAATTGCCAAGGAATTTGTACATCTTTAAATTTAAATAAAAATTTAACTTCAACCGCTAATATTGCTGCTCTTTTTCATGATACAGGAAGATTTCCGCAATATTTAAAGTACAAAACATTTAAAGATGCAAACTCTTGTAATCATGCTATATTAGGTGTGAAATATATTCTACGCAAAAAATTACTTGCAAACTTGCCTAAATCACAACTTCGAACAATACTGGGATCTGTTGCCTTGCATAACAGAAATAAACTCCCCGAAAACTTACCGGAACACCTTAAAATTACTACCAAGATTGTACGGGACTCTGACAAAATAGATATTATGGGAATCCTTCTTTCCCATATGAAAAACGTAGCAACTTCAAACTCAGTTCCTCTTATGGATTTAAAAGAAATTCCAGAGAAACTGACAGAATCTATTTTATTATCTCTTGAAGAATGTAAGCAAGCCTCATATCAAGAAATGCAATGTTTAAATGATTTTCGCATGCTACTTCTGAGCTGGGCATATGACCTTAATTTCAAATGGTCCAAAAAACAGATGATAAACCGAGGATTTGTTGAAACTCTTTTTTATGGGCTTCCTAAAACACCAAGAGTAGAAAAACTCTATCTTCCGATAATGAACCAGCTAAAATCTTGATAAGCAATAATTTTTGATAAATGAATAGCACTTATTGCTTTTTGATATTTGATACTTATTTTTTATGGATAGATTAGTCGACACACAGTTAACCCAATAATAAATGGACATAAGCACATGAGCGAAACGATTCAAGATATCGTCATATTAGGAGCCGGCCCAGCGGGCCTGCAGGCAGCAATTCATTCTGCACGAAAAGGGCTTAAAGTCCTCGTTCTCGGTAAAAATGACAAAAGCAATCTTTGGTGGGCACATATTGAAAACTTCTGCTGTACACTTGAGATTTCAGGTGAACAGATTTTAAAAACAGGAAAACAACAAGCAGAAAGCTTCGGAGCTATTTTTGTAAATGAAGATGTTCTCAGCATAGTTCCACCAGACCTTATGACCCCTGACGGAAGTGTTTATTCAATCAACACTGAAACAAAAGTATTTAAAACAAAATCAATAATTATATGCACAGGAACAACCCGCAACAAGCTAGGTGTTCCCGGTGAAAAAGAGCTTTTTGGAAAAGGTGTCAGCTACTGCGTTGAGTGCGACGGAAACTTTTTCAGAGGTGAAGAAGTTGTAGTTGTAGGCGGCGAAAGTGCAGCAGCAGGCGGAGCACTCCACCTGACTCATCTTGCTTCTAAAACACATCTGGTTGCAAAAGAATTCTCATTTGCGCCTGAACTGATGATACGTCTCAAAGACGCAGGAATTATCATTCATGAAGGTGTTGAAGTTAAAGAAATAACTGGTGAAAGCGGCGTAGACGGGTTGGTCCTCGACGATGGAAGCAAACTTGATGTTACCGGCGTATTTATCGAGCTTGGAGCAAAGGGAGTTATGTCACTAGCCGCAGAACTCGGAATCACGCTTGATGAATCCATGAAGTTTATTGAAACAGATAAGCAGCAGCGTACCAATGTTCCGGGACTTTTTGCAGCCGGAGATATATGCGGACCTCCACTCCAAATGGCAAAAGCTGTAGGTGAAGGATGTGTTGCAGGTCTTGCCGCAGCAAAATTTGTTAAAAAGATCTAACTGTATTACTAAAACATATAGAATTTAAATACCTACCGACTTATATACCCCAAAAAGCCCGCTTTTTTAAGGTCTAAACAGACTTTATAAATGTGGGCTTTTAAATGTTTAAATTAATGAGCAGAATAAATATAATTTGGGTACAAAATAGGAGTTCCTGTCTGTTCTCCAGCTACTTCAAAAGGCAGAGCTCCAATTGTTGCTACAATATTATATCCGGTCCTATGAAGCCCTTTGCGTACTTCCTCATAAAAATATTTTGATTCAGCATGCTGATTAGGTGAGACCAGGTAAAGACCTTTCCAACCCGAATATCCTTCTCCGGCAAGATTTTCTAAAACAGAAACTCTTAAGCTTTCCGGCCTGTGTGAAACTAAAAAAATTGTAACTTTGCGGGACAAAAGATATTCATACATATTCAATGACGATCTAATTACAGGTAAAATCCCTAGAATCACATTTGAGTACAAATCCTTATGAGCGCAGCTATTATCCGCAAACATCTGTTTTTTCCTAACATCATAAGTTGATATTAAGACATCTTCCACAGAGATAACAACAGCTGGATATTTAACTCCTGCGGCGATAGCTTGATCCACTGCCGCCATTACTTCACGAGCTTTGCCTTCAACGTCCCTGCGATATTTTCCACTTTCATGATAGTCAATAATGCGTTGCTGAGCAGCCGGAATTGATATCAACTGAACGGATTCATTAATATGCTTAGCAGATGACGACACACAACCTGCTAAGCTACAAAGAAATAAAAGAATAAAAAAACGTGCAAGCAAAATAATAACCTCTAAAACAAGTTGAATATTTAATAAACATTTACAACATGTTTGATGATTATCATAAGAAACTTACGTACCACAAGCGCTTCACGCTTCGGTTTATTTTTTAAATTTTGTAAAAACAAATGATCCGACAATTGCAGTAAACGGGGCAACTGTAACAAGACCGAAACTACCTACGATTGTTTTTAATACTTCTGCTGAAACATAAACAAAGTTAAAAGTATTAATGAGTGGTACACCCTGTGCCATAAAAGCCATTAAAAGAGTTATGAACCCTCCTGAATAAGCAAGAAGTAAAGTTGTTGTCATGGTTCCGACAACTGCCCTTCCCACCCTCAGACCGGATGCTAAAGCTTCTAAGCGGGTTATGTCTGGATGAATCCTTACAACCTCATCCAAACTGGCAGATACGTCCATAGCCAGGTCCATAACAGCTCCAGAACAAGCAAGAAAAACAGCTGCAATATAAATCTTTGTTAAATCAAGATGCCCAAATCCTGAATAGAGCAAAGTTTCTGCAAACGGCATCACCGCTCCTTGCAAATGCAAATCCCCAGTGTAATATACTGCCAAAAGACAACTGGTAAGTACTCCTAAAAATGATCCTATAAATGCGACAATCCCTTTTTTATTAAGCCCTGCAACCATGAAAATTATTACCGCACATAAAGCTGTAACGATTGCAAGTGTCAGAATAACAGGATCAAATCCTAGAAGCAGCCCCGGGACAAGAAGTTTCCAAATAGCCAGAGCTGTAAAAAGAAAAGAGAACAGAGCCTTAGCTCCGGTCCACCCACCAAAAACAAGCAAAAGAAAAGTAAATAGTCCGATCAAAACAAGCTCTGTACCAATCCTGTAATGATCCTGAGGGTTTACAAATACAACATCACCTTCTGGACTTAATGATAAAACAACCAGAGCTGAATCTCCGACTTTAAAAATTTTATCTTTATCCATCTGTCCAAGCAGTTCATTTGTTCCCTTCATAACCTGATCTTTAAATTTACCTTCAACCATTTTCAGAGAAACTAACTGTGTTCCGGTTTTAACCATACCGAACTGATGAATTTCAGAATTATTAACTGCAACAACTTCTGCTTTGCAACGCACAGCATTATCAGCAATACGGTCATCAAATTTTGTAGGAATTATGCAGAGTATCGCTGTAAGTATGGCAAATACCAGAACCAGAACAAACTCATGATTTTTAAATAATTTTAACATATTACGACCGATTATTAAATGTGATGTTATCCCTGACTACTAAGTATTAAGGCGGAGCGATTAATACACCGCTCCGCCCTCTAGTTTTTCTAAATAATCAATCTTAATTATTTAGCAGCAATCTTGATGTGTTCATTTCTTGAATAAACGCGTGGAGAAACGCCCATTACTGACATAATTTTTAGAGCAATATCAGTATTGTCATAGTAACCGTTGAATGAAGTTGATCCTAAGCCCATTGCAGAAGTAGCAATCGGAACTCCGGTATGTTTAAAGGAAGTCCATCCAAGTCCTGCATTATTATCCAGAACATGGGTGATTGTGGTGGTCAATGGATCATAACCGCCATACATATTATATAACTCAGGAGTCTTACATTTATCATCTTTCATAGTACGAACGTAAGCATCTTTAAGCATTGCAAGCTGGTAAGGTTTAACAACCATAGGATCTTTTTTGTAATCACCTTCAAACTTAAGTCCGAAGTAATTAGTAATGGTAGGTTTAATATCATCAAAGTTTACGTCGCCCTTATGCTCACTCTTCCAAAGTTTAACGACTTCATCAGTAAACTTCTGAAAGGATACATCCTGCGGGTTAAGAGCATCGTAGTAAGAACCGTACTTTGTTCCGGCAAATCCAAGAGTCAGGCCACCACATTCGTGGTCACCGGTGATAACAATGAGAGTCTCAGAAGGATGTTTTTTCGCAAATGCAACAGCTTTTGCGATTGAATCATCAAAAGAAACAGTGTTACGAATAAATGCAGCAGCATCGTTAGCGTGACATGCCCAGTCAATTTTTCCACCTTCAACCATCAGGAAAAAGCCTTTAGAATTGTCGAGCATCTCAATTGCTTTCTGAGTAAACTCAGGAAGAGTAATATCCTGTGGACGCATATCCATTACATAAGGAAGAGCTTTTGCATCCTGCAACCATGCATTCCATGCAACTACTTTTCCATCTGAAGGCTTAAGAGCCATAAAGTCTTTTTTATCAGTTACAACTTTATATCCGGCATCTTTGATCAAATTAAGAGCATTTCCCTTGAAATTTTTAGAATTATCTTTTTTGTTAGATGGATCTTTAAGTCCGCCACCTGCGAAAAAGTCAAAATTACTCTGAGAAAGAGCTACATCAATATCATAATACTGTCCGCGAGTAGGAACATGAGCATAAAATGCTGCAGGTGTAGCATGGTCAATTGAGACACTTGAAACAATACCAACTTTCATTCCTTTATCTCGAGCAACTTCTGCAATGGATTTAACATCTTTCTGGCGTGGAGTCATACCGAGCATTCCGATGTTAGTTTTCTGTCCACTCGCAATAGCAGTTCCGGCTGCAGCGGAACCTGTGATAAACCTGTCAGCAGCATAAGTTGTTGTCATCCCCTGTGAAGGAAAACTGTTCATAACTAACTGCTTACCTAAAAAGGCTTCGGCAGCAGCTCTCTGCGGTATTCCCATTCCATCACCGATAAAGAGAAATACATATTTAGCAGGAGTTCCTTTATAAACCTTCACGGATTTGGTTTTAGCATGGGCCGGAATTGCTGTAAGAAGAACAGCACAGACGAACAACAATATTAAATGTTTACCTTTACGATAAAAAGTCATTAGAGCCTCCGAATTTAAAGAAATTAATAGTTAAAAATAAATTCATCTTAAGCAGAGACTCATCTACCAATCTCAAATGACTGTTGTGTCACAACCTAGCAACAATCTGATAACTAATGTGATTATCTTTCTTTTTTGATCATACAAAAGTTAAACTAGACAAAACCGTAGCGTTTACCTATATAATTTATAGGTAAATTCCCTTTTAAAACGAGGAACAGTCGGTGCAAAAAAAGTTCTTTCCAATCATAATTATAACTGTACTGTTACTTGGATTAGCTGTTACCGGATATATACTTCCAACACAGAAACAAAAAGTTCCGGTTAGAATTTTATTCCAAAACAGTGGCGGTAAGGTAATTTTCAAACATTTAAAGCACCACCAGATTTACGAGATTTCATGCGATAAATGTCACCACGAGCGCAAAACAGCTAATAACGATCCTCTTCCATGCGGATCATGCCACCCGGAATCTTTTGACAAAGACTTTGTTCGCAATCACATAAATTCTTTTCCAGACAATACTTACTGCATAAAATGTCATCATGCAGAGCTTGGCAAACTCAATTTTAATCACGAAGCTCATGAAGAGCATGCTGACGACGATTGTCAGACTTGCCACCATGGGGAGGACATTGAAGAAGAACTTCAGAAATGTTCAAACTGCCATACCAGTGCCGGAACAAAAGAAATTCCAAGTATCAGAGATGCAGCACATGATCGCTGCGTAAAATGTCACGAAGGTCAGTTCAAAGACGGACTCAAAGGCTGTAATCCATGTCACAAAATGAAAGACATGACCCATTACAAAGGCGACACAACTCCATGTGCACAATGCCACCAAAAGCCAAGTAAAGATCTAGTGCTGAATCGTATGAGTGCATTCCATGATCAATGTATGATATGCCACAGAGAACTTAAAAAAGGGCCGTATAAAGATAATGATTGTGACAAGTGTCATTTAAGATAAAGGCGGATACTTCCATTATGAATCCTATTTTTTCACTTATTCCATCAGAGCGCGGTCCGGTGCTGAAAATAAGAGATCAACATTTAAGTTCAGCGCTGTTGATATCTCTGGAAATTACTGGACTAAAACCACTTACCGCAGTTGGTGAACTTGTCGCAAAAGGACAAAAAATTGCTTTTGATCATGAGAGCACACGTTCATCAGTTCACTCTTCAGTGTCAGGAAAAGTCCTAAACGTAAAAAAAGACTTTATTCTCATTGAAGAGCAAGGAGAGCTTGTTGCGGAGCCATTAACATTTAACACCACCGACAGTTCTTCCATGCTCGCAGACCTTAGAGACGCGGGGATTGACGTTAGCCGTTTTAAACAAGGATGTACTCTAATCATCAACACAGTTCCGGCAGAAGCTGGAATAGACGGACATAGATTCTTAATCGAAGGATTTAATCATATAATGTGTGAAGGGTTGAATTTTCTAAAGAAAGCCCTTTCACCGAAAGCTTCAGCTATCGCCGTACCACAAGGCATGGCATGGACTCTTCCGGGCTGCACCGCTCATGAAATAAAGCCGATCTATCCAAACGGATTATCTGCAATGATCATTAAGACTGTCACCGGAAAAGAAATGCCTGCCGGAGTTTGCATTGTAGACGCTGCAACTCTTTATAGAATAGGGAGAACCGTTCACGGCAAACAGCCGGCAACCGAAATCATGATAAAAATCGGAAACACACTCTTTCAAGCGCCGATAGGCACAACAGTCGGACTATTAGTAAGCAAAGCTGGATATACTCTATCAGAAGGTGATAGAGTTATTCTAGGCGGTCCTTTATCAGGAAAAGCTGTCTACTCACTAAACCACGGAATTTCAGCGGATACGCAGGGAATAACCGTTATTACAGGTAACAAAGAACCTGTAACAAAGGATTCACCATGTGTCGGATGCGGAGAATGTGTAATCAGATGTCCGGCTAGACTGATGCCGAACATGATCTCCAGACACGCTGAATTCGGGCTGTTTGAAAATACTAAGGCGTATTTCATCGGTTCATGTTTTGAATGCGGGCTTTGCGCTTATTGGTGCACGGCTAAGCGTCCCTTGCTGCAATATATTAGACTGGCCAAAAAAGAACTTTTCAGCAAACCAATACTTGAAGATCTTCGGGAATAAATATGAAACCGATAAGCGGAGCCCCTGTTTTAACAGTTTCAAGTTCTCCTCATATTCATTGCGGGCGAACCATTAAAGGAACTTCTTTTGAAATACTGCTGGCCTTACTCCTCGCAGCAGGATTTGCTATCTGGCACAGCAATATACTTGCAATGAGAATTCTTGCTCTTTCATGCGTGGTCGCGGTCCTTACAGAAGCTGCCTGCCTACGTATAATGAAACGTGAAATTGAATCCGACAACTACACAGCTCTACTATGCGGCCTTATGTTCGGATTTCTCATAGCACCAAGTTCTCCTTGGTGGCTTGTAGCTGTCGGTAGCTCGCTTTCAATAATACTGGGAAGAATGGTCTTCGGTGGTCTTGGAGGTTCTCCATTATGTGCTCCGCTAGTAGGCTGGGCCATCTGCAAAGTTTCATGGCCTGATCTTATGGATTTTGACATAACAATGCTGGGTTCGGAACTGACCTACCCGCTGAGTCAACTTAAAAATTTCGGTCCTGAAACACTAAACGAGTATTCCTTAAAATCATTATTATTAGGATTCCAGCTTGGCGGATCAGGAGCAGCGCAATCCGGTCCAATTCTTCTCGGTGGATTATACCTGCTAAGTCGTAAAATTATCCGACCCGATATCCCTTTAGCCTTTATTGCAGGTGTAACTTTCACCGCAGCGACTTTTTATGCAATATCTCCTCTTGATTACTGCTCACCGATTTATCACCTATTATGCGGAAGCACATTATTCGGAGCTTTCTTTCTTGCAACAGACGGTTCCTCTTCTCCTGTTGGACATATCCCGATGATTGCCTTCGGATTTATTGCCGGAGTACTGGTCATAATCATAAGAATTTACGGAATATATCCTGATGGAGTTCCATTTGCCATATTGCTTGCAAATCTGACAACGCCACTACTCGAAAAAATCAGACCTAAACCCTTCGGTGGAATAACCAATATACATTTGCAGAGGTAAATTATGAATGAAACCTTTAAAATGATCGTGGTTCTTTCACTCTTATGCGGATTGTCAGGTTTTACCCTTGCAACCCTGAAAGATACTACCTCAAATAAAATTGAGGAACAAGTCATGACCTATGTGCAAGGGCCTGCAATCGATAAAGTTTTAAAAGGTTTTAGTAATTCTCCGGTTAAGGACCGCAAAAAATTTGTAATTCCGGGAACCAGAAAACAGGTCACGGTTTTCCCTGCAATTAAAGATAATAAACTTTTCGGAGTGGCTCTTGAAACATCTGCCAAAGGTTTCGGCGGAGATGTCGGTGTAATGGTTGGTTTTAATGTTGATAAGCTTAACCTTTTAGGCATCGGCATTACAGCTATGAAGGAAACTCCAGGCATTGGCGCAAGAATTGCCAAACACGGATTTACTGATCAATTCAAAGATCACTCAGCTTCTGTTGAACTCTCTTTCAAGGGGGGAACCATTAACGGCATTGCAGGAGCAACTATTTCATCAACGGCGTCAGTTGAGGCGGTAAAAAAAGCAATTAATATCTTCAACCAAATCAAACCGCAAATCAATACGGCATGGACAAAGGGGTCTTGATCATGAGCAGATTTTGGAAAGAATTTTCTAAAGGATTATGGACCGATCTTGCTCCATTTAAAATAGTACTTGGTCTTTGTCCTATTCTGGCGGTTACTAAGAGTGCCGATAACGGATTTGGAATGGGAATAGCTGTAATTTTTGTCCTGACACTTTCAAATATCTTTGTATCAGCTGTAAGAAAAATAATTCCTGCAAAAGTTCGAATTGCCTGCTTCATTGTTATCGCGGCTTCATTAGTTGTCGCGGTTGAATTACTGATGCAGGCATATGCATATCCGCTCTACCAGCAACTTGGTATTTTTGTTCCGCTCATTGTTGTTAACTGCATCATTCTCGGACGCGCGGAAGCATTTGCATCTAAAAATACTGTACTTCTTTCGGCTGCAGATGGATTAGGAATAGGGATTGGGTACACAATGTCTCTTACAGTTCTCGGAAGCCTGCGTGAACTTTTCGGGTATGGAACTCTTTTCGGTATTCAAATCATGCCTGAAACTTTTAAGCCCTTTAAATTTATGATTGAAGCTCCGGGGGCATTTGTCTGCCTTGGAATCCTTTTAGCTGCTATGAACGCTTTTACAAACAGCCAGAGACACAAAAAAGGACAAGCCGTGCTTGATAACCCTACCCACGATTGTAAAACATGCGGCATATGCGGACAGTAAATTAATAACTACGCACTGAGAGATCAGCATATGAAAGAATATTTCCTCCTTTTCATATCAGCCATATTTGTAAACAACATTGTTCTGGCCCAATACCTCGGCAATTGTCCGTTTATCGGGACATCCAAAAATATCTCAGTTGCAATAGGCATGGGCAGCGCAGTTGTTTTTGTTGCCACAATGGCGGCTTCCATAACATGGGCTGTCCAGCAATATCTACTAGCCCCGCTCGGACTGGAGTATCTGCAAACCTTAACTTTTATTCTGGTCATTGCTGCTCTGGTACAATTCGTTGAAATGTTTTTAAAAAAAGCTGTCCCTCCGCTATATAAAGCCCTCGGAATATTTCTACCGCTGATCACAACCAACTGCGCTGTTATGGGGATAGCTATTATCTGCCAACGTGAAGAATTTACTTTTGTTAAAACTGTAGCGTTTTCTTTTGCATCAGGGCTCGGTTTCATGCTCGCATTAATTGTATTATCTGCAATACGTGAAAAAATAGAAGTTTCCAGAGTACCTGAGGCTCTAAAAGGAACACCAGTTGCTTTAATTATGGTAGGCCTAATGTCCTTAGCATTTTTTGCGTTCAAAGGAATGATCTGATGAAATCACCAGCAGACCTAGGCAGAACAAAATGATCACATCATCAATACTTGTTCTTTTCGGATTAGGTTTTGTCGCGGCTGTAATTCTTGCTGTGGCTTCTAAAATTCTATTTGTAAAAGAAGATCCACGCATAGCTCTCCTGGAAGATGTTCTTCCAGGAGTCAACTGCGGTGGGTGCGGTTACGCCGGTTGCGGAGGGGCCGCCAACGCGGTTGTTGAGGGTAAATCAGGATCCAATGTCTGCGTAATCGGAGGGCTTGAGACGGCTAAGGCAGTTGCGGCAGTAATGGGTCTTGAAGTAGTAGAAATGGAACCGGAGCTGGCATTCCGAGACTGCACCGGAGGCCTTCGCGCTGAAGAGCTGTACCATTACGAAGGAGCTAAGGATTGTCGCGCACAGGCTCTCCTCTACGAAGGAAGCAAAACTTGCCCTGAAGGGTGCTTAGGGTTTGGTACATGCGTATCCGTCTGCCCGTTTGATGCAATTCATATGGGGCCAGAAGGTTTACCTGTTGTTGATCCTCTTGCTTGCAAATCTTGCAGAAAATGCGTCGATGCATGCCCGCGTAATGTCCTTTCGATTATATCCATGAGTGAAAGGCTCCTTCATCAGGAAGAAGTCAACGATTGCCTTGCGCCGTGCCGTCAAAAATGTCCGGGACAGATTAATATTCCTAAATACATTGAGCTGGCAAGAAAAGGTGATTACGCAGGAGCAGTAAACACAATTCGTGAACGTAATCCATTACTTCTTGTATGCGGTCGAATATGCCCCCGTCCCTGTGAAGCTGATTGTCGTAGAGCACATGTTGATGAGCCTGTAGGAATCAATATGATCAAAAGATTTGTTGCAGACTGGGAAATGAAAAACAATCTTCGCCTCGAAATTCCATGCGCCCAAAAGACTGGTCATAAAGTTGCCATTATCGGCGGAGGTCCGGCCGGACTTTCCTGTGCTTACTTCCTGCGCAGACTCGGGCACAGCCCTACAATTTTTGAATCAATGCCGAAACTTGGCGGACAACTCCGCTACGGTATACCAGAATACAGGCTGCCTAAAAAAGATTTAGAATGGGAAATTCAAGGTATTCTCGACTTAGGAATGGAAGTTTACACAGATGTACAATTCGGAATAGACTTCACAATACAAAGCCTAGAGGAAGATGGATTTGAAGCGTTCTTCATGGGACTTGGTGCATGGTCTAGCGGTAACCTGAGAATTGAAGGAGAAGAAGCAGAAGGTGTCCTTAGCGGAATAGAAATGCTCACATCTATAGGCCTTAACAACCCTCCTGAAATAGGCCCGAAGGTTTTAGTTATTGGAGGCGGCAGCACTGCAATAGATACAGCAAGAACAAGCATAAGGCTCGGATGTGATGTTACTATAATCTATCGCCGTACTCAAAATGAAATGCCGGCCCATGTTGATGAGATTAAAGATGCGCAGGAAGAAGGTGTTAAGTTTATTTTTTTAACAGCCCCTATTCAGGTTGTTATAGATGAATATGGCCAAGCCTCCCACCTTGAATGTATAAAGATGAAACTTGGCAACCCCGATGATTCAGGGCGCTGCAGACCTGTTCCGATAGAAGGAACGGAGATCAGATACCCTGCCGATACTATTATCTCTGCGATTGGACAAAAACCTTCACTCTCCTGCTTTTACTCTGAAGATTCAGAAGAATGTCCAATCGATTTCACACGTTGGAAAACAGTAAATGCCGATCCGGACACACTACAAACATCTGTCCCCAATGTTTTTGCAGGAGGAGACCTGTTCAGCGGACCTGATCTTGTTATTTCAGCAGTTGGAGCAGGACGCAGGGCTGCGCGGTCTATCCACTTTTTATTAACAAAAGGCAAAATACCTGTAGCCGATAATATTATGCGGAAGTTAATTCCTTATACACTATTCAAAGATGTGGACGGACTTAATAATAAATGTCGTGTCCCGATGCCTCATCTTTGCGAGGGGGCTTACCGGATTTCGACGTTCAGGGAAGTAGAAGGAACGTTATCCGAAGAACAGCTTAAGCAGGAAGCATCACGTTGTCTAAGGTGTGGTTTGATATGTTATGATAGAGATGTTTCCCTTGCTGATATTGTGACAGCAAGGGTAGGAGAAAAAGTAGAATAGTAAGAAAATCAAGTTCTAAAAGATAACCAAGCATAAAAAAAGGCGCGAAGAGTAACCACTCTTCACGCCTAAACTTTTTATTTTCAAATCATAAACTTTATTTCTGGAGGCCGGACTGAACATCCTTAAGAATTTCCTGAACCTTGGCAAGTTTGGCCTGTTCTTCAGGAGTGAGTTGCTGACTGATATAATTAGCTTTCTGAGTCATTTCATCAATCATACCATCCATAATAATATGTCTTGTCTTCAAAGGAAGTTTTTCAAGCTCTACAAGTCTGTTATCAACAGTTGTCATCTGAGTATTCAGAGTTTCAACCTGTCCGCGAACGCCCTGAAGATCTTTAACTTCAGTAGCTAAGTTACTTAAATTTTGGTTTAGGCCATAAAAAAAGACTACGAGAAGAACAATCGCCATGAATGATATGATGACTGCTACTTTTCCCATATCTTTCTGAGCTGATTCGCCAATTCCCGCTGCGAAATTCTGCTCTGTTGTTTCCTCTTTTTTCTGATAGTCTTCGATCTGATGTATTTTTTCAGATGCTGCACTCATTTTTATTTCCTCCTAACTAGTCATGTTTAAAACCGATAAATAGAATAAGTGAAGGATGATTTCAAAGCAAGAAAATATCCATATTTAAAAATATCCTTGTATCCATAGGGCCCGTAATTTCTGGCATAAAAGATCTGATTTTGCAACTTCTTATCATTAATAATTTCTTGTGAACATCTTAAATCAATCACAATTTTATCCACTTATATTATCATTCAGTTTTAAACACACTCCCATATTCATAATATTACTTAATAAAACTTTACCGAATCTAAATATTGGTTCATAAATTGCATATCCCCCACCAGAACAAATAAGTGCGGAAAATATTTCTCGTCTAAAATTTCAGGAGCATGATATGATTAACTCTGCAAGTATGCTAGCAAGCGGAACAGCTGGAAGTTATTTTTCAAACATCGCAAATGAATCTTCTAATACTGCGACTTCTACCCCTCAAATTACAAAAGATATGACTCCAAGCCAAATTCGCAGGCAACTCCAGATGCAGTTTGCATCTCAAAGTTTTGGACTTAATTCAGGTGAACAGCAACAAATAGGTTCATACTTTTCACAGATTAATAATATTTATGGAGTGGACGACAGTAAGCTTCGTAAGCAGGAAGAAGCAGAATTCAAAGAGCTGAAATCACAATTAGACGACATTTACGGACTTTCCGGTGAGCCTAAAAAATTGACTGCTGAAGAACAGAACAAGGTAGATGAAATCCAAGAAGAATTGGATAAACTCTATGATATTCTTCCCACAAAAGAACCAGAAGGTTCTGATATAAAAAGAGCTGAAAGCCTTAAATGGGAACTTAAAAAACTATATTACCCTGAGGGAAAAGTTTTAACCGCTGCAGAAAAAAAAGTTGAATCTTCTATCCAGTCTGAACTTAAAGAATTATTCGGCATTAATGGCCCGAAAACTCTAACGGATGAAGAACAAGTAACTGCAGATGAACTAAGAAAACAAATAGATGAAATACAGGGCACGACTCCAAAAGAGCTGACCGCTGAAGAAAAAGAAAAAGCTGACGATATCCTTAAAAAGATGGAAGAACTTGCCGGTAAAATTGTCACTCATGGACTGAGTAACATAGAAAAAAATCTATATAATAACCTTGATGATCGTTTAGACAAACTTACAAAGTTATCAAAAGAAAGAGCCTTGACGGATAAAGAACAAGATGAATTACAGAAAACTACTGAAAACATAAATACTCTTCTTGATAAGGCAGCAAAAATTCAAGACCAACAGGATGCACAGGCCAACCAAGTATATTCTCAAATGAATGGTTTCTTCTCACAGATGGGTATGGGATCCAGCGGAGGCGGTACATTACTTTCTACCCTTGTTTAAGTAGAAAAATTCTTTATATGTTTTTACTTGATAAGCTTGCTTTTTTTTCTTACCTCTGAGCCTGTTGAACAAAGCAGGAGTTAATGCTCCATTATATAAATTTTCAGGAACCAGAGGAGCGCAGATGCCTATTTATGAATTCAAGTGTAATAAGTGTGGGAAAGAATTTGATGAACTTGTCATGCCCGGCAAAGATATAAAAGCTGTTTGCCCGGAATGCGGAAAAACTGAATGTGAAAAATTACTTTCCAAAGGGAATGTCAGACCTAACGGGATTCCAAAAGGCAAAGGAGGATATAAACTATCACCATGCCATGAGTGCAAATCTCAAAATAAATAAATTTTCTAGATTAATAGAAACGCAGAAAGCCCTCTGTTTTATTATATAACAGAGGGCTTTCTTTTAGCCTTAATAAATTTTAAAAACACTACAACTAAAACTCAGAAGGCATAACTTCAAACATGCTGTAATCTCCGGGTCTGCGATAATTAAAATACCGTCTTGATTCAATTCCAAGGCGCTCATGCAATCCGTCAAGCCACTCTGTCCGTCCTAAAGAGTGAGTCGGCACAAAAATATGAGGTTGTACTTTTTTAACTAAAAGCGGCCCCCCTGCCAAGCTCTCAAGCCTTCTTTCAACATTAGAAAAAGCAATATGCGACCCAAATTCTGAAATTCTATCTACCGCATTTTCAAAAAATGTATTTGCAAATTTTTGTTCAGCATAGGAAGAACTTTCCCAGTCCCAACAGGCTAAATCACCACCATTATATATTTTTAATCCTTCAACTGTTTCAATCATAAACGCTACACCTAAATCATTCGACATAAGTGTTTCTATTTTTAAGCTTTCAAAAAAATACTTTTCATCCGGCTCAACAACAATCGTATTATCAAAACAAATATTTTGATACATCTCTCCGATATCATCCGCCAGAACAGCCATCACAGATTTAGCACAATCACACACATCCATATAATCCGGAGCAAAATGATCCAAATGGCTGTGAGAAAAAAAAACAATAACATCGCGTCCGCGAATAGCATCTTCTAATGCAGACAGAGTCCTACGCATCCGGAACCTCTGTGCCGGAATATCAAAAACTATACTCAAGGCCCCAATATCAAGAACAAAACAATTATGAAAAATATAGGTAATTTTAAATTTTATCATTACGTAAACTATTTCTTACACTCGTCAGATTTTTTTTGGAAATACTGATTAAGAGCCTCTCTGCTGATGGGAAGATAAATATGCGACCATGACTTCAAATGCCCTGCTAAAAATTCAGCTTCAGCACCAGACCCGCAAAATAAATCAACTCTAGTTCCTTTAATAGCCCCACCTCTGTCTTGCGCCATAACCATTTTCGTAAACGTTTTCTTACTCTCCACACCTTCTTGTGGAAGCTTTGTTGTTAGTAGCGCCATAGATCCAAGAGGCAGAACTTTGCTGTCCACAGCCACACTTGCCATAGAAGTAAGAGGAGCATTCATAGCTCCATATGGACCGGAATCATCCAATCTGAAAAAGACATAACTTGGATTAGTAGTGAGCAACTCTTCAACAAGATCAGGGTTATCCTTCAGAAATTTGCGTATGCCCTGCATACTCATTCCTTCTTTAGGCATAAGACCTCTTTTAATTAGAATTTTACCTAATGACACATACTTTTGTCCATTTTTTCCAGCATAAAGAATATGCTTCACACTGCCGTCTGCCAGCAATAGTCTTCCAGAACCTTGAATTTGCAGGACAAACACATCAACAAGGCTCTTAGCCCAAGCGACTTCGAATCCTTTATTCTTTAATGTACCTTCAAAATCAATGGCCTTACGGTCATCGTATGGCACAACAGCCCCATCTTCAATTTTATAAATTAACTGTTCCCCTTTCCAGCGATAATGGAATTTACCAAGATCCAAAGCTTTAAGATCAGTAGGAACACTGTATAATGGATATGGATAAGCTGGGTCCGGAGTTAGTGAAGCTTCAAGATATGGCTCATAGTAGCCGGTCAATAAAGTACGAGGCGATAAAGCAAACCAGACAAATTTATCTTTTAAAAGGTCTGGATAAACATCAAGCTCAGGTAATATTTCTAACAACTCTTCATTAGTACGAGCAAGCATCCCCCAAGTAATTTCCATGTTGCCATATTTTACAGCAACTTCATCACCCTGTTTTTTAGAAAGATACTTAATATTTTCTTTAATTCCAGCCTCAAGATCCACCCATGACTGTTTTTCGCCATTTGGTGAATTTAAACGGCTGAGGATTGAATTTAAGTGAGTTTCATCAACTTGAAAAAGACCTTTAACGGCATCAGGATGAATATCTTTTGATACACACCCTGCAAACAGAAAAAAAAACAATATAGAGACAATAGCCAATTTTGAAGTACTATAAGACAAATAAACCCGCATTTTAAATTTGCTCCCGACATGATTCGTTATTTAAAGAAGATTAGAAAAATAAAAGTGACCTAATGGGAGAATCTACTAAAACTATAAACAAAAAGTTAAAGCATTCATTAAAATTTTTTAAATAATTAAATCTGAATTCTTAAAAATGAAAGACATTACCTCTGGCAATGAAATTTCACCCTTTAATTAAAATGGTGAACCTTTTTTACATTACAACCTTCTAATAAATAAGCTAAAATTAACAAAAAAACTCGTTCATTATTTTTTATTCTTTAAGATATCTTGAAATTCAAGTCCGTAAATATCCAGCATAACCATCAAAAAAGTTAATATCATAGGGCCGTAAAGTATACCTAAAGCGCCGAAAGCGTTGATCCCGCCAAGAATTGAAAGAAAAACATAAATTGTTGAAACACTGGAAGAATCCCTTACAATAATCGGGCGTAAAATAGTATCGATTCCAGTAACTAATATTCCGCACCAGAGCCCAAGAAAAATGGCCATATGAATCTTACCAATCAATAGAAGATATAAAGTTGCCGGAACCCATATTATACCCGTACCAAGGACAGGAATAAGTGATGTAAACCCCATCATAGCACCCCAAAATAATGCAGGTATATGAGCGATAGCTAGACCTATACCGCCGACAAGACCTTGAAGAACCGCAATACATAAACTGCCTACAAGAACTGATTTTGAAACTTTACGCAGACTTGTAAATATAAAATCTTCCTGTTCAGCACGTAATGGTGAAAGGTATTTAATTCTGGCAATAAATCTGATCCCGTCTTTTAAAAAAGAGAATACTAGAAAAGTCATTATAAAGAATTGAGCGATAAGCCCTGCCATATTTCCAGCCAGCCAAGTCCCGGAGGTAAGCATAGACTGCCCGAAAATCTTGGAATATTCTATACCTTTTGCTTTTATATCATTCGAATCTAATTCAAGAAAAGGGATCTTATCTTCTATCCAGTTTAAGTAAACATCAAGTTTATGTGTATTCATGATTTTCGAGATATCAGCATGCTTCAGCCAACTATTTATCTCTGAAATAGAATCTACACCCTGCCCAATCAAGCCTAGAAATAGAATTAGAGCTGGTATTATGATGGCAAAAACAATAATACACACAGTCAAGAATGAGGCTAAAGCAGAGTGCCCTTTCAGCAATTTGCAAATTCGCTGACTCAAAGGATAAAAAAGCCCAGAAAGAATAATCGAAATGATAATTGTATTTAAAAAAGGTTTTGCAACCGAATACCCCAAAGCAATTGCTGTTGCTAAAAGGAAAACTAGAAACAAGGTGTAAATAATTGGAGATTTCGGAGCTAATTTCCCTAAAGGAGCCATAAAAAAACCTTATAATAATTAAAACTTACAGGTAGTTATAAAAGTCTTTTCTAAACAGACAAATTAAATTAAGTCCGATTTTAAGACATAATCAGACATGATGTTAAGAGTTGTATCTAATTCACGTTTCAAACGGACGACCATGCTTGAAAGGCTATCAAGAGGTCCATTAGGATCAATATTTTCTATATCGCGCGCGAGCTGACAAATCTTTCCGGCTCCTACATCCAGAGCCATTTCACGCAATATCATCACGCCATTAATAACTACTTCAAAATCAGAATCCGCCGCAGAGTTAACTATACTTTCCATATGGCCCGGAACAATTTTTAAAAAATGACTGAAAACATCTCTTACAAGTGAAGCGTCACCTTCAAAACGGTTGATAGTATCTTTAACATCTAAATACGATGGACCGTCATCACAATCAATTAATTCAGTCGCGCAATTAGATTTATCAACTGTCATATTAAAAATGGAAGCAATGCCCTCCAATAATCTTAATGAACGAACAGGTTTTGAAAGATATCCATTCATTCCTGCCTGTAAACATTTCGTCTTATCGCCCATCTTGGCATGAGCCGTCAGTGCTAAAATTGGTATATCAGGATCAATATTATCAATCGACCCTGATCTGATTAATTTAGTTGTTTCAAATCCATCCATCACGGGCATTTGAACATCCATAATAATCATATCAAATTTTTTAGACATTAAAAGCTCAATCGCTTCTCTTCCGTTTTCAGCGGTATCAAGTTTACAATCAGTATTTTCTAAAAAAGAAGAAACGACTCGTCTGGTGATTGCATTATCATCCACAAACAAGATCTTTTTAGTATCGTTAGAAGGCGCTATAACATAATCAGGTTCATAAGCTAACTGAGCCCCTGTTTCCGGAATTTTAAATATTGCTGTAAAAAGAAAACTGCTACCAGAAAACGGCACTGTTTCTAACCACATTGTACCTTGGAGCATATTCACTAAATTATATGAAATAGTTAAGCCAAGTCCTATTCCGCCATGCTTACGCGTCATATAATCTTCAAGCTGAGTAAAACTGTTAAAAATACAGTCTGCCTTTTCGCTAGAAATACCCTGACCTGTGTCAGTGACAGCAAAAAGCAATCTTACAAATCCAGCGGGATAAGGTTCATCTTCAATGCTGTCCGGCATAACCTCAATAAGCAATCCGCCACAATCAGTATATTTTATTGCATTACTGACAAGATTATTCAAAATTTGGATAAGCCTTCCGGAATCTCCCTTTAATCCATAAGGAACATCAGGGTGAACAAAGCATTCCAAGCAAAGATTTTTTTTCACAGCTGACGCTATATGTGTATTAGCTACTCCGGCTAATATTTCTCGTAAATTAAAATATCCTTCTCTTAATTCCAAAATACGGCTTTCAATCTTTGAATAGTCCAGAAGTTCATTTAAAACATTTAGGAGAGATGTTGCAGAGCCTTTAATTAGCTCAATATACTCCTTCTGCTCAGAATCAACATTTGTACCGAGCAGAATATCACTAAGCCCAAGAATACCATTCATAGGAGTTCTAAGTTCATGGCTCATTGTTGCTAAAAAGGAGCTTTTTGCTTCATTAGCAGCTTCAGCATTATGAAGAGCCCGTTTCGCTTCCTGTTCCATTCCATGCTTATATAAAGCAATCTCAATAGCTGACCGAAGATCTCTCTCTTCAAACGGTTTTAAAAGATAGCCATATGGTTCGGAAAGTTTAGCTCGGTTAATGGTAATATCGTCAGAGTATGCTGTAAGAAAAATAATAGGGATATCATAAGTTTTAATAATTATATTTGCAGCCTCAACTCCGTCCATTTTACCGCTAAGCTTGATATCCATCAAAACAAGGTCTGGTTTTAACTTTTCTACTTTAGATATAGCTTCCAGCCCTGACACAGCATCCCCGGAAAATACGTATCCGAGACGCTTTAAAGTCGCCTGAATATCAAGACTTACGATTCTTTCGTCATCAACAACAAGAATTTTTTTTCCGGAAATCATTAACACTCCATTTGCCGACTAACTTACTTGAATAGAAATCTAAGATACAAACATTATAAATTTTACGCAAATTCATAAATACCAATTTCAAATAAAAAACCGGTCCTGAAAAATCAGTACCGGTCAAAAAATATTCATATTATATCAAATATGAAGTCAACATCTTTAAAGTATTTGACTGAGAAATTGCTTCAAACGCGGATGATCAGTTCCGTTAAAAAACTCCTGAGGAGGAGCGCATGCTATAATGCGCCCTTCTTCCATAAAAACTATTCTATCAGCCACTTCTCTGGCAAACCCCATTTCATGAGTAACTACAACCATAGTCATCCCTTCAATGGCAAGATTTTTCATAACATCAAGAACCTCACCTATCATCTCAGGATCAAGTGCCGAGGTTGGTTCATCGAATAGCATTATTTTAGGGTTCATAGCCAACGCTCGGGCTATAGCAACTCTCTGTTGCTGTCCTCCGGACAGCTTTGAAGGATAAACATCTGCTTTTTCATTAATTCCGACTTTTTCCAACAAATCAACCGCAATAGCCTTAGCTTCTTCCGTATCAAGACCTTTCAGCTTAACTGGGGCCATTATCAGATTTTCAAGAACTGTTTTATGCGGAAAAAGGTTAAAAGACTGGAAAACCATTCCAAGTTCCTGACGGATGCTGTTGATATTATTTTCAGGATCATGAATATCTAATCCATCTACAACAATAGATCCACGACTAATTTCTTCAAGTCGGTTTATTGAACGTAAAAGAGTACTTTTACCAGAACCTGAAGGCCCGATAATTACAACTTTTTCACCAGGCTTGATTTCAAGTGAAACATCACTAAGAGCAGCAAGATCACCGAAGAACTTATAAACATTTTTTATTTCGATAATTGGTTTAACGGTCATACTGGGTCAACCTCTCTTCCATATGACTAACGGCTTTTGAAAGGATCAGAGTAATAACAAGATATAAAAGTGCAATCATCGTATAAGTCTCAAAGTACTGAAAACTTGAGGCAGCAAATTCACGGCCACGTCTTAAAATATCTGCTACCGCCAAAATTGAAACAAGTGAAGAGTCTTTGAGCAATGCAATAAATTCATTACCAACCGGAGGCAAAATTGTTCTCCAAGCTTGCGGGAGAATAACCATAAACATTGTTTGATTTTTATCAAATCCAAGTGATCTAGCCGCTTCAGTTTGCCCGTTATCAACTGACTCAATTCCTGCGCGAAAAATTTCGCCCATATACGCACCGTAGCAAACACTCATAGCGATCACAGCAGAAAACATATCCGGAACCTGAAGAATGCGTCCCAGCGCGTAGTAGATATAAAAAAGTTGAACGAGAAGAGGAATACCTCTTACAACTTCAACATAGGTTGACGCAATGAGATTGAAAAAAGAGTTCTTTGAAATTCTACCAAGACCGGTAAATAAACCTATTACCAAAGCACCCATAATTGAAAAAATAGTTACCTGAAATGTAACAAGAATGCCATCAGGAACAAATAGAATGATATCTTTATATGGATCAGGTTTTGTTATTACAAGAAAAAGGATAACAGAGATAGCACCTATAAATGATACCCACCATGCGTTCAGCAGTCCTTTATCATGTTGCCCTGGTATACTGGCACCATCCGTGACTTCAATTTTGACTTGTTTGTTTTTCATATTCTTTTACCCGGCTACAGTAAAAGCCGGAATCGGTTTAAGCATTTCCGACCCCGGCTTAACTTTTAATTTTCAAGCCTAATGGTTTGCCTTTTAGTTAGATCCGAACCATTTTGCTTTAATCTTGTCATATGTGCCATCTTTAACAACTGCTGCTAAGCCCTTATTAATCAGGTCTAGTGCTTCTTTGTTACCTTTCTGAAATGCTACACCAAGATATTCAGGAGTGTCACTTTTGACAACAAAAGCTATCTTAAGTCTTTGTGCATATTCTTCCTGCTGCAAAGCAAAATCAGCAGCGATAGGATCGTCACACACAACAGCAGAAATACGGCCATTATATAAATCTTCCATTGCGAGACCAACTTCATCGTAGGATTTAGCAACAATTCCATCTACTTTTTTTATCGCAAAATATCCTGTAGTACCAATCTGCGCTCCAACATTCTTGCCGTTAAAATCAGCCAAAGTTTTAGCTTTTGAATCTTTATTCGTTACAACAGATTGCTGAACTTCAAAATATGGTGTTGAAAAATCCATAGCTTTCTTACGTGCGTCATTAATGGAAACGGAAGAACATATGCAATCATACTTTCCAGAAGCAAGACCTGCAAAAATACCATCCCAAGCTACATTTTTGATATCAACAACATACCCGCCCGCTTTGGCCGCAGCTTTCATTAAATCAACAGAAAAACCAACAATCTGCTTATCTGAATTGATAAATTCCATAGGAGGCCACGTGCAATCAGATGCAACTGTAATAACTGGCTTTCCTTCACTATTAGTGTGCATATCAGCTTCGGCAGAAAATCCTACAAGCATAGCTAACATCAAAATCACGACAATCTTCTTTAACATCTTATCCCCTCCAAAAAATTGTTAAAAAAACACAATAATTTACAAACATGAAAATTATATAAATTAAACCCCATGTCAATACAACCACCATGAACAAGTTTGTTTATTTGCTTTTTGCGTAATACATGGAATCAATTGTTGAGTTTATCTCATAAAAAGGGTAAATTGTCTGATTATTTTTTAAGGGGCAATATCATGAAAAAAAAGGCTAGAGAAGTTAGACAGGAAGCTGTTGAGGTTGTTTGTCCCAAATGCAGGGAAACATGCATTGTTTATTTCCCAAAAGAATCTATGCCGACTTGTCCTTATTGCAAGGTTGAGATGATTATCAAAGAAGTTCTTACTGAAGGAAAATACGGTTGATCAACTGATATACCTGAATATGTATTCGTAATCTTACCTAACTCA
Source organism: Desulfovibrio sp. UCD-KL4C (assembly GCF_006210265.1). Taxonomy (NCBI): domain Bacteria; kingdom Pseudomonadati; phylum Thermodesulfobacteriota; class Desulfovibrionia; order Desulfovibrionales; family Desulfovibrionaceae; genus Desulfovibrio; species Desulfovibrio sp. UCD-KL4C. Next base: position 390,193 of record NZ_VCNC01000002.1, read on the forward strand.
ATAACTATAATAAGAGGAAAAACATGAAAAAAGTTTGTTTACTTTTTACACTGATACTCACACTTGGATTTGCACTTAGCGCTCACGCATCTGACATTGATCTTGCACAAAAGTCCACCCTCAACTCTATTATGAAAAGAGGGGAACTGCGTTGTGGAATAGATTCAGGATACCTTCCTTTTGAAATGACCGATAAAAATGGTAGATTCATTGGATTTGAAATTGACATAGCCCGTGAAATGGCAAAAGCGATGGGTGTAAAATTTGTTCCTGTCAATATGGCTTTTGATGGTATCATTCCAGCTCTTCTGACTGACAAAATTGATATTATCACAGCAGGAATGACAGTTAACTCAAAACGCAATCTCCAGATTAATTTTGCAGATCCGCTCATCGTTGTAGGACAGACTGTCATTGTAAACAAAAAGCTTGAAGGAAAAATTAAATCTTACAAAGATCTTAATAGTCCTGAGTACACACTTGTTTCAAAACTCGGAACAACAGGTGAACAGGCAGCTAAACGCCTTCTCCCTAAAGCAAATTACAAATCATTCGAAACAGAAACAGATGCAGCTCTTGAAGTGCTCAATGGGAAAGCCTCTGCAATGGTTTATGACCTTCCTTTCAACTCAATCTTCATGGCGGAACAAGGTAAGGGCAAACTTTTCTTCATAAATAAACCTTTCACCTACGAACCTATTGCATGGGGAATCTGTAAAGGTGATCCTGACTTTCTCAACTTCCTTAATAACTTCCTCCGTCAGATCAAAAATGATGGTCGTTATGACAAACTCTATAATAAATGGTTCAAAAGCACTACTTGGCGTAAAAACATGCAATAAACTTGCAAGTACCTAAAAAACAGGGGGGGGATATCCCCCCTGTTTTTTTTTATTTTAAACATAACCTTTTTCATAAAATCGGCTTAATATACTATGAGTGGACATTCTTTAAGAACTCCCGGCAAAGGGCGTAACTACATCCTGTTTTGGAAATCGTTTTTTTATATTGCCCTTATCGGGACTATAGCGGGACTTTATTGGACAACTCAGCAAGTTGATTATGTATGGCGCTGGGAACGCATTCCAAACTACTTTTACTTTCAAGATGAGCTGGATATAACGAGCAGTCTAGACGGACAGATATCCTCAATTAAAAAAAATGGCCCCAACTCGCTTGTTATAATAAAAGGTGAAGATAACAATTCTGTGCAATATGAAGTACCGAGTGACACTCTTATTGTATATCAAGGAGATTCCATATTTACAGGAGACACACTTGGCATTGAAAAAGAATGGAAGATGGGGATTCTTTTAAAGGGCTTACTAGTTACTTTAAAAGTAAGTGCTATTTCCATAGTCTTCGGTATTGCACTTGGGTTATTCACAGGATTGGCAAGGATTTCATCAAATCCTGCACTTAAAATGTCGGCTATTACTTACATTGAACTAATTCGAGGCTCCCCTCTTCTAGTCCAAATTTTTATTTGGTACTTTGTACTCGGAACTCTTATTAATAGCTTGCTAGGTAAGTATGATATAGCACAAATACCATCCATATGGTTTGGAATCGCCTCTCTTGCAATTTTTGCAGGGGCATATGTTGCAGAAATAGTTCGCGCTGGTATTCAATCTGTCAGTCGCGGTCAAATGGAAGCAGCACGTTCTTTAGGTATGTCTAAATATTACGCGATGAGACACATTATACTTCCACAAGCGTTCAGAAGAATACTTCCTCCGCTTGCAGGACAGTTTATAAGTATGATTAAAGATTCATCGCTACTTGGAATAATTGCAGTAAGAGACCTAACTAAAGCAACTAGAGAAGCAGTCTCCAGCAGTTTGCAACCGTTTGAACTATGGTTTCTATGCGCTGTGCTTTACCTCATTCTCACTTTTGCTTTCTCCATGTTCGTGCAATATCTTGAAAAAAGAATGGTACAGAGATAATGATAGAAGTACAAAATATATACAAAACTTTCTATGTAACACATGAAGTACAAGCACTTTCTAATGTTTCGCATACAGTCAAACAAGGCGAAGTTGTAGTCGTAATCGGTCCTTCAGGGTCTGGAAAAAGTACTTTTTTAAGGTGCCTTAACAGACTTGAATACGCAGACTCCGGTCATATCTTTATTGACGGAGTAGATATTCTATCACCAAAGACAAATATTAATAAGATTAGAGAAGAAGTTGGTATGGTTTTTCAATCATTTAACTTATTTCCACATAAAACAGTACTTGAGAACCTGACCATTGCTCAAACAGTTGTACGCAACCGTTCTAAGGGTGAAGCAATAGAAAAAGCTATGCACCTCCTTAAGAAGGTAGGAATTCATGATAAAGCAGAAGTCTATCCCACACAGCTTTCCGGCGGTCAGCAACAACGTGTGGCCATAGCACGCTCACTTGCAATGGACCCAAAAATTCTTCTTTTTGACGAACCAACCTCAGCTCTTGACCCGGAAATGATCGGTGAAGTTCTTGATGTAATGAAAACGGTTGCTAAAGAAGGCATGACAATGGTTGTGGTAACTCATGAAATGGGATTTGCCAAAGAAGTAGCTGATGAAGTTGTTTTTATGGACCATGGAATGATTATAGAAAAAGGCACTCCTGATCATTTTTTTACCAATCCGGAATCAGAGAGAACAAAAGCATTCTTGAGTCAAATTCTATAAGTAATTAAAATTGATAATAAATCAAAAGCCGCCCAACTTTCAACTGGGCGGCTTTTGATTTTGATTACATAAACCACAAATTATCTCTACTTTGAATCAGAATCTTTGCTATCCTTAACATTTTTCATTGTCACCCCGGCAAGACAACCAATCAGCATTCCAAGTAATAAAGCACGCTGAAAATCCATAAAAAACCAACCGGCAATTGCGCCGAGTGATCCCCCAACAAGTATTCCGCGAGCCATACATTCCAGCCATCTTTCAAAATTCTTATCTATTTTCAAGTCACTCATATTATTACCTTTTAATTTACATTAATTCTTCTATCTGATCTGCTTGAGCTTCTGTTAGGTTCAAGAATCTTACTTCGATACCTGGCAACTTATCCGTATATCCCCAAAGTTGAACATTTCTGACAATTGACAAAATTGGAGTTCTATCAGCCAGTTCCTTTATAACAACGGAAAGAGGATCACCTTCATCCCACTTGCTAACAGAAAAAAAGAATCCCCCTTCTTCTGAAATTTTAAACGTGACACTCTTCTCAATTCCTATATAACCTGAACTGTATTCCTTACGAAGCAGCACATTCAAAACTCTAGAAGAAATTCTACTACCGCGCAATGATCGTGCTGAAAAATTTGAACAAACCGTTATTACAAAATCATCCAGCTCTTTACTTCCACCTGAAAAAATTCCGACAGGAATGCCACGGATACTATTATCAGATGCCCGATAGGTAACTCTTAAAACCGGAAATCTTTCAATAAAAAGATTTGCCTCAGCTTTATCCTTACCCTTTGCCCGTACAACTGTTGCAACATCGAAAAGAAACCCATTATATTTAATTTTATTGAATTTTTTAAGGATGTCACTAAAATTATCAATAACGTCATACTCAACATTAAGAGCTTCAAGAGCCTTAATGTAAGCTTCACGGCTTTGTCCCGGCATGCAAATAAGAAGAATCCTAACAGAATCCAATTTTGAGAACCTCCAAATCAGTGGTTCTAGTTTACGCTGAGCTTTTTATACTTTATATATAATAAAAAAATATAAAAATATAAGCAAACTCAAATTACTAAACTATGATATCATTAATTTTAATATTTCATCCCAATTATGGTCAAATCTCTTTCCTAACAGTTCCATAGATTGTATTTATGAAAAAATCATCAACTCTAAATGGAAAAAACAACTAATGCATAACTCTCCACGGATATTAACAATTGATGATGATGAAGGGGCCAGACTCTCGATTGCCCACTATCTTGAAGATAGTGGCTACGTTGTATTACAAGCCACAAACGGACTAGAAGGACTTGATGTTTTTCATAAAAAATCTCCTGACGTAGTTCTTCTTGATTTAAGAATGCCAGAAATAGACGGTCTTTCTGTTCTTAAAACTATCGGTCAGGAAGCCCCGCTAACACCCGTTATTGTAGTTTCAGGAACCGGTTCATTTGAAGACGTCATTGCAACAATAAGACTTGGAGCATGGGATTATATTCCGAAACCTATTATTGACTTAACAGAGCTTGAATCCTCAATTGTAAGAACCCTTGAACGAGCCAGACTTCTTGTTGAAAATGAGCGTTACAAAAAAGAATTAGAGATAAAAATAAGAGAACGCACAGAAGAACTTCAGCGAACCAATATAATCCTATCAGAAGAAATTACTGCACGTAAGGCTTCTGAACAATTAGTTCGAGAATCACTTACTGAAAAAGAAGTTATGCTAAAAGAGATTCATCATCGCGTTAAAAATAACCTGCAGGTTATTTCCAGCCTGCTCAGCCTCCAAAGCGGCTACACTGAAGATGTTAAGTCAAAAAATATGTTGAGAGAATGTCAACACAGAGTCCGGTCAATGTCCATGCTACATGAAAGACTTTACCGCTCCGACGATCTCTCGCAAATCGATATGAAAGAATACGCACAAACACTTATGAATTTTCTGCTTAGATCATATTCTATTGATAACAGCATACATACCTCATTCGAGATCAATGACATTAAACTCGGTATTGATTCCGCAGTTCCGTGCGGATTAATAATAAACGAGCTTCTCTCTAATTCACTCAAACACGCCTTTCCGGACAAAAAACAAGGAAATCTTTTTGTGTCTATGTTACGCAAAGGAAATGACATAGCTTTGACAGTTTCTGACGATGGAATCGGATTGCCGGACAATTTTGAAATCGGAAGCACAAAAACACTCGGCATAACTTTAGTCGAAACGCTATCAGAACAGCTATGCGGAAAAATGATAATTGATAAAACAATTGGAACATCTTTCCAAATAATTTTTCCCGCTAAAACTCCGACTTGCTAGATTTTAAAAGGCGGTGTAGCTTTCTACACGTGATCCTTTTATTAGAACCACATAATCAGAAGGAATAAAAATGGAACTTAAATTCAAAGATGCAGATGAAATAACAATTGTGAAACTTGATGCGCCAGAACTTAACCATGTCGTTAGCCATGATTTTCAACGTCAGATTGCGCCTCTTTTTGATGAGAAAAAATTAAACCTCGCACTTGATATGGGCAGTGTAGACTTCATGGACAGCATGGGAATAGGAACACTTATTACCTTGCGCAATAAACTCATGAAAGAAAAAGGCACTATAGCAATGTTTAACCTGAGTGATCGAGTCAAGAAAATCATTGATATAGCTGCGCTACACAAAATCTTTTCCATCTATGATTCAGAAAATGAAGCGGTGGAAGGGTTAAAACAACAACTTTTATCTTAGTTTTTTTAAAATCCAGCCGGATATATTCTTAGAGTATACCCGGCTGTTTTTTTTAATTCCTACGATCACACCACTTATCACAGCCATTATATGAGCAAAACATACTCTATTATTACGGAATGTTATGATATTTTAAAAAATTCTGTAAATGTCTCACTTAGTCTTTTTAAAATAATGATTCCAATTGTTATTGCTGTTAAAATTCTTCAAGAAATGAACCTTATTGGCTACCTTGCCACGCCGCTTTCACCTATAATGAAGCTGGTTGGTCTTCCCGGTGAAATGGGACTTGTGTGGGCAACAGCAATGATAAATAACATTTACAGCGGCCTTGTAGTATTCCTCAGCCTTGCCAAAGACTCTCCACTTTCAGCGGCACAGACCACCATACTCGGCACAATGATTCTAGTCGCACACGCAATGCCTGTAGAGCTTAGAGTCGTACAAAGTTCAGGTCCGAGATTAATTTTTCAAGCAATCATAAGGTTTGTCGGTGCGTTAACCATCGGGATGATACTTAATTCTATTTACGGATATTTCGATCTGTTACAAGGCCCTGCTCACATCATTTTAACTCCTGACTCTTCTGCCGTCCATAAAACGATACTGATGTGGGCCTTAGGAGAAATTAAAAATTTAATTTCAATTTTCTGTATTATTACAACATTACTGACACTAATGAAAATACTCTCCAAGCTTCGAATCCTCTCCGCTGCCGACTTTTTGCTTCGCCCGCTACTACGGCTCATGGGGATTGGCCCAAAAGCTTCTGCGCTTACGGTTGTAGGCCTTACTATGGGACTTTCGTATGGTGGAGGCTTAATTATCCATGAAACTAAATCCGGCAACATTGATAAAAAAGATGTTTTTTATTCCTTAACCTTAATGGGATTATGTCACAGCCTTATTGAAGATACATTTCTTCTTCTAATGATTGGCGGACATGTTTCCGGATTATTCTGGGGTAGATTAATATTTTCAATTGTAGTTGTCGCTATTCTTGTACAGATAACTAAAATTATCCCTGAAAATTTCTGCGATAAATTTTTATGGAGCGTCCCTAAAAACTTAAGCGCTTAAAAAGATTAAAGTCACTTTTCCGGCGCTTCTTTCCTCTTTATTTATAGTTAGCAAACCAAGCAAATACTGAAGTCTATGTATTTTCATCGTTTATAAGAGTAATCACAAATTCGGCACACTTACTGCATGCTAATATATAAACAGCACAGCTGACAAATAAGCGAAGATTAAAAAAACATACAAATAAGGCTAACGCCAGTAAAACAAGAGTCTTCCTTCACACAGCTAACTGTAAAAGAAAATGTTCTGGATAATATGCGAGTGCAGACTTCGGTGGAATCGAACAGCTTAAGAATAAAACTATACAAAAGCGTTTCCACCTGCCTCCCGCGATTATTTCGGACATTTTTTTTTAAATCTTATACCTACTGCCCATCTAACTGTTATTTTAATTATCTTGCAATCATATATTGCCCTTCCCTGCTTCTCTTGATAACGATTCCTTTCCAGAAAGGAGGAAACGTTTTATGAACCCTTTCAGTATTGTTCTTTTTGAACCTGAAATTCCACCCAACACCGGCAATATAGCCAGGCTTTGCGCAGGCACAGATACAAAACTTCACCTCATTGAACCTCTTGGATTTTCTATATCAGATAAGCATTTAAAACGTGCAGGCCTCGATTACTGGCCGAATGTTAAACTTTCTGTATGGAAAAATTGGCAGGATTTCATGGAAAATGTCGAAGTTGGACGACTCGTGACAACAAGTGCAAAGCGTGGAACATCTTTATTCAAATTTGAGTTTAAACCTGGCGACCACCTCGTATTAGGCCCTGAAACACGTGGACTGCCAGAATGGATGTTTAAAGATATTACACACGCAGTAAATATCCCTACAACCAAGAAAATTAGAAGTTTAAACCTTTCAACTTCAGCCGGAATTATTTTATATCAAGCTCTTGCAAGTTTAAATGATGATGCACTGTTTGATTAAACATCAATGAGTTCGTTTAAAACAACATCCAGATTTAAGAATTATTAATCCAATATACACTCTTTGTACCTTTTTCTATAAATCTTTGCTTCTTGCATAAGAAGACTGCAAGAGATATATTGTTGTTTTTAAAAATATTATCATGACGGAGAATTTATGAGACTTCTTGTTACTGGCGGATGCGGTTTTATCGGAACCAATTTTTTATACCTGATGCAGGAGCGCCATCCGGACTGGAAGATTATCAATCTGGATAAGCTAACCTATGCCGGAAACAGAAAGAATCTACTTGCTATTGAAAATAACATCGATACCGATTACCACTTCGTCCATGGTGATATCTGTGATAAACAATTTGTCGCAAATCTTATTGAAGAGTATAAAATTGAAGCTGTAGTAAACTTCGCTGCTGAATCACATGTGGATAGATCTATAAACGATCCGGCCCCATTTTTAACAACCAATATCCAAGGTGCGCAAAATCTTATGGAATGCGCCCGTCAGGCCGGCATAGAAAAATTTGTCCACGTCTCAACCGATGAAGTATACGGGACTCTTAGCAAAAATGATCCTGCTTTCACAGAGATGACCCCACTCACCCCGAATAGTCCCTATTCAGCATCTAAAGCAGGTGCCGACCTTATGGCCCGCGCTTACTTTGAAACTTATAATTTTCCCATCTCCATAACTCGATGCTCGAACAATTACGGACCATATCAATTTCCTGAGAAACTAATCCCGCTAATGTTTATAAAAATATCTGCAGGCGAACAGCTCCCTATTTACGGAGATGGAACTAACATTCGCGACTGGATTTATGTGGATGATCACTGTACAGGAGTTGAGTTGACACTACTTAACGGCCACCCTGGTCGGGCATACAATTTCGGCGGAGCGGCTGAAAAAACAAACCTTGAACTGGTGCGCGAACTTTTAACCATACTTGGAAAAGATGAATCGCTAATTACTTTTGTTAAGGACAGACCAGGACATGACCAACGGTATGCTATGGATTTCACCATGGCTCAAAATGAACTTGGATTCAGTCCAAGCGTTACTTTTACTGAAGGTATCCGTAAAACAATCAAGTGGTATCAAGATAATACTTTATGGCTAGAAGAAGTCAAAAGCGGTTCTTACCGAGACTTTATGGCCGAGTGGTATGGAGATCGAAAATGATTGAATTAAAAGGCAAAAAAGCCGTCATACTAGGTGGTAGCACTGGACTTTTAGGGCAAAGTCTTACTGAAGCATTACGCAAAAATAATGTTATAGTAATCCCGCTTTCGCGAAATGATTTTGACCCATTAGATGAACAGTCAACAACTGCTTTCTTTGAACGAGAAGAACCGGATTACATATTCAACACAATTGCGTATACAATGGTAGATCAAGCGGAAGAAGAGCAAAACCAAGCTCACCTTCTTAATACAACTCTTCCGGTAATTCTAGGTAGAATAGCTAAAAAACACCAAGCTAAACTTATTCATTTCAGTACAGATTTTGTTTTTGATGGCAAAAAAGATTCCCCATATACCGAAACAGATAAAACAAATCCTAAATCAGTATATGGAACTACAAAACTTGACGGTGAAGATAAGCTCCTAGATATTGAATACGAAAATATACTGATAATTAGAACGGCTTGGCTGTTCGGACCGTACAAAACAAATTTTGTACAAAAAATACTTAATATTGCCCGTGAAAAAGATTTTTTGAGCATTGTTCATGATCAAACAGGTTCACCAACCTACACTCCAGATCTGTCAGAATACACGATCGCGCTACTAAAAGCCGAAGCCAACGGTATTTTTAACGTTGTAAATTCAGGAAAAGCCAGTTGGTGTGAACTTGCCACAGAAGCCATCAACTGTGCAGGTATAAACTGCCTCATAACTCCTGTACCAACAAGTTCCTACCCCACAAAAGCAGAAAGACCGTCCTATTCAGTTCTGGACACATCCAAATTCACCGAAGTAACAAAGATAACTCCCCGTTCATGGGTTCAGGCACTTCGCGACTATCTCTATAACGACCTACAAAATGATTTTTAAAACACTTATAAGAGTTTAAACTTACTTACTATGGTTAAAATTACACCCACGTCATTACGTAACACTATCCAGTTTGTAATGACTGCATTCTGTATCTTTGTTGGGTACCGGTTTTATCTTTTTTATCAATTTATGAACGGCAGTTCCTCAGTTGCTGTAAATAAGCCGGGTGCAGTTGAAGGATTTTTACCTATTAGTGCCCTGCTTTCATTCAAACAGCTCATAACCAATGGAATATACGACGAAGTTCACCCCGCAGGTCTTACAATCTTTATTGCTGTACTTGTTATGTCACTACTTCTACGCAAAGGCTTTTGCGGATACCTTTGTCCAATCGGCTTCGTAAGCAATCTGCTAAGCAAACTAGGGCGAAAAACAAAGCATATAATCAAGGTTACAGGCAAAATTGAATTTGTTTTGTTAATCCCTAAATATATCGCCGGAGCTTTTTTTCTTAACGCAGTTTTTTTTAAAATGGGACCTCGAGCAACATCTTCATTTATTCATTCATCGTTTAATTATACGGGTGAAGCACGAATGCTCCATTTCTTCACCCATCTTGGATTGGTTTCAGCATTAGTCATAGCATCAATAGTCATACTATGTATTTTTATACCATATTTCTGGTGCCGTTTTTTATGTCCCTATGGGGCTCTGCTTGGTGTAATTTCCAAACTTTCCCCTATTGCTGTAAAACGCAATCAAGATCTGTGTATAAAATGCGGTAAATGCTCAAAAGTATGCCCAGGTGGAATTCAGGTAGAAACTAAAACAATTATCAACTCATCTGAATGCATAGGATGCACACAATGCATCGGGAGTTGCCCCGTAAATGATTGTTTAACTCTGACCGACCGCCTGAGCCGCAAACGACGTCCATGGGCTACAATTGCTATTGGGTGTGTATTCATCCTTATGCTTTATTATGTGACAGCAGTTGTAACTAACCATTGGGATTCTCCTTTGCCAAATGAAATGCTTCGCAGATACTACATAAATATGTAACTTAGCGTCCATTAAATAACACAAGAAAAGCCTCTCAGAGAAATTCTCTGAGAGGCTTTTTACATACGTTAAACCGAATAAGCTTTAGACTTTCGCAGCCTGAAGTTCTTCAACTGAGTAATCCCATATGGTATCATGAGGTTCAAGGTTTTCTTCACTGAAGAAACGAGGAAGTTGATCATCAAACTTAGTAAATCCGGCGTTCGCATTAAATTCAAGCTCGTTCTTAAGAGTATTAACTCCAAGAGCAATAAAATCATCAGCTGTGAATTCAATACCGTGCGATGCGGCAACTAAGTCACAGATACACTGAACAGCGTCTTCAGTATCAAGAACAGCAAATGCAACGAATAGACACAGGCCTAAAGCATCAATTGATGCAGTAGCTATCTGAAGATTTTTGGACAGTTCAATCTGACCTTCTCTGGAAAGCGGATCAACATCTCCACCAATTTTAAGAATATTAGTAGCAACTGCGTATCCGGCAGTATGGTCACCGCCCATAGGGGTTGTTGCATAAGTAACGCCTATCCCCTTCACAGAACGTGGATCGTACGCAGGGAGAGCCTGACCTTTGACAGTAGGGATACGATCAACACCGAAAGCTTTACCGGCAAAAACAGTCCCATTTCCGATAATGCGTCCCATTGGGTCAGTAGATCCGACCTTTTTCAACAGAGCAAGAGCGGCATCACCATCACCCCACTCCAGAATGCCGCCATCCATTGCTACTGCCATGGTACAACCCATTTCGATGGTATCGATACCTTTCTCGTCGCAAACACGGTCCATTGTCGCAATAACATCAATATCTTTAACTAAACAGTTAGCGCCAAAGCCCCATACTGTTTCATATTCAAATCCTGACGTGAGATAATCGCCATTTTTATCGTTGTAACGCTGTGAACACTGAATAACACATCCGGTATGACAGCCTTCTTTAGTTTTTCCATTACGCGATTCAATAATTTCCGCAATTTTCTCGCCAGAAATGTCAGCAACATCGTCAAAACGCCCTGTACGGAAGTTCTTTGTCGGCAATGCCCCTGCCTCGTTAATAATATTAACAAGGATAGAAGTTCCATATGCAGGAAGTCCTTCACCTGTTACAGGGTGACCTATCAGAATTTCTGTCCAACGTTTACGAGCTACTTTAAATTTTTCAAGATCGACTGCAGTGACGCGTCCAGATACAGCAGGGTCAAGAACAATAGCTTTAATTTTCTTAGATCCCATCACTGCTCCCATACCGCCACGCCCGGCAGATCTGGCAGGGTTTAAATGAGGATCTGAGAATTGAATTGTGGAAGCAGCAAGACATTGTTCACCAGCCGGACCGGCTAAAGCGGTTACAACCTTTTCGCCATAAATTTTCTTAAGATCGGCATGTGCAGGGTAATTATCTTTACCTACTATTGCTGTGGCATCTTTGAACACGACCTTGTCAGCATAAATTTCTATAATTGAAAATAGCGCATCTTGCGCAGGTTTGTCTTCAAATACAATTGCCAGCAGATCAAGCCTAGGCAGAACCTGAGCAAATTGCCCTCCGGTGTTACTTTCTTTAATCCCACCAGTAAGCGGTGATTTAGCACCACAGGAAAGTCTCCCGGAGTTGGCTGCGCCAGTATTAGCGAGAATGCCAGCAGCAAAAACGAGTTTATTTGATGAGGAAAGTGGATGGCAATCAGCTGGTACCTCTTTATTTACAAGTCTAGAAGTAAGTGCGCGACCGCCAAGTCCTGCGTATTCGCCAAGTTCTTCAAAAATAAATTCTTTAGTACGAGTATTGATTCTAAGGATTCTGGGCATATGACCACCTTAAATTAAAGTTAATTCCAACCAACCTTCAACAAAATATAATAGTAAAATCATTAATAAGCAGCATAATTATATATGTGTATTGAAAGTTGTCAAAACAATTAAATTATATCTTTTAAGACATAACACAATTTTTATTATATCTTTAAAAACATAATAAATTTAATAATGGTGTATTAAGTAAATATACCATTTTAAAAACAATACAACAATAATTTATTTAATTTAATAAAAAGTTAATACATTATTATATACTAATTAAATTTTATAACAATAAAATTAAAATAAATAATTAAAAGATATTGTATAAAAACTCAATTTTAACAAAACATAATTAGTATATACAATTTTAATATTATTAAAAAAAAAGCGGGGATGGTTTTTCAACCATCCCCGCATACAAAAGCAATATCTAAGAAACTAACGATTATACTGCGTCAACTTCTGGAATATCCTTTTCAATCGCACTAGGACCAAATCCGATAAGAATTGGACTTGCAACAAAGATTGAAGAGTAAGTCCCGATGCCGACACCGATCAACATTGCTAAAGCAAAATCATGAATAACCCCACCCCCCAAAACAAACAATGCAATAATTACAAGCAAGGTAGTGCCTGAAGTCAAGATTGTTCTACTGAGAGTCTGGTTAACACTGATATTAATAGTGTCAGCAAGATCTTTCCCGATTTTTCCATAAACATTTTCACGGATACGGTCAAAAACGATAATAGTATCATTCAATGAATAACCGATAATCGTCAGCAGAGCCGCGATAATCGTAAGGTCAAACTCTTTGCCGAGCAAAGAGAATATACCAACTGTTATAAGCACGTCATGAATAAGGGCGACAATAGCCCCCAACGCATAATTAAGTTTTAAATACCAACATAAGCCAACAGTTATAATAAGCGCTGCAAAGATGAGTAAAGAGGTCGAAACCCCTGCCAACTCGAGCACACTGATTCCACCGAAGAGCCCACCAGCCATTATAGCTGCTGCAAACCATCGTTGCTCAAAACGACCAGAGATATAAATTGCAATAAGAAGTACTGCAAAATAAAGAGCTTCAATCGCCTTGGTTCTTAAGTCAGCACCAACCTTCGGCCCAACCATTTCAAGTCGCTGAATATCAAAATTAACACCTTTAAGATTGGCATTAAAATCCTTAGTTATTTTTTTACGAATAATTTCAGAAGCGACACTTGAGGTAGAAGTTCTGATAAGAATTTCATTATCATCAACATGACCGAAACGCTGAACAACAAGTCCTGGCAGGTCAGTATCATTGAGAGCTTGCTTAACATCTTTAACATCAACAAGCTTATCAAATTTAACCTGAACCACAATCCCGCCGGCAAAGTCGATACCATACTTGGGTCCACCCTTCATGATTAAAGAGCCGATTCCAAGCAAAATCAAAATAGCGGAAAACAAGAACGCTTTATTTTTGAATCCGATAAAGTCAATATGAGTATCGGGTTTAATTAATTGCAATCCCATTTATTCACTCTCCCTAAATACTCAGCGACGCATCAGCTGCGCGCTTGGAGGTGTAAATATCGAACATGATACGGGTGACGAAAATAGCAGTAAACATCGAGGTAATAATACCAAGAGTTAGTGTTACTGCAAATCCCCGGATCGGTCCGGTACCGAATTGGTACAGAATAACAGCTGCAATCACAGTTGTGATATTAGCATCAAGAATAGTAAGGGTTGCTCTGCTGTATCCTTCGATAATCGCAGCTTTAGCCGTAAGCCCTCTTCTTAATTCCTCGCGAATGCGCTCAAATATGATAACGTTCGCATCCACAGCCATACCGATGGTAAGAATAATACCCGCGATACCCGGAAGAGTCAGAGTAGCTCCAAAAGCAGCTAATCCGGCAAGAATCAAAAGAACGTTAAGAACAAGCACTACATCTGCTACAAAACCAGCAAAACCGTAGTATACAAGCATGAATACCAGAACAAGAGCACTACCTACGACAGCGGCCATTACGCCTTTATCAATAGATTCCTGTCCAAGAGAAGGCCCAACTGTTCTTTGCTCCTGAATAGAAACCGGAGCAGGAAGTGATCCGGCTCTAAGTACGATAGCAAGGTCATGAGCTTCGTCAGTTGTATAACTTCCTGTAATACTAGCTTTACCACCGCTGATGCGATCCTGAATAGTCGGAGCTGAATAGACTTTACCGTCAAGAACGATAGCCATTCTTTTCTTAATATTCTCACCTGTAACGCGTTCAAAAATCCTTGCCCCTCTACCATTAAAGCTGAGAGTAACATAAGGTTTTCCGAACTGGTCAAAGCGAGTCTGAGCATCATTAATAAATTCACCGGTAAGCATTGCTTCTTTTCTTAAAACAATAGGCTTTTCGATATAAGATCCGTCAGGAAGTCTGTGTTTAATAACAGTTACTTCACGACCTGGAGCAACAATACCCTTAGCAGCTTTTTCAAGATCAGCAGAATCATCTACCACTTTAAATTCTAAGTGAGCTGTTTTACCAATAATCTTGATAGCTCTTTCAGGGTCCTGCATACCGGGCAACTGAATCTGAATGCGATTGCCTTCCTGCTTGCGGATATCAGGCTCTGCAACACCAAACTGGTCAATACGGTTGCGGATAGTTTTAATAGCCTGATCCATTGTGAGCTTAGTTAGCTCCTTCTTATATTCCGAAGTTGGAGCAAAGATATAAGTAACTTTCCCGTCAGGCTTTGTAACCGCACTGACGACACTCAAATGATTAAATTCTTTTTTAACCAAAGAATTCAATTTTTCCTGCTGCTCTTTTTTGAGCAAAACAGCTTCAATTTTCTCGCCATTGATAACATCGGGCTGTAGAACAATAATTCCCTTCTCTCTGGCAACGGCTCTAAGGTCGTCCCCCATACGGGCTAAAGTATTGTCCAACGCTTTATCCATATCTACCCCAAGGGTAAGATGGATACCACCTTTAAGATCAAGGCCTAAACTGATTTTGTCATTCGGCAGGAAACGAGCCATGGCCGAATTCTGAACTGCAGGTGATGTTGGCAGAAGATAAATACTTCCAAGCACAACCACCAACAAAGTCAGAGCAATTCTCCAACGAAGACTCCCGTTCATCTCCTCTCCCTTTATAAATTCAAATAGGAAATGTTACAACACACTTAAAAAGGCAAGCACCGCCGGAAGGACCGAACAAGGTGACTTGCCTTTGCAAGGCTGCATTACAAAAAGGTTTATTTACCTTTTTTTTCTTCCTTAGCAGAAACGGCCATACCGGCAACATAACCTCTGTCAACTTTAACCTGAAAACCTTCAGCAAGTTCGACAGTAAGTTCATCACCATTAACAGCAACAATTCTACCATAAAGACCACCACCAGTCAGGATACGATCACCCTTCTGGAGACCTGCAAGCATTTCTTTATGCTGTTTAGCTTTTTTTTGCTGTGGCCTGATAAGCAAGAAATAGAAAATTGCAAACATAAGAATTAAAGGCAGAAAGGAGCCGAGAGCACCAGCTGGACCTGCCTGTCCCTGCCCTCCTCCCATAGAACCCATCGCGTGTGCGATCTTGTCAAAAAACATCATGTCCTCCTGAAAAGACTGTGTACGAGATAAATAATCCGCCTATTACGCGAGAACAACCATGTTCCCGTAAGGGCGGTGAAAGCGACACACGCTCACACCGATTTCCTCAAATTAATCCCTGATAAACTCTTGATTTCTAGCAAGAAGATACCATTTACAGGATTTACCGAAATATAAAAAACTTTTTTTTAAAATAACTATCACTCAGGCATTAGAAACATCTGTTTTTAGCAGAAAATATACCCATAAGCAAAACAGCTAATTTATACATAAAAAGTATTTATTTTTCAAACAATTACACGGACTGAAAACAAATTTTCATAAAGCAAAACACCGAATATACACTCGATAACCGACATTGCCACGAACGTAAATAGCTAACAGACAATTAAACACTGCCCTTGCCTAAGTGGTTCGCCCTACGGTGTAAAGGATTTTCTATTTGTTATCTAGCTTTTTAAGGGAGTCCACTCTTTTAAAAAAAACTCATTTGGCCACATCAGGATATCCGGACGACCATCGCATAACCTGTTTTGAGTTACGCTATCAAGTTCGCATTTAAACTTTATAAATGACGTATACACTCCGGCATAATCAATATCACCAATTAAAATATAACCTACAAGCCTTGAGGCTTTAAAAACAAGCTTGCGGTAATTATGCTTAATTTCATCATAAAATATATAACTTTCATAGTTTTGAATGTCTTCCGATAAATTTATTTCACCCATTGCAACGAACGTCATTCCGTAAAAAACAAATAAATTCATAGATACATTTCTAGACATGCCAAATTGATCTTTTACTGGAATAATTTGCTCATTATCGCAAACAACAAAACAATTATGAACCTCGGCTATTTTAGCACAAAGAAGACCGCAAGTTGACGAAAACATTTCTGTAACGACTATCACTCCCGCTTCCAAAAAAGACTTATCAGAAAGCAATACCCCTTTAGCAAGATCGGCCTTATCACAAATTATCTTATTAACCGAAACGCCGCATTTAAGCAGAATCCCCGCTTCTTCAATCCTACGGACAACAAGATCAGCTGCTCTCTTATCAAACTCCAAAGCAAGAATTCTTTCTTCAGAATCTACAATAGCAACTTCAAACCCCAAATTAAAAAGTTTTTCAGCAGCTTTTAAACCAGAAACACTTCCACCGAGAACTACAGCTCTTTTAGTATTTTTTGAAATATGTATAAAATCATCAAAATTATTTATCTCGGTATGATAATTTTCAGAGATTTCTTTAGATTTTTTATCAACGTGCAGTTTCGTTGTTGAAACTGAATCATTTTCAAAATATTTGAGTCCACGATTCGGACACGCCTGAATGCAGGCAGGACCTTCTGCTCGACCTGAGCACAAATCACATTTAACAATCTTATTGATAAGGCTGTTGCGCTGTATTGACCCGTAAGAACAGCTAACTAGACAGGACCAACATCCAACACACTTTTCAACATTATACTCAACTATACCAGTGACATTGTTCTTTGATAACGCACCAGCATCACAAACAGTAACACAAGCAGGATCATCACAATGCCTACAGCTAAGAGCAACGCTTATTCCGTTCCTTTCAAAAACCTGTATCGAAGAAGTCAGCCCCGCCACACGCTCTTTAGTATAGGCAAGGATCAAATCTTTAGCTTCCGAATGTGCGGTAAGACACGCAAGTTCACACAATTTACATCCAATGCAGTAATCTTTATCTGGGTAGACTCTTTTCACAAATATTCCCTATTGCCCCGCATGCTTAACGCCCAAAATTGACATTACAGTAGCTGACAGCCCTACAGCTCTAAGTTTGTCTTTGTTACCGCACAATTCACTACTAGAAGTAATCCCCATTTTGTTTAATATCTGCTTAAATTCGCTATTCCATACGCTAAAAATATTGACCATTTTTTCTGCGGCAACTTCCGGATTTTGACGTTTGCAAAGTACTGGATCTGTAGTTGCAATTCCCCATGCACACTTACCGGTAGAACACTGACCGCAGCAGGTACAACCGACGGCAACCATTGCAACAAACCCAAGACATGCAGAATTTGCTCCAAGAGCTATCAACTTAGCAGCATCAGCACTGCACCGAATATTTACATCTGCTATAACCGACACTTTATTACGAAGCCCTTCATCTTTTAATCTTTGATCAACAACAGCAACAGCAAATTCAATAGGTATACCTTCATTAGGTATCACGGAAGAAAAAGGACCTGCCCCCGACTGAAACCCTTCAATGGTGATCACATCTGCCCCATTCTTCACAGCGTTGGCAGCTAAATCTGCAACATTATGAGCTGCGGGGATAGGCTTAATGTGCATTTTACTTGCAACATCAAAATCTAATCCCAATTTTTCAGACACCATTTTCATGGCAGTTAATAAATTTGAATTAATTGGAAATGACGTTTTAGAACTAAGAAAAAAAGGATTTATGATTGAATGACAAACAGGCAAAAAAGAATCTTTTATAGCACTCTCAGCTGAAGAAATATCAAGATATAATTTATCTAAATAACAAAGACCATCCTGTTTCAACTGATTACAATTTGAGCCGACTTGCGGAAAAAATAAATTATCATTTTTTACTGTCAGTGCTCCGGTAGGGCAAAAAGGTACGCAGCGCTGACAACCGATACATTTACTATTGTCATGGCGTACATTACCTCGAGCTTTATCTTGAAAGTGAACTCCATAAGAACACTGCCGAACACAGATTTCACAATTAATACATAATTCCTTATCCCTGCTAATTATGAATTCAGGATAAGCATCACTCAATTTATGGAAAAGCAAAACACCCTCGTTTTCTCTACTTTAAAATAAGCTATCATATAAATTTATTCAGTTATATTTGGCCAGAACATTGTGGCCCGTGCAGGAGTATAGCCCTGCATAAAAGCTTCACCAAGATTACTGAATCGCACCTTATTTCTACTCATAATAGTTACAGAAAAATTGCTACCGTCACGAAAACATCTACGACTTCTCATATTTCCAACCCATTTTATATTGAAATCTTTAAGACTGAAAATTTTACGCCAAAAACCTTTCATTTCCGACATAGCTTTTTTTTGGGTCTGTAATAAAAATTCCTGTTTCGATGGATTATTATTTGGATGAAAATAAAAAAAAGCAGCACCGTTTGCGATCATCAGCTCATTTACCAAAAATTTATCCAGATAGATCCATCCCACAGTCCGTCCATAACGATCTTTCGCCTCAACAGGTTCAATGACTACAGTTTTATTTAAAATCATATTTGCCAAAATTTCGCGTGCTTCTTTGGCATAATACTGCTCAGGTTTACCCTCAAGCCTAAGCTCTGGTGCATCAATAGATGCAAGTCGGATTCTTTCGTTGTTTTCAAGAATAAAAGTATCTCCGTCAATCACAGACTTTACTTTGCCTTCAAAAGCATAACTGTTCAATGCACAAAGATGACATAAGCATACCATGATACACAAAAACAAAACGGAACCTTTAACGGCTCCGTTTTGTTTTTCATGATCATTATAAGATCTAATCAACACATTATCACCATATTTATTGCGCCCAGTGTATAAGTCCAAGAGAATGCGGATCAAGCAAAAGTTCATGATGAGGAAGAATTCTAACAGTATATCCGAACCTTCCGGCTTCATTTGGAAGAACTTCGCCCTGATAAAGGTACCATCCAGACCCTAAATCTTCTTCAGAAGTCATTATTATTGTTTTACGTCCAAGAAATGCTCTGTCCTGACTGACCGGTCCTGCATATATTTCAACTTGAACATCTTCAGTATTTAAACCGTTCAGAAAGACTTCTGCACTGACAATAATAGGTTCTTGGACATATATATCCGTATGCACTTCAGAAATAATATTTCTGATTTTAAGACTTGACCACTGCGTCATAAGCTCAACTCTCCAGGCTGCTAATGACTTAGCTCCCTTGAAGTCATCTTTCGACATTGTCTTATAATTATTAAAAGCTGGTAAATAAGCTTTTTCAGTATAATCTTCAACCATCCGATTTGCATTGAACTCAGGGCCTAGTTTGCACAAAGCAGCTTTGACCTTAGCAACCCAGCTTCGAGGGAGACTACCATGCCCGCGATCATAAAAATCAGGAATTATATCATTTTCCAACACCTTATAAAGGGTCTGACTTTCAACAAAATCCTGATATTCGTGATCATTATAGTCTTCACGCCTACCTATTGCCCAGCCGAGGCTATTGTCTTCCTGATACGCTTCGTCCCACCACCCGTCAGGAGTGCTAAACTGCAACACACCGTTAGCCATTGCTTTCATGCCACTTGTTCCACAAGCTTCAAGCGGTCGACGCGGAGTGTTCAGCCAAATATCACAACCTTGAACCAGATAATTAGCCATTTTCATATCATAATCTTCAAGAAAAACCATACTCATGCGGCATTCTTCACGGCGGCAAAGCTGAATCAAATCCTGAATCAACTTCTTGCCTTCGTTGTCCTGAGGATGTGCCTTACCTGCAAAAATAAACTGTACAGGATGTCTAGTATCAGAAATAAGTTTGATTAATCTATCTTTATCTCTGAGCAGAAGACCAGCTCTCTTATAAGTTGCAAATCTGCGTGCAAATCCAATAGTTAACGCTCTCGGGTCAAGCACTTCTTCTGCAAGTTCGATTTCTTTTCTACGTGCACCAACATTCAACAACTGCTTGCGAAGCCTTTTGCGTACAAAATCTACAAGCCGCTCTCTGAGCCGTTCATGTGTCCTCCAAAGCTCAGCATCAGGAATATTATCAACCTCTCTCCAGATACGGACGCCATCAGGGTCTTCACGCCAGTTTGGGCCAAGATAACGATCGAAAAGAAGTGAAATATCATTAGCAACCCATGTAGGCATATGAACACCGTTGGTAATAGCTCCAATGGGAACATCTTCAACAGGATACTGAGGCCAAACCTTCTGCCACATATTTCTCGAAACATGTCCATGCAGTTTGGACACACCGTTATTAAAACGAGACAGCTTAAGTGCAAGAACTGTCATACAAAACAATTCATTGTCATCACGTGGATCTTCCCTGCCCAGAGCGAGAAATACTTTGTAGGCAAGACCCATTGTCTGAGCATACGATTCAAAATAAGGTCGCATCAATTCAGCAGGGAAGCGATCATTTCCTGCTGGTACTGGAGTATGTGTTGTGAAGATACTTGAAGATGCAACCATCTCCATTGCAGCCTCAAAAGACATACCATGATCAGCCATAAACACTCTGATGCGCTCAAGCCCGGCAAAAGCAGAATGCCCTTCATTCATATGAATGACACTCGGTTCAAGACCTAATGCGGCAAGAGCTTTAACTCCACCTACACCGAGTAGAATTTCCTGCCACAACCTCATTTCAAGGTCTCCGCCATAAAGACGGGCTGTAATAGCTTTAAACTGAGTAGTATTTTCTGAAATATTAGTATCAAGAAGATAAAGCGTGACGCGCCCTACTGATACTTTCCAAACTTTTACATGGAGCGGCTCACCTTTCAATTTAACAGTAAATTTAAGATCATCGCCCTTCGCGTTCTTAACAGGTTTAATCGGCATTTCCTCAAAATCGTGACTTGGATAACGTTCCTGCTGCCATCCATCCTGAGTCATATACTGGCGAAAATAACCATGCTGATAACATAATCCGATACCCACAAGAGGAATATTTAAATCACTGGATGACTTGAGATGATCACCTGCAAGAATACCCAGCCCTCCGGAATAAATCGGTAAACTTAAGCCTATACCGTATTCAAGGCTGAAATAGGCAACAACAGATTGCCCCTGCTTTGCTCCTTCAAATTTATAAGGGCAACTTACTCTAGCGAGATAGTTACTCTGAATCCTAACAGCTTCATTAAGACGCTGGGTGAAAAACACATCCGTAGCAAGCTCTTCAAGTTGCTTCTGCGGCATACTGTTTAAAAATGCTACAGGATTTTGTTGACAATCCCGCCACAAACTTTGATCAATCGAAGAAAAGATGCTGGAAATATCGTTATTCCAAACAAATAAAAAATTATATGCTAAATCCCACAGTCTTTCCAACTGTTTAGGCAAACGAGGAACAACGCTATAAATGCGAAGCGGTTGCATACTTATTCTCCTTAGTTAGTATAGATTTTTAGCCGGGCAGAAATTAATCTACCAAAAAAATAAAATTTTTACACCTATTTTTATTATTTGCACTATTAAAAGAGTTTTTTCAAGATAGTTTAATTTAATTTTATGTAGAAAGTTGACACTTGTAACTTGTAAGAGCACGATCTGTGATCTGAATTTTTTCTAAAGGATTATATGTATGACGACTTCAAACACACATTTTATTGACGTAAAAGTTAAATACCTTAGTGATTTATCTAAAAATAGCGGAATGGAATATTCAACTCCAAACTCTGCTGGAATTGATTTGCGAGCCTGCATAGACACCGATTTTATTGAAATTAAGCCCGGTGAAAAATATGCTTTACCTACCGGAATTGCCATTGAAATTACCGTGAATGGAATTGCTGGCTTTATATACTCACGAAGCGGACTTGGTACAAAAGAAGGACTTACCGTCAGTCAAGGGGTCGGAGTTATTGACCCTGACTACCGCGGAGAAATTAAAGTTTCACTCCTTAATACCTCTGGAGAAATCCGACGAATTGAGCGCGGACAGCGCATAGCACAATTAGTTTTTATGCCCTATTATCACGCGTCAATTATCCCCTGCGAAGAGCTATCTTCTACTGAACGTGGTAGTGGCGGATTCGGACACACTGGTAAAAAATAATAACCTTTCAATTAATATAAGTGAAACAGTTATGAATAAACATAAAGTTCTTGTAAACAAACAAAATGAATCCATCTGCAACACTTACGGCAGATATCCGGTAAATGTAACTGAAGCTAAAGGCAGCAGACTATGGGATCTTGACGGGCGGGAATATATAGACCTGCTTTCCGGCATATCCGTTGCTAACCTTGGCCACTGCCGTGATGATCTTGCAGCCCTGATGGCTGAACAAGCTTGCAAACTAGTAATGGTCAGCAACCTTTTCTATCAAGAAGAGCAAGTTGAGTGTGCTGAAAAACTTCTAGCAACATGTGACGCGGATAAAGTCTTTTTCTGCAACTCAGGAGCAGAAGCCAACGAAGCCGCTATCAAGCTGGCCAGAAAATACATGCGCACCATTAAGAAAAGGGATGCCTATGAAATTATTACTCTCGAAGGATCTTTTCATGGCAGAACGCTGGCAACACTGACAGCAACAGGTCAAACAGGACCAATTAAAGAGGGGTACGATCCTCTTCCTGAAGGATTTTCATATGCACCAGCCGATGACATTGATGCAATGGCAGCTATGGTCTCAGACAAGACTGCGGCTATTATGATTGAAATCGTTCAAGGTGAAGGCGGTATTAAGCCTTTAGCTCATGACTATGTAAAAAGTCTTGCTAAAATTGCTAAAGATAAAGATATTTTACTTATAGTAGATGAAGTTCAGTCTGGACTCTGCCGGACAGGAAAATGGTGGGCGCACCAACATTATGGAATAACTCCTGACATTTTCACTTCGGCAAAAGCTCTTGCCAATGGACTTCCTATGGGAGCAATGCTCGCAACGGATAAAGTAGCAAAAGGCTTTACTCCAGGCAGCCACGCCACAACATTTGGTGGAGGAGCACTGGTTTCAAAAGTTTCTTCAAAGGTTCTGGATATCATGACCGAAGAAAAAATTGCTGACAGAGCGGCTGAACTTGGGGACTTTTTCATTAAAGAAGCACTAAAAATTAAAGATAAGCATCCGGGCAAGATTGTATCTGTCAGAGGTCTTGGTTTAATGCTTGGCATTGAGCTGGGGTTTGATGGAAATGAAATATTTTCCAAACTTCGTGATGAAGGTTTTATACTGAACCTCACAAAGGGTAAAATATTACGTCTTCTTCCGGCTCTCACCATTGATCGTGCTGATCTTGTTTCGTTCCTTAAGACTTTAGATAAAGCTTTCAATGAGATGGATTAGCAAAGCCGTACCGTCATTCTATCCAAACTTATCTTTATAGTATAAGGTAAAAAAAAGGGAGGGAAGAAATGAATACAATCACCCCTTCTCCGCATGTAGAGGGAACTGCTCAAGATGCAGGAGTAATACCTGTAAACAAGCTTGAACGAACTGACATTGCAAACAGTTTGCACGGTCCGGCTCTAAGAGCTCATGAAGCAGATCAAGCTACAGAAGCAGCAACAGTTATGAATCGTATTACCGGAAAAGGCACTATTATCGATCAAATGATATAGAACTTATCCTTAAAAATAAAAGCCCAAGAATCACGCATATAATTTCATATGTGGGTAATTGGGCTTTTTTACAGCACAAAAAAGATCTTAACAACTAAACAAGGCAACTGAAATGTCCACACTTCTCAAAATTCAATTCACATTACCAGAATCAGAAACAGCAGAATGCCAAATATACCTTTCAGGAAGAGTAGCTCACGGATGGGAAGAAAAACCACTTGAAGACGACACTATCTTTTATACCATTCATCTCGAAGATCACCCTCTCGGATCCGAAATTATTGCAGAGATAAAAAAACGATGGCCGGAAGCTGAATGTATTAGTGAAGAAATTGAAGCTGAAAACTGGGGCCTAGCATGGAAAAAATACTTCAAACCAATCGTTTGCGGAGATATGTTCGAAGTTTTGCCACCGTGGCTGATGGACACTAAAACCGAAGGTTTACGGCATATTATAATCGAACCTAAAATGGCTTTCGGGACAGGCGGACATCCGACAACAGCTCTTTGCCTTGAACTGATCAGTAAACTTTTCCGCGAAGGTAAACTTGACACGAAAATGAATTTCTTTGATCTCGGCACTGGTTCTGCCATCCTTTCAATTGCCCTTGCTAAACTAGGTGTTAAAGGAACAGGAGTAGATATTGATCCGCAGTCTATTGTCTGCGCTCTGGAAAACCTACAAAATAACGGTGTTGAATCCGACGTAACCCTTGCAGTAGGAAGTGCGGATTGCATTGATCAAAAGCTTAAATACGATCTTGTAGTTGCAAATATTTTATCCGGGCCGCTAATCGAACTTTCTTCTGCTATTATTGCCAGACTGAAAAAAAACTCCATTCTAATTCTTTCAGGAATTTTGAATGAACAGGCTGAAGGAGTTGCAAAGGCTTACATCACTAAAGGGTTGCCTGCTCCTGAAATATTCATAGACGGTGAATGGGCAGCTCTGCTCTGGAAAAACACAGATTCAACTGACAGTTAAGCAAAATACTAATGAATAGAGAATCTTTACTTATGGGCTACTACGAAGCCTTGTATACAGCCCTCGGACCATCCAACTGGTGGCCCGGTGAAACTCCGTTTGAAATTGCGGTCGGAGCTATATTAGTACAAAATACAAATTGGAAAAATGTCGAAAAAGCTATTCACAACCTTAAAGAAAATGATGCTCTGACTATTCAGGGACTCCACAAACTATCACTTGAGGAATTGCAGGACCTTATCCGTCCGTCCGGCTTTTTCAAAGTTAAATCTGAAAGACTTATCAACTTTCTATTTTTTTTAGATGAGAAGTCAGCCGAATGCATTACAGACTTAGCTGCTTTTGAAACAGCAGACCTGCGACAGCAACTTCTTTCTGTAAAAGGAATCGGCCCTGAAACAGCTGATTCAATCCTGCTGTATGCACTTGGCAAACCTATATTTGTTGTAGATGCCTACACTCGTAGAATTTTTAACAGACATATGCTAATTCACGAAGATATTGAGTATCACGAACTTCAAGATTTCTTTATGGACGTTTTAAACAAAGATGTTGAACTATTTAACGAATACCATGCGCTTATAGTCAAAACAGCAAAAAAATGGTGTAAAAAAAATAATCCTGATTGTACTAATTGCCCTCTGGGCGGATTTCTTAAAAAATAACCTATTATAAAATATGCATAACGTTTCACTTAGACATATACTATTTGTTGGAACAACTCTGTTAGTTCTTTTTACACTATCGGCTTCATTTTCGATGGCAAATGACTCTACTATAAGTAAAATCCGTGAAGCCATCAACAGTCAAAAACAAAATATCCAAAAACAAAAAAAAGTTTTACTAAAGCTCACCCGCGAAGAAAGAGACATGTTTGGAGAACTGGCTTCAATTGAAGATAGAATTTCAGACATAGAGCGTAAACTATTTAAAAACGAAGATGAGCTGGCTAAAATTGTAGCCGATGAAAATTCAGCTAAAAAAAAACATGCTGTATTGCAGAAAGATCTTGATAAGATTCTCGGCAATCTAAAGATTATGCTTGCAAAGCTATGGCCTATTCATTCTCGGAAACTTGAAAACAAATTTGGATCTCTTGAAGATTGGGAAAGCTCTGACCGTAATTTTGTATGGCTTGCCTCTGTCTACAAAGAAGCAAAAGCAGAACTGACCAAAGCTGAAAATCAATCTAAAAAGATTTTTGAAAACCTTGAAGTCCAGAAAGAGCTTCGTATAAAATCCGAAAAAAAATTAACGACGATCAATAAAACAAAAGATCTTTTACTAAAAGACAAACTAAGCCTCCTTTCAGGGATTAGACGAATCAGATCCATGAAAATGAGTCGCGAAGAAGAATTAAAAGCTCTTCTTGATACAATTAACAAACTGAATTACAAACTCAAAAGCCTGACCAGCAAAAAAATTCTCAACTTCAAAGGAGAATTACCCGCTCCATGCGACGGTAAGGTTAAACTTGACTTTGATCCTTCTGCAAAACCTCCTGTCCGAGGAGAAGGGTTCGAAACGAATGGTAATATTAATGTTAAATCCATTTTCTGGGGTAAAGTAGTGCACAATGACACCCTCAGAGGATTTGGACGTGTAGTTATTATTTACCATGGATATAATTATTACTCCCTGTATGCTTACCTTTCGGAAAGCCTTGTAAAAACGGGACAGGAAGTTGAAAAGGATGAAGTTATCGGAAAAACTGGGTATTACCCAGCACTTAAAGGGACCGGACTCTATTTTGAATTGCGTTTTCACCAGAAACCCGTTAACCCCGAAAAATGGCTTTCCCGATAATAATGATTAATAACTTTCACAAGATACAGCACCCACCCCGCTGGAGGAACCAATGAGAAAAACTTTGTGGATGATAACTATCGTCTGTCTTTTTGTAATTTCTGCTTCGCCTCAAAACTCTGAGGCCGTTGACGGAGATCGCTTTCAGCCGTTACGCAGATTCAGTCAGGTACTTGATTTAGTCGAGCATAACTACGTAGAAGATATTTCCCGCAAAGAACTGGTCGACGATGCCTTAAAAGGTATGCTTGAACAACTTGATCCTCATTCTACTTTTCTTTCCAAAGAAGATTTCACAGAAATGCAGGAAGCTACAAGCGGAGAGTTCAGCGGAATCGGTATTGAGATCAGCCTTGAAAAAGGACGCTTGACTGTTATATCCCCTATTGAAGATACTCCTGCATACAAAGCGGGACTAAAGTCCGGCGACCTAATCCTAGAAATTGACGGAACCCCCACACAGTCAATTTCTCTAATGGAAGCAGTGAGCAAGATCAGAGGCAAACGCGGAACTGACGTAGTACTAACAATTCTGCATAAAGGTGCTAACAAACCACTCAAAGTGACTATCACTCGCGGTTCTATTCAGATTCAAAGTGTAAAAAGTCAGGAACTTGAAAAAGGATATTTATACCTGAGGCTTACTCGCTTTAGTGAAAATACTACCAGCGACATGCATAAGGCTCTTGCTCAATACAAAAAGTCACATAAAATCAAAGGTATTGTGTTGGACTTGCGTAACAACCCAGGTGGACTCCTCACACAGGCTGCGTCAGTTGCTGACACTTTCATTGATAAAGGACTTCTCGTTTATATTGAAGGACGTAATAAAAACAGCAGAAAAGACTTTATGGCAGAAGGCGATGCACAATATGCTGATGTACCAATGGTCACATTAATTAATTCAGGTTCTGCATCAGCATCTGAAATTGTGGCCGGAGCCTTAAAAGATCACAACAGATCACTGCTCCTCGGTGAACGTTCATTCGGTAAAGGTTCTGTACAGACCATCATCCCTATGGCAGACGGATCGGGAATAAAACTGACAACAGCCCGCTACTATACACCTAGCGGACGCTCTATTCAGGCAGAAGGAATCGATCCTGACATCGTTTACCCATTTGTTCCTCCGGTAAAAGAAGATAACGAAAACGACCGTTTCATAATCCGCGAACAAGACCTGACAAGGCATCTGGAAAACACAGATGAAACTGAATCTGCTAAAAAAGATGTCCAGACTGACAAGGCTGTTAAAATGCTTGAAAAAGACAACCAGCTACGACTTGGCCTACAGCTTGTAAAACAACTTCCACGCCTAAAAAAAATCCAATAGCGTAGAGAGTTAACTGAAGTGGAAATTAATAATTCGGATCAAAATAATAAGCCCGAAATCCCGGAAAATGATCCGGGAATTCGGGCTTATATTTCAAAACCATTAGGAATTGCAGTTGCAACAATTGCAACTGCTTCTTTTATATGCATGATCATTGCTATGTTGATCTTTAGCGATGCAAGTTCAATTGCAAAGCATAAGGAATCCATTCCCCTAGAACAACAGGGGTTCGCTTCAGAAAATTCTACAACACCATATGAAGAAATTGAACAAAATGACCTTGAAGATTTAGTCAAAATTGCTGATCTTGCTCTCATTAATGAGCTTAAATTAGCTGAAGTTTCTATGTCTGATTTAAAACTTGAAGACGTAATATTAAAGAAATACCATGGGCGCTTCTTCCATTTTCAGCAACTTAGATTTCCTATTAAAGGAAACAAGTTAAGTTTTATCAAAAGTATAAAAAATAGACTAAAGAGTGCTGGGCTTTCTAACAGCATACAAAAAATAGCCGATGACGGCTGGCTTCTAAGCATTAACAAAGTTCCGACCCACAAATTTTTTATAGACACAGTAACTCAGCAGAAAAAAACAGTTAAAGTTACAATTGATCCCAATGCTCCGAAAATGGCTATTGTCATTGACGACATGGGCGAAAACGTAAATTTAGCACAAAAGTTGGCTAATCTTAATATTCATATAACTTTTTCCATTTGGCCCAACAGCTCTCATGCTGCGGAAGTAGCCAGAATCGGGAAAAAAAGTAAAAATGAAATAATGATTCATCTCCCGATGGAACCAAAAGGATATCCTAAAGTTCATCCTGGTTCAGATGCCCTGCTTATCGGCATGAATGCGAAAACGATTCAGCAGCGCGTTCTCGATGCAATTAAAAAAATTCCAAGTGCAATCGGACTAAATAATCATATGGGATCAAGGTTCACGGAAAATCTTGCTGGAATGCAAGAAGTAATGATTCCTTTACACCAAAAAAAGCTATTTTTTTTAGACAGTCGCACTACAGCAAAAAGCACCGCACGAGCTGCTGCTAAAAAAGCTAAGGTCACTTTGTACGAAAGAAACATCTTTCTTGA
The DNA here is from genome assembly GCF_006210265.1 of Desulfovibrio sp. UCD-KL4C. Classification (NCBI taxonomy): domain Bacteria; kingdom Pseudomonadati; phylum Thermodesulfobacteriota; class Desulfovibrionia; order Desulfovibrionales; family Desulfovibrionaceae; genus Desulfovibrio; species Desulfovibrio sp. UCD-KL4C. The sequence continues at coordinate 419,647 of NZ_VCNC01000002.1, forward strand.
TAATGTAAAAGACATTTCTGCAATCAAATTTCAATTAGCTAAAGCTGCTAAAATTGCGAGAAAGCGAGGTCAATCAATTGCAATAGGTCACCCGCACCCGGAAACAATTGAAGCAATCAGACAATGGGCTAAGGAATCAAATGGCAAAATAAGAATAGTTCCAGTAAAAAAACTTACTCCACATCGTTGAAATAATTTTATAGTTAAACAATAATTTCAAAACAAAGGTATTAACAACAGATGAAAAAAATACTGCTTTTCATGGTATTACTGTTTATGATTGCTGTACCGGTTATCCATTCAGCTCAAAGTTACACTGTATCTATAACACAGATAGTAGAGCACCCTTCTCTTGATGCAATCCGTGAAGGATTTCAAAACCGCATGAAAGAGGCTGGGGTTAACGTTCAATATAACGTTCATATTGCGCAGGGAAATCAAGCTAACAACATTCAAATTGCAAACCAGATAAAAGGCGAAAACCCATCTCTAATTTTAGCCATTACAACACCTTCAGCGCAGGCTGTTGCTCAAAAAATTAAAGATAAACCTATCCTTTTCACGGGTGTTACGGATCCTGTTGCAGCAGGACTTGTCAGAACCCTTATGATTCCCGGAAAAAATATTACCGGAATGACTGACATGAGCCCTATAGTCCGCCAAGTAGAACTCATTAAGGAATTTTTACCTAATGTAAAAACCATCGGAACTATCTACAATGCAGGAGAAGCTAATTCTGTTGTACTGATTAAAATACTTAAAGATGTGTGCAAGAATTCAGGTATTAAAGTTGAAGCAGCTTCAATCGCCAATTCAAGCGGTGTATATCAGGCTGCAAAATCTCTGATTGGAAAATGTGACGCCATATATATCCCAATAGATAATACCGTCGTTTCAGGACTTGAGGCCGCCATAAAAGTATGCAGGCAAAACAAACTGCCAATATTTTCAGCTGACACAGACTCTGTAAAAAGAGGAACAGTTGCTGCTCTGGCAATAGACTATTACCGCATGGGACTTCAAACCGCAGATATAGCTATTCGCATCCTTAATAACAAAGCAATTCCAGCCAGTACTCCAGTTGAATCTCTGGAAAACCTTCAGTTATACATCAACCTTGGAGCTGCTAAAAAAATGGGAGTGATAATTCCTAAGCAAGTCTTAGACAGAGCAGATAATATTATCAAATAATTGCTATTTGCCAAATCCACTCAATCAAGGTAGAGGCGCGATAGACATCGCGCCTCTATTTTTATAAAAACTTTATTACCCCTATTAAAAAAAATGATCAGTTTCTACGCTTTCATGGGTGCTCTTGAACAAGGTTTTGCCTTCGGGCTAATGGTTCTTGGAGTATACCTTACATTCAGAGTTTTAGACTTTCCGGATCTAACTGTTGACGGCAGCCTACCACTTGGAGCTGCAGTCTCAGCCGTTGCAATCACCAGCGGTTACCACCCATTAATTGCTATGGGGTTGGCTGCCTGTGCAGGTTTTATTGCTGGGGCCGTAACCGGAATACTCAATACAAAATTCAAAATATTACATCTTCTCGCTTCAATTCTGACCATGATTTCACTTTATTCTGTAAACATCCGCATCATGGGACGACCTAATATAACTCTTCTTGGACAAGACACTTTAATTGATAAATTTATCAATATATCAGGACTTGCACCCTACCTTGGCACACCGTTACTTTTCGCGATCATATCACTTATTGCGCTTGTAGCTTTAATATGGTTCCTCAAAACATCATTCGGCCTTGCAATACTGGCAACTGGCGACAACCCTATAATGATAACAAGTCTCGGCGTAAACAAAGACATGATGATTATATTCGGAGTTGGTCTATCCAACGCAATGGTGGCTTTGTCCGGCGCTTTGGTAGCTCAGAACCAAGGAGCAGCAGATGTAAATATGGGAATCGGTACAATTATAGCCGGACTTGCCTCTATTATAATAGGTGAAACTATTTTCAGCACAAAGACTCTCAGCTGCGCAATTATTTCAGCGGTGCTAGGTTCTGTTCTTTACAGAATAGCAATTGCGCTAGCTCTTGGCGTAAAACTTGGAAGTTTTTCATTTACACCAAGTGATCTTAATATCGTCACTGCAGTTCTCGTTATAGCTGCTTTAATCTCTCCACAGATAAAAGCCAATGTTCTCGGAAGGAGGCTTCGCTCATAATGCTTACTATCCAAAAAGCCGTTAAAACTTTCAATCCAAACAGTATTAACGAAGTTAAAGCATTACGCGGAATTGACCTGCAAGTTGATAAAGGTGATTTCATAACCATTATCGGCTCAAACGGAGCAGGCAAATCAACTTTTTTAAATGCTATTGCCGGATCTTTTATCCTTACCAGCGGTAACATAGCCATTAACACTAAAGATGTAACTTCATGGCCGGAGCATAAACGTGCCGGAAATCTTGGTAGAGTCTTCCAGGACCCACTCCTCGGAACCTGCACTTCATTGACTATTGAACAAAATTTGGCATTGGCGCTTAAAAGGGGCCAAACACGCGGGTTTGGATTCGGAGTACGTGCAAAAGATAAAGTCATTTTTAAAGAACATCTTGCGACACTTGGACTTGGACTTGAAAACAGACTTATAGATAGAGTAGGACTCCTTTCAGGAGGCCAAAGGCAAGCTCTGACCATGATCATGGCTACCATGACAAGGCCAGACATATTACTGTTAGATGAGCATACTGCAGCTCTTGATCCTAAAACAGGTAAAAAAATTCTTGATATAACTGAAGCTGTTGTTCATAGAGATGAACTGACCACATTAATGGTAACTCATAATATGAACCAAGCTATCACTATGGGTAACAGACTGATTATGCTACATCAGGGCGAGATTATTCTAGATATTTCCGGTGAAGAGAAGAAGGGACTAAAAGTTGAAGACCTTCTTGCAAGGTTTTACTCCCTTCGCGGCGAGAGTGTGGCAACTGACAGGATGCTTTTTTCATAAAACAGTCAATAATATTTCCTTTGGGTCAGGGTAAATACCTTGGAACATGGGAAAAAACGCAGAAAAATACACTTTGGAGGATTTCACAATGAGCGAACTTACTTTTTCTATCATTAAACCAGATGCAGTTGCGAACAACAAAATCGGTGACATCTTAAAAATGATCTCTGAGAGTGGACTAAAAATTAAAGCAACTAAAATGATCCATATGTCGAAAGCGCAGGCAGAAGGATTTTATGCTGTTCACAAAGAACGCCCTTTTTTTGGTGAACTCGTTGAATTTATGATTTCCGGACCTTGTGTTGTTTCTGTTCTTGAAGGTGATAACGCTATCAAACGTTATCGCGACCTCATGGGTGCAACAAACCCTGCTGACGCGGCAGAAGGAACCATCCGCAAAGCTTTCGGCGCAGGTATTGAAGCTAATGCATGTCACGGTTCTGATGGACCGGATACAGCAAAAGTTGAAGTTTCATATTTCTTTAGCAATCTGGAGTTGGTAAACTAGCATGAATAAAAAAGTTGGTTTTATAGGCACAGGTAATATGGGGGCCGCCATCATCAAAGGCATGGCGGAAGATAAAAATATAAATCTTCTAGGCTTTGATCTCAATAAAACATCACTTGGCCTTCTTGCGGAAGAAACCGGTCTGACTCAGACCGATACAGCCCGTGACCTAGCCAAGGAATCCGACTATATTGTGCTATGCGTAAAACCTCAGCACGCCGGTCCAGTTTTAGAAGAAATTGCACCGGAACTGAATGAATCAAAATGCCTTGTTTCAATTGCTGCAGGACTCACTGTCAGCACGCTTAAAGATTTCAGTGAAAACAGATGTTCTGTTGTCCGGGTTATGCCTAGCACTCCTGCGTTGGTAAATGCCGGAGTTTTTGCTGTATGTATTGATGACTCTCACATCACTGATGATCAAGCTTCTTTTACCCGCGAAATGTTCAAGCCACTCGGCGATGTATATACACTTGCAGAAAATCAGTTTGATGCTTTCACAGGTGTTATAGGGTCAGGTCCGGCCTATGTTTTCTATTTCATAGAAGCTATGATCGAATCTGCTGTTGAACTAGGTCTTCCAAGAGAAAATGCTACCGCAATGGTGAAAAAACTCTTTGAAGGGTCTACAAAATTAGCACAGGAAAGCAAACTGCACGTCAGCCAGTTGCGTGAAATGGTAACTTCTCCCGGTGGAACAACCGTTCAGGCTCTAATCCATCTGGATCGAACAGCGACTCGCGCAAACATCATAGACGCTGTTCGCAAAAGTTACGAACGAAGTGCAGAACTAGGCAAAAAATAATATATTCCAGAAGGAGGAAAACACATTTTAATGTTTTCCTCCTTCTAAACAAAAAAAGAGGCCGCATACGACCTCTTCAAAAAAAAACAAATTTGATTTTTTTTACATTTCAGCAAGCCATACCAACAAGAAATACACGTCCAAAATTATCGCACTTAAAATTCCGCTAAAAAATATGAGCATACCCAATCTTTTGAGTTTAAGCGAAGTCCACTCACCAACTGGACCCATCACAGGTTTTTCTTTCTCAGCTCCAAAATAGACGGCTTTTCCGCCCATCTGCCCACCTACGAGCCATGCTGCAGCTGCCATCGGCCATCCTGCATTTGGACTTTCACTCTTTCTGGAATCTTCAATTAAATGTTCATAAGCACTTTTCCAGTCAAGATGAAGAATACGCCCTGCCGCAAGCATCATAAACGCAGTGATTCGAGCTGGAATAAATGCTAGAATATCATCAGATTTTGCTGCGCAATATCCGAAATCTTTATACCGCTCATTTTTATAACCCCACATTGAATCCATTGTGCTGATCGTCTTATATACCCACATTCCAGCAGGACCGGTCACAACCAGATAGAAAAACGGGGCTACAAAACCGTCATTCAAATTTTCACTGGTTGTCTCAGCTAAAGCTTTACGAATACCAGCTTCATCAAGTTCCGTGACATCCCGGCTGACAAGTTGCGAAACAGCAATACGTGCCAATTCGATTTTGCCTTGATCAAGAAGTAATGCGACTTTGCGGCATTCAGAAAGAAGACCTCCGAGAGCAAGCCCTGCATAAGCCAGATAAAGACCTAAAATTACCCCGACATATGGAATTGAAAGAAATATTTTTAATACACTAAAAATAACCAGACAGAAACCAACAACTCCCACTCCGCCCATAATTTTAGGAGCAAGATTCAAATGTCTGACCCATTGATCATAAGAATCAAAAGCCTTCCCCAAATAACGTACAGGATGCGGCAACCAGCTTGGATCACCTAAGATCAAATCCGCAATCAGAGCAAGAACAGGAATAAGAAATATTACGGTAGAATTATCCATTAAAACTTCATCCTCAATTGATTTTGGTTAAGGGTAATCACTTTTTTGGTACAGAAAAACACCAACGCCTATAACTATGAGTAATAAACGTTGCTGGTTATATATAAAAAAGGCGGTACAAAGTTACTTTGTACCGCCTAAAAGACTAGTTTTCGTAATATGAACGAAGAAGAGCGCTGCGGACAGGATGCCTAAGCTTCCTAAGAGCCTTGGCTTCGATCTGACGAATACGTTCACGGGTAACGTTGAACAGTTTACCAACCTCTTCAAGAGTGTGGTCGGATTTTTCACCGATACCGAATCTTTTGCGGAGAACCTGCTCTTCACGAGGAGTAAGATCTGAAAGAACGGTTGCTATCTGCTCACCGAGCTTAGTACTGACGACTTCTTCAGCAGGAGCCGTTGCTTTTTTATCTTCAATAAAATCACCGAGACTTGAATCTTCTTCATCACCGATAGGTGTTTCAAGAGAAATCGGTTCTTTAGCAATCTTAAGAACTTTTTTAACTTTTTCGAGCGGGTAATCCATACGCTCAGCAATTTCTTCAGGAGCCGGGTCACGGCCTAATTCCTGAACGAGATAGCGGGAAGTTCTGATCAACTTATTGATTGTTTCGATCATATGAACAGGAATACGGATAGTTCTGGCCTGATCAGCAATAGCACGGGTAATAGCCTGTCTGATCCACCATGTTGCGTATGTCGAAAACTTATAACCACGCTGATATTCAAACTTATCAACAGCTTTCATAAGACCGATGTTACCTTCCTGAATAAGATCAAGGAACTGCAAACCACGGTTAGTGTATTTTTTAGCAATAGAAACAACCAGTCTGAGGTTCGCTCTGATGAGCTCTTGTTTAGCCTGCATTGCCGATCTGTTACCATGTTTGATACGCCAAAGGACTTCTTCAAGATCATAAACATTATGACAGCATTTTTCTTGCAAACGAACTAAAATTTCCATTTTACCGGAAATCATTTCTTTGAAAGAAAATAATTCATCAACGGTTAAATTGAGTTCAGCTGCTGCTGCAACAGGGTTGATTTCTCTATCATCAATACTTTTAAAGAGGTCTTTAATTTCCTGCTGGGTCTTACCAGTTGAAAGAATATAAGCAGAAAGATCTCGCTGACAGTTATGCATCTGTCTGACATAATCACCGACAGTCTCAATGATCTGGTCGATCAAAGTCTTTTCGATTTTAATATCGCGCAACCTATCAACTATTTCCTGCTTGTAAATCATGATTTCATTTTGCACCCCATAGACTCTACGGTCTAGCTGTGCGCAATAATCAAGCTTTTCGTATATTTTTTTCTTTTTCTTATAAATCTTTTTAACTTCATCAAGAAGGAAAATAACTCGCTGACGCTGGTTCATCTCGTCTTCGCTCGGATCATCTTCTTCGATGGTTTTAACAACATCTTTAAGTTTGATACGTGATTCATCAAGATGTTCACCGACGTTAATAAGTTCTTCAATAGCAACAGGAATTTCAACCAGTGCATAAAGAACTTCCATTTCGCCGTTTTCAATCTTTTTAGCGATAACAACTTCACCTTCACGGTCAAGCAGTCCTACAGCACCCATTTCACGCAAATACATACGTACTGGGTCAGTACTGCGGGAGACATAATCGATTGAGTCTTCCTCAGTTTCTGTAATATTTATGGTGTCATCAGCACCAACTTCAGCATCGCTATCAATCAGCTCTTTACCATCACTATCAGTATTAACGATAGCAATATTGAGTTGATCAAAAATCTTAATTACATCTTCAAGCTGCTTGGCTTCATTAAATTCAGCAGGCAAAGCCTTACTAAGTTGTTCAAATGTAAGAAAACCTTGTTTCTTACCTTCGGAAATTAAAACCTTAATAGCTTGAATATCTTTAATGTTGCTCATCATCCCTCCATACAGAGTCGTTCAGAACTTTGAGATACGCATTTACACGGTCTGAGTCGCCTTCCGCCTGAGCGCGGCGCAAAGCATCTGTGAGCTGCTTTCTGCCCAAATCATACCGCCGCCTAGCAATAACCTTACAAACATGTCGCCATTCTTCTTCCAGATCTTCACCGGAGAATGGATCTTCCATTCTACAGCCTGCCCAGAATGCTTTCTCAGAATCATCAAGATACGGCATTATGTCCTTTCCGCTGTGTGCCATAAATTTTGACCACAGCTTTGTGCCCCATTGTGAGGTAAGGACTTGCATGATCCCTCTTTCCGAGAGTTCCACGATATGTTCAGGATGCTGTACGGCATACCTCAAGAAATATTTATCATCTTTTTCCTGCCCTCCGACCGAAACGGGTGCGCGTTGCATCCTTTTTCGGACAACAGGAGGCGAGGATTGTCCCAAAACACCGGAAAAAGTTGATCTTAATTCTGCTTCAGACACCCCGAGGCCGGAAGCGACCTTGGGTAAATAAAAAGTTCTAATTGCCGCATTGGACATCTTTTTAAGAAATCCCTGCGACCAATCCATAATTTCACGGGGAGAATACCCCTCTTTAAGAGTAGCAAGACAAAAGTCCAGCCCGTCTCGCGCTTTATCCAAAAAAACCTGAAATCCTTCAGCACCACGGGTCTGAAGGAGACTATCAACATCCTCTCCGTCAGGAAGGACTATAACTCCACAGGAAACACCCTGTGTTAAAATCATTTCAGAACTGCGAAGAGCTGCTTTAAGCCCTGCACTGTCTCCATCAAAAACTAAAATAACCTTTGAACAAAAACCTGAAAGTCTTTTGACCTGTTCTGGCGTTAAAGCCGTTCCAAGTACTCCGCAAGAATTTGTGTAACCGAATTGGTGCAGAGAAATAACATCCATATACCCTTCAGTCAGCAAGGCCTGCTTAGTTCTGGCTATTGATGTTCTTGCCTGAGAAAGTCCATACAGGTGCTCTCCTTTTTTATAAATAGGAGTATCACTGCTATTTAAGTACTTCGGTTCTCCTTCAATAATTATTCTTCCGCCAAAAGCAATGACCCGACCCGATAAATTTTTAATCGGGAAAATTAATCTTCCGCGAAATCTATCGTAGGTATGGCCTTTAGCGTTCTGAGAAAGTAATCCTGCGCGAACTCCTTCCTCAGGTGAATAACCATTTGAAACCAAAAATTTCTCAAGCCCCTGCCACTCTTCAGAACTACAACCAAGACCGAAACTTTCGAGAGCTGCGGACTCAACCCCTCTTTTTTTGAGATACTCTCTTGCAGCACGTCCTTCGGGAAGTTTAAGAAGCCGAGAATAATATTCTGCAGCTTTCTCATGCATCTCGAGAAATTTTTTCTTTTCAGAACTTCTTTTAGCTGCTCCGGGATCAACTTTACCGGGGGTAAGTTCAACACCGGCCTCTGCCGCCAGTTGCTCTAAAGCATCTTTAAATTCAAGGCCGTTAATGTTAGAATAAAAATCGAAGATATCACCTGAAGCCTGACAACCGAAACAATAATAAAGACCTTCATCTCCGTTAACAGTAAAAGAAGCCGTCTTTTCCTGATGAAAAGGACATAATCCTTTCCACCTGCCGGAAACAGGTTTCAACTCTACATACCTTCTGACAATATCTACTAAATCGAGGCGGTCCTTGATAGCATCAATTGCTGCTCTGTCCAAAAAAAGCCTCCAGTTGCCAAAAAAAACAACTAAACCAGAATTTGCATAACACGTAGGTAAAGGTTTTGCACTAAACCAATTCAACCATAGTCATACCATCTCCTCCCTGATCTTCAGGAGCTAGAGCATAACTTGCAACCACCGGATTTTCATCAAGGAAAATATGAACCTCACGCCTTAGAGCGCCTGTTCCGCGACCATGCACGACTTCAATTGTTGTTGCGCCGCGAAGTAACGCCTGATCGAAAAACTTACCAAGTTCACTTATTGCTATATCAGCACGTTTTCCACGAAGGTCAACCTTAAGAGACATATCTCCAGACGAAGAGGCGTCAACAGAAACTACTGGCTGAGCAGAAATTTGTCCGGATTTGGCTACAGGCCCGAGTTGATCAGCAGGCATCCACATTGCCACGCCATCCATATCAACCTTCACCCTTTTTTTTCGGTCATCTTTCTCTAAAACAATACCCTTGCGATCCCAATTAATATTTAAAATATCTGAACCAACTTCAATATCATCGTATGAAAAAGTCTTAACAACAGTCTTAACACTGGCGCCGCCACCTATTTTTTCACGAGCATCCGCAAGTTTCTTTAATGCAGTTTTACGCCCAACCTTACCATCCTGCCACTCTTTCAAAACAGTTTGAGCTTGAGTTTTAATGTCATTTAATGCCGCAACACGTTCTTTTTCAAATCTTACTTCAAGCTTGTCACGTTTAGTACGAAGCTTCTCATGTTCCTTAGCAAGTTCTTCAAGCTCTAGCTCTCTGTTTACAGCAAGTTCATTCAAACGGGACATGACAGAACCAGTATCCGATCCATCCATAAGCAGATATTGCTCAGCCTTGGAGATTAAAGATTCTGGAAAACCATGTTCACGTGCAACATCTAAGGCAATAGAAGCTCCAACTTGATCATAAGCAATCCTGAACAAAGGTTTTTTCGTTCCCGGATCAAAAAGGACACTGGCGGCTCTGACTCCCTCGGTAACAAGGGCATAAGTTTTAAGTGCAGGAAAATGTGTTGCTGCAAAACAGGTAACTTTATCCTCAAGCAATCCGTCCACGACAGCCTGAGCTAACGCAGCCCCCTGTGCCGGATCAGTTCCTGAACCGAACTCATCCAGAATAAATAAAGTGGATGAATCCATTGAATCCCATATTCTGCTGATAGACTGAATTTGCGCTGAAAATGTACTTACATTTTCCTCAAGTGATTGTTCATCACCGATAATAACAAAAATTTCTTTAAAAAGAGGAAGTATTGATCCCTTTTCAACAGTAACCGGAATGCCGCTGAATGCCATAGCAGCCAAAATACCGACAGTTTTAAGGCAGACAGTTTTACCGCCAGCATTACCACCGCTGATAATAAGTACACGCTGATCGGCAGGAAGTTCAACATTTAACGGATGTACACCCATTTCCGAAGCCACAAGCAACGGATGGCGAGCTCCCTTCAAATTAAACCCTGCTCCAGCTTCAACATCAACCGCAACAGCACCCAGAGATTCAGCAAAATTAATTTTTGCCTGAAGTACATCGTAATCAACAAGAAAATTATATGCAGCTTCACATTCTGCAAGTTCACCACGGACAAGTCCGGTAAGATAAGTCAGGATCTTCAGTTCTTCCAGCCTTTCCTTTTGCTTAAGCTCCTGCATGGTGTTGTTAAGCTCAACAAGAAATAACGGCTCAAAATAACAGGTTTCACCGGTATTTGAGTAGCTGTGAATAATCCCCTGCAATCGACCTTTAAAATTCGCTTTTAGCGGCAGAACGTAACGATCAGATGAAATCGTCATGAAGTCGTCCTGCATAAAACGACTTATGTCTTCACCATGAATATAATCCCGAACTTTTTTTGAACAACGCTGATAAAGCCCTCTGAGAGAACGTCTGACATCGTAAAGTTCAGGTGAACTTTCGTCACGGATATTTCCATCAGGATCAATACAACGTTTCAAACCTGAAAATGTTTTTTCAGGCCAGTCAATTCTATCCAAAAATTCAACAATAGAATCCCACTCTCGCTTTTCAGCAATCGAAAGAGCTTCTTTAAGCAAGCGAGTCTGTCCAAGGGTCTGAACAAGTGCGAAAAGTGCATCAGTATCGAGAATATTGGTAGGCTTAATTAGAAATTTGAAAAGCCCTTCAAGCGGAGGAAAAACACTAAGCTTGAACCCAGTTTCCTTAGAAAAATTCTGACCTTGTCTGAAAAAACGAGCCGCAGAATTGATGGCATCAGCTTCTTGCATTGGAGAAAGATCAAGACATGACTGAGCTCCAGAAGAAGACACAGTGAAATTTGATAGTACTTTGAGAATCTTTGGAAACTCAAGTAATTGAAGAGATCTAGGCTCCATTTGGATTCCAGTGGGGTTGAGAGGTGATCAACATAATCCTGAAATCTCAGGGACCAATACGGAAAAAACGGCAGTACAGCCCCGGATGAGATCCGGGGCCTGCCGTTAAATACTAGTTAAAGCAGGTCGAGGTCAGGAAAGACGCGAACGTACAAGTCCACTAAGGGCTTTTCCGTCAAACTGTCCTTTATGAGCTGCGGTAATGGCTTGCATTACTTTACCCATATCCTTGATAGAAGATGCTCCGAGTTCAGCAATTACCTTTTCTACTGCAGCCTCGAGTTCCTCAGGAGAAAGCTCTGGCGGCATATAGATTGAAAGGGCTACAATTTCTACAGCCTCTTTCTCAGCAAGTTCAGGACGACCGGCACTTTCATACTGGTCAATAGCGTCCTTGCGCTGCTTAATCTGTTTTGCAACAAGATCAAGCACATCTTCATCGGTGACATTGCCACCGCCGTCAACCATACGATTCTTAACAGCTGTCTTGAGATGCCTCAAAACAGCCTTTTTAACATCATCTTTGGCCTTATAAGCCGCGATATAGTCTTTATCAATCTGCTCAATGAGAGTCATATATTAACCCATTGAAATTTTGCGCATTTTTTTAATTAACCTTTTGCGAGCAGCAGCTTTTTTCTTTTTACGCTGTACGCTAGGTTTTTCATAGTGCTGACGTTTTTTGAGTTCGGAAAGAACTCCAGCTTTTTCAACCTGTTTTTTAAAACGGCGAAGAGCTATTTCGAAATTATCAGAATCTTCAAGGTATACACCGGGCAATCAAATCACCCCCCTACATAGATCTCGCACTTAAAAAAGATGCGGAAGAGAAATCTTGTACAATCATAAACACAGTAAAGTCAAGCCTTACTGCAACAAAAAATGTTCAGCACCTAATGCAAGATGCTGAACATAAAAAAACAAAAGATGAAAGGACTAGTTATGAGCTGCTTGATTTTTAGAATCCATCCAAGCTTTCACAGCACAGTACGCAAGGCCTGCACCGAGAACAGCAATAACAGCATAAAGAACACCGAAGAAAATAAAGTGATCAGGTTGCCACCAAGGAAGATCCATCGGAAGTGGACTATGTACGGTTTCACCATGCAACATTATTAATCTCCTTTGTTATTTTACAGCGTCTTTCAACAATTTTCCTGGACGGAATTTAACAACTTTGCAAGCAGGAATTTTAATTTCATCACCAGTACGGGGATTGCGACCAACACGTTCTTTTCTTTCATCTACCTGAAAGGTTCCAAAACCTGTAAGGGTAAGTTTGCCTTCGCTTACAAGAGTTTCTTCAACGGTGTCGAGAAAATAGTTAAGGCAACGCTCTGCGTCTGCTTTAGTCATACCAGCTTTTTCAGCGATCTTTACTACTAATTCTGCCTTTGTCATCTGTCCTTCCTCCTTAAAACGGAAATTAATTATTTCGACGCACTCATCGACGTCTGCCATTGACCTCGCGTAAGTGCGAGAGTTTGGTTCAAATTCTTAGCCGAGTGATACAGAGAGATATAAAATCTCACATCCATCATTCAAGTCCAATCTTTACAAATAACCTACCCCAAAAATCAAGTATCACTCTGAGGAAAATTTGCCATGTCGAACCTTGATGAAAATCTAAAACAAAATTTTAGCCAACAAGTCAAGAGGGAAAATCGTTTTTAATGCAATTATATAGCCCTTGGAACTGTACAGGAGACAAGGATTCTGGACGATCTTTGAGCGTAAGTCCCTCTTTCTCAACCCACTCCAACATAGAATCAGAAATGAATGATTTCAATATCTTACCAAGCTGCTTCCGTCTATACTGGAAACAAAATTTAATAAGCTTTGCAAGTCCCTCAGGATCACTAGGTTTTTCTAAATCAGGGCGCAAATAAAATTTTATAACTGCGGAGTCTACCTTCGGTTTCGGCTTAAAAACTGTAGGAGGGACTTGAAAAAGATATTGGGTCTGGCAAAAACTTTGTATCCATGCACTGATCCCTCCATACTTTTTTGAACCTTGTTCAGCAGTGATTCTAAGTCCAACTTCATGCTGAACCATAAAAACGCAATTCACAGCTGGACTTTTGGCAGCGATATCCCACATAAGTTTAGAAGCGACATTGTACGGCAGGTTACCGACAATTTTCCATTTTTTAGAAGGATCAAGATTTTCCCAAACAAATTTTAAAGCATCTTCTTGAATAACTTCAGCCGTTGGATACTCTTCAGCAAGAGCAGGTGCAAGATATCTATCCTTCTCGATCAGTACCAGCTTTTTAGGGGCAGCTTCCAGTATATGTTTTGTTAATGCTCCCTGACCTGGGCCAATCTCAAGCACAGAATCTTTTTCTGAAATCTTAAGACTGTCCACAATTTTACGTGCTATATTATCATCTTGTAAAAAATTCTGACCTAAACTCTTCTTAGCCTTATGTCTGACTTCCACAAAAACTCCATTTAAAAATAATTACTTCTGGCAACTTAAAAAAAGGACCATACCTTTATGCACCCACATTCTGCAAGCTTTAGGTTGCCACCTCAAGAGAGCTCTTGTCCTATTACTTATTAAGTTGCTATAGAAACATCAAATTTACGTATCGGGAGATAATTCATGAAAAATTTTCTTAGCAACTACTTCAAAATTGAAGAACACGGCTCAACTATCAGCCGTGAAATAATAGCCGGCATGACAACCTTTGCCACCATGGCTTATATTATTATCGTCAACCCTAAAATTCTGGAAGCAGCAGGGATTCCCTTCGGACCAAGCATGGTTGCCACAATCATCAGTGCTTTTTTTGGAACCATGGCAATGGGACTTTACGCTAAAAGACCATTTGCAGTTGCGCCGTATATGGGGGAAAATGCCTTCATCGCCTTCACGGTTGTAAAAGTTATGGGTTACAGTTGGCAGACTGCCATCGGAGCAATTTTTATAGGCGGCGTTTTATTTGTAATTTTTACAACAACTGGCATAAGATCCTGGATGATTTCGGCAATTCCAAAAAATTTAAAAAATGCCTTTGTAGTAGGGATAGGACTTTTCCTTACTTTCATCGGACTTAACACTACTGGGATTGTATCAATAGGGGTTCCCGGGGCACCTATCCATCTCGGAGACATTTCAAATCCGGCTACACTTTTAGCCATCACCTGCTTTTTTCTCATGGCCATGCTAATGGCCAGAAAAGTAAACGGTGCAATCATTATTGGCATCATCGTGACAACAGTCGGAGCATTTTTCTTAGGAGTATCCACACCTCCAACATCATTTTTCAGCATGCCACCGTCACTTGAGCCGACATTCCTTCAGCTTGATATCACCGGAACATTTACATGGGGGTTTATATCAGTCATTTTGACAGTTTTCATTTTAGATTTTCTGGACACAATGGGTACCCTCTATGCAGTATCGCACCATGCAGGACTTCTTGATGAGAACGGAGACTTACCGGAAATCGAAAAACCACTTTTAGTTGATGCGATAACAACTGTACTTGCAGCTTTGCTCGGCACAACCACAGCCGGAGTATTTGTTGAATCTGCTACAGGGATCGAGGCTGGAGGCAGAACAGGCTTAACCGCAGTTACAACCGCCCTGCTCTTTCTGGCGGCCCTCTTTTTAGAACCAATTTTAACTACTATTCCGCCATGCGCATATGGACCAAGTTTAATTATTGTCGGCATGCTTATGATTGCTCCATGTAAAGATCTTGAAGTTGAAGATATGTCAGAACTTGTTCCGGCATTTTTGGTTATAGCTTTAATGAGCTTCACATATAATCTTGGAACAGGCATGACAGCCGGATTCATCGCATATCCGTTCATGAAAACAGTCACTGGAAAAATTAATGAAATATCAGCTGGAATGTGGATGCTTTGCTTTCTGTCAGTCTTATTCTTTCTAACATGCCCACATTAATTTTAAAATTTAGTGACTATATAATGGGATTTGATTGCTGATAAATGTTCAATTTCTACCTTTGACAACTTTTATGAAAGCATCTAATTCCATTCCTCAAATATCAAATTCCACAGGATGGAGGAAGTTCATGAATTTAAGGGAATATATCCGCGATGTGCCTAATTTCCCTAAAGAAGGCATCGTATACTTTGACATTACACCACTTTTGGCTGACCCAAAAGTTTTTCAATATACCATCGACATGATGGCTGAACGTTTCAGCGAATACAAAGCAGACAAAATAGCAGCGGCTGAAGCAAGAGGGTTTATTTTCGGTGCACCATTGGCCTATAAACTCGGGATCGGTTTTGTGCCTATCCGTAAACCCGGCAAACTCCCTTATGACACAATCTCAGTCAGTTATGACCTTGAATACGGCTCCGACAGCCTTTGCATGCACGTTGACGCTATTGCGAAAGATGAAGACGTGTTGCTCATAGATGACGTTCTGGCCACAGGTGGAACAGCAGAAGGCATGGTCAAGCTAGTCGAAAAAGCAGGCGGAAACGTCTCTGGAATCGGATTTCTAGTTGAACTTGGTTTTCTGGATGGTGCAGGCAGACTTAACGGCATTCCCAACTCTCATCTGCTAAAACTGTAAAAGACAATTATTTAAATCTCCTTTTTACATATCCTGCTGTAAAAAGGAGATTTTTTGATAATCACAAACTTAATTTTTTGTTAACAGGGAAGAAATAAAATGGCAGTGATCGGAATAATCGGCGGCAGTGGACTTGATAATCCAGATATTATTCAAAATGCTAAAGACTCCATTATTTCAAACAAATGGGGAAAACCTAGCTCTCCCATAAAATCCGGAACCATTTCTGGAACAGAGGTGCACATCATTGGTCGTCATGGCAGAGAGCATACTATTCCGCCCACTTATGTAAATAACAGAGCAAATATTCAAGCACTGAAAGACCTAGGCTGTGACTACATTCTTGCAACTACAGCTGTAGGCTCATTACGTGAAGAAATTGACCGCGGGCATCTGGTTATCATTGATCAATTTATAGATTTCACCCGCAAACGTGATACTACATTTTTTGAAACTTTTGAACCGCACGCCCCAGCTCATACTCCGATGGCTGAACCGTTTGATAATTTTCTTCGCGAAAAAATGATCCAATCCAGCCAGGATCTCGACATTACAGCTCATGAAAAAGGAACTGTTATTACCATTGAAGGACCAAGATTTTCAACACGTGCAGAATCTTATATGTACAGAGCATGGGGAGCGGATATTATAAACATGAGCACTGCGCCAGAAGCAATTTTAGCAAATGAAGCTGGAGTTCCTTATGCCGCGGTTGCTATGTCCACTGACTATGACTGCTGGAAGACTGATGAGGATTCTGTCACATGGGATGACATTCTTAAGATTTTTCAGGAAAACGCCCAGAAAGTAACTTCAATGCTGATTAAAACTATTGAAAAACTGAGCTGATACGAATTCAGCCTAGTACTAGATGGCTTTGCCATAATTTAAGGAAATACAGAGTATGGCTTCTCAAAAGTGTGACCTAATCATTTACGGTTCCAGCATTCTTACTCAGGATAACAATCGTTCCCAAATCAGCAACGGTGCAATCGCCGTTACCGGGAATAAAATTTCAGATGTTGGAACCAAAGCTGACATCGACCTGAGATGGAACAGTCCTAAAACGCTGGACGCCGGGAATTCAATTCTAATGCCCGGAATGATCAATTCGCATACACATGTTCCAATGACTCTAATGCGAGGGGTTGCAGACGATCTCCCCTTGCTTACATGGCTGCATGACTATATCTTCCCCATTGAGTCTGGACTAAGTAAAGATCTGGTTGAACTTGGATCTCAGCTTGGCTGCGCAGAGATGATAGCAGGTGGAACAACAGCTTTTTTAGACGGCTATATGTACGAAGAAGCTGTCGGAAAAGCGGTTGATGAATCGGGTATTAAAGCAGTTTTAGGAGAAGGTTTTTTCGAATTTCCTTCCCCCTTCTTTAAAACGGCAAAGCAAGCATGGGAAACAATTGAAGAACTGCATGAGCATTTTTTTTCACACGACAGAATAACAACTTCAGTAACTCCACATGCGGTTTTTACAACTACTCCTGATCAATTGATTGAAAGTATGGAATTGGCGGAAAAACTTAATGTGTTGTGGCAGATTCACTGCGCCGAATCTAGAGCGGAAACAGAGCTTACTTTAAAAAAATTCAGTAAAAAACCTATTGAAATTTTACGCGACAACGGGTTGCTGACTCCCCGCACAAGAATTCATCATTGCGTTGATGTAACCGAGCAAGAAATCGAACTGATAAGCTCAAATAAAACAATGATATCTCACAACCCTCAGAGCAATCTTAAACTTGGATCAGGTATTTGCCCTCTGACCAAATTGATCAGTGCAGACATTACTGTTGGCCTCGGCACAGATGGGGCCGCCAGCAATAATGATCTGAACATGTTTGAAGAAATGCGAACAGCTTCATTATTACAAAAAGGAATTCTTCAAGATCCTACAGCAATACCAGCCCAAATAGCTCTTGATCTAGCAACTGTTAATGGGGCATTGTTTTTAGGATTAACCGATACAGGAACCCTTAAACCTGGAATGAGGGCGGATATTACAGCTATTGATATGGACAAATTGCACCTGAAACCAGTATACAATCCCCTTTCCCACATTGTATACTCTGCCACCGCTCAGGATGTGAAGCTCACAATCTGTGATGGAAAGATTCTTTATGAAAATGGAAAACATTTTTCATGTGATGTCGAAACAATCTCACATGAAGCTGAAAAGGCCGTAAAATGGGCCCTGAACAGGCTAAAAAAACAGTAGCTAAAGACGATGCAGCCAATTTAAAGCAGTTTTTTACTTGACAACATGGGGTAACACTGCATAGGGAATTGTGCTTTTCAATATAAATATTACATAAAAACGCTTGTACGCAAGCGACTTGCCAAACAGGAGGCGCTACATGTCTAAAAAGAATGCTAAAATTCACGCACTTGACGGTGCTGAAATGACTGCAGAAGGTCTATCTTTCAAAGGATCCATCTTGGAACCAGTCGTAGAACAGTGTGACGGGTGTGAACGTGCTATTGAATTTGACAGCAAAAAATACTGTCCTAGTTATGCTCAGCCAGCAAAAAAATGGAGTCACGGTGTATGTAACTTCGCAACTCATGCTCGCGCTGGAGTTGACAAAGAAGGTAAAGTCAAGGTTAACCCACTTAAAGCTTCTAAGCGTGCAGCACGCGGCCGGTAGTAATCAGCCAGCTCTGCCTTTCTAGGCAAGTCATTAATCTTACCTACCTAAGAAGCAATCAAAAATTGTTTCTCACGATGGTATATTCGTGTATTAAGGGAGCCGGACTCGTTCCGGCTCTTTTTATTAGCATGTCCGTATAGAAATTATCCGGACTTTTTCACTTTTTAATAATAACCGCAAATTCAGATTAAAAAACTGGAGAAACTAATGCCAGGTCAACTTCTATCTAAAATCGATTCATTGAAAGATGATGCTCTTGAACTCCACACAAAATTGGTTTCAATTCCTGCAATAGGCCCTACAAACAACGGAAAAGGAGAAAAGGATAAAGCTGATTATCTCACCTCCTATCTCAAAGAGCACGGTTTTGACGAAGTTAAATCTTACAATTCCCCTGACGACAGGGTCGAATGCGGCTACAGGCCGAATCTTGTAACGATTATTCCCGGGCAGAACCGCTCCAAAACACTCTGGATTATTTCGCACATGGACGTTGTTCCAGTCGGTGACTTAAGTCTTTGGAACACTGATCCGTTTACACTTACTCAGGACGGAGATGCAATATACGGACGCGGAACTGAAGATAACCATCAAGGTTTAGTAAGCTCCATAATTGCTGCACGCGCTTTAAAAGAATGCGGAGTCACTCCAGGGTGCAACGTCGGTTTAATCTTTGTTTCAGATGAAGAAACAGGAAGCACACACGGTCTTGATTTCATGCTTAAAGAACATGAAAATTTGTTTAACAAAAAAGATCTTTTCCTCGTTCCTGACTTCGGAGAACCTGATTCAAGCATGGTCGAAGTTTCAGAAAAAAGTACATTATGGCTGAAAATTACCGTAGAAGGTAAGCAGTGCCACGCATCTACACCTGAATATGGTGTAAACTCACTTGTTGCCGCAGCTGCAATGATTGTTGAAATTCCCGAACTTCATTTCCAGTTTGATGATCAGGATGAACTTTTTTCACCTCCATTTTCCACTTTCACCCCTACAAAAAAAGAAGCAAACGTAGAAAATGTTAACACGATGCCTGGAAAAGACATTTTCTATATCGATTGCAGAGTACTACCTACATACGACTTGAAAGATATTATCGAGCAAGTTGAAGGGATGGGTAATTATATTGCAGAAGAATTCGGAGTGAAAGTCACTGTTGAAACCGTTAACAGGCATCAAGCTGTACCACAGACTCCGGTCGACGCTGAAATTGTAGAAAAAACTATATTCGCAATCAAGGAAGTATATGGAGTCGATGCTGCTCCTCGCGGTATTGGCGGCGGAACGGTTGCTGCACATTTACGTGAACGCGGTTATCAGGCTGTAGTATGGTCAACCCTCCTAAATCAGGCACATCAGCCTAATGAAAAAGGATCTCTGGCCAACACCATCGGCGATGCAAAAGTTATGGCTCTCCTCCCCTTTTAATTGCATTAAGCAGTAGAAAAACAGAATGATTAGAAAACAGCCCACACCGGATGTATTCGACCTTATAGTCGCAGGAGCCGGTCATGCCGGTTGTGAAGCAGCCATGGCAGCTTCCACTCTTGGCCTCAAAACTCTTTTGCTCACTATCAACGTTGATAGAATCGGGCATTTATCCTGCAATCCGGCTATAGGCGGACTTGCGAAAGGGCATATGGTCAAAGAGATCGATGCCCTCGGCGGATACATGGGACTATGGTCTGATAAAGCTGGTATTCAATTTCGCACACTGAACACACGCAAAGGTCCGGCTGTTAGAGCCAGCCGCGCCCAAATGGACCGCAATGAATACATGCGGGTTGTTCAAAAAGATATTTTTGCACAAGAAAACTTATGGGTTAGACAAGATACAGCTGAAACCTTAATTATCGAAGATGGCAAGGCCAGCGGAGTCGTGACTAAAATCGGCGAAAGATTTAAATCAAAAGCTGTGTTGCTGACCACCGGAACTTTTTTGCAGGGACTTATTCACATAGGTCTTGAACATTTCAGCGGCGGAAGAATGGGTGATCCTGCCGCCGAAGGCATGTCCGCATCGCTTAGAAAGGCAGGTTTAACTCTTGGCCGGCTCAAAACAGGAACGACACCAAGACTGCTTAAGGATTCAATCGACTTTGACAAACTTGAAGTTCAATACGGAGATAACCCGCCGCTTCCATTCAGTTTCAGAACAGACAAGATCAATCTTGATCAGGTTCCCTGTCACATAACTTACACTAACGAGCAGACTCACGAAGCTATTCGCAGCGGTTTTGAAAGATCTCCCATGTTTACCGGAGTAATCAAAGGAACAGGAGCTCGTTACTGCCCTTCAATTGAAGATAAGGTTGCCAGATTTCCAGAAAAAGGAAGACATCAGATTTTCCTTGAACCGGAAGGACTTGAAAGTCCGGAAATTTATCCAAGCGGTATTCCAACCAGCTTGCCTTTGGATATACAAAAAAGAATGATTAATTCTATTGTAGGTCTTGAGCAGGCTCAAATTGTCAGACCCGGTTACGCAATTGAATACGATTTTGTCCCTCCTACACAACTGCTCCCTACGCTTGAAACAAAAACTCTTCCCGGACTGTTTCTAGCCGGTCAGATCAATGGAACATCCGGCTATGAAGAAGCTGCGGCTCAGGGAATTTGGGCTGCCATCAACGCATTTTGTTCACTGACAGACCGTCCTCCTTTCGTGCTTTCACGCGATCAAGCCTACATTGCAGTACTTATTGATGATCTTGTCACAAAAGGTACTCAAGAGCCATACCGTATGTTCACCTCCCGTGCTGAATATAGACTTCTCCTTAGAGAAGGGAATGCTGACCAAAGACTTACCGCAATCGGCAGAGAACTTGGACTTGTTGGCGATGCACAATGGGAAATGTACAGTTCTAAAAAGAAAGGTCTTGACGATGCCATAAAAGGCTTAAACTCTATCCGCATAAAACCGGATACTGCAACATGCGAGATAATTAATAAGATCGGCGGCACCGCTCCCGGAAAATCAGTCCCCCTCGCAACATTACTTCGTCAGCCGGAACTAACTATTCATGACATAACAGAACTTTGGCCTGCTATAGAGAACTTCTCTGAGGAAATTCTTCTCGAAGCTGAAACACAGGTAAAATATGAAGGTTACCTTGTCAGACAGCAGGAGCTTGTTGATAAATTTCGCAAGAAAGAATCAATAACCATACCAAATGACATAAATTATTCTGAAGTTGCAGGACTTACAAGAGAAGGTGTTGAAAAACTAACTGAAGTTCGTCCTTTAACACTTGGTCAAGCCAGTAGAATTTCAGGAATAACTCCTGCAGCTATCTCTTCTATAGAAATTCACCTGAAAAAAATTGGAGCAATATAAAAGAGATTCAATCTTATACAGCCGGAAAAGGTGTTCCTGCCACTTTTCAAATGTTTTAAAAAAAAGTATAAGTGATATATATCTCTAATCATCTTTAATCCAAAGGCCGAGAATGCAAGCCGCAGTCGATCAGGAATATCTATACAAAGTTCTTCGTGGGTTCGGAGAAACAGGTCTTCCGCAACAGACAATCAACATGCTCCTCTTTGTGGGACTTTGCATGGCTGTTCTTGCCGGAGCAGTTCTTTGGTATAATAATCAACAACTGAAAAAAAGACTCAATCCCGTTCCTCCAAACTGGTTAACTGGTCAAGAAAAAATATTCAAAGTTTTTGAGACAGCACTGGTATACCGTTCTAAAATTGAACTAAGCTTTCATTCAAAATCAGAAAAAAGACAGACAATTCCATGTGCAATTGCTGATATTACGGATAAAATTCTGTTGGAAATGCCAAGTCGGGATGGAATCGGTAAATCATGGATAGGACGTCAAGTCGACGGTTTTTTTCATATTCCTACGAAACAAGCCGGTTTGGTTATTTTTTATAGATTTACTTCGGTTATTACCGACATTGATTCAAAAGGTTCGTCCTACACGTATATCCACCTTGGATATCCCGAATTTCTTGAACAGACTCAAAAGAGAGAATTTTTAAGAGTCTCCCCTCCTTCTAGATTTTATGACTATGTAAATATTATCCCCGACTCTACTCAAGGCATGAAGGCCGGACTTAAATTTATTACTACAAATGGTGAATACTCCCCCGGATATATGGGAGGAAAAGACTCCAGCACCAATCTTATAGATATTTCTGGCGGCGGTGTATCTATAGAGATTACTCACATGAGTTCCAAAAGAGCTATCAGCCTTAAGTTAGCAAAAGGACAAAGCTTTCTTTTACTTTTAGGAGTTGTAGACACCGGCAACAAAGGAATAATCCGTTACTTATTCACAACACGAATACGCCGTATTTTCATTGATCCTACTCAAGGCAAAGCTCAGGTTGGTCTTTCATTTGAAAATCAGTTTCTCGGGTTTGATGAAATAACTCAAAAACCAAAATGGGCCACGCTTAAAAATAAAGGCAGCACCGAGATGGATGACTGGACTTACAATCTTTATCTAGAGCTATATAGAGAAGGTAATGAATAATTGTAACAATTGCATATGATTGTTGACATAAACCCCACATAATAATTAGTTAAAGGAAGAAATACTTTTTAAAAACTTTAACTCTGTTTTTTAAACTGCAAACAGGAGAATTCACTTGGACGACGGTTCTGAGGGTCGATTATGGGCCAAATTAATTAATATCTTTAGAAAAGCAGACTCACCTCTAGAAGAACATATTCTTGAAGCTCGAGAAGAAGGCGAAATAAAAAGCGAAGTTGTTTCGATGCTACTCAATGTTCTTGAACTCAAAGATACAACTGCAAGTGAAATCATGATTCCCCGCACTGATATAATCGGCGCTGAAATTGGTGGAGGTCTCACTGAAGTTGCTGAGCAGATAATTGAGCACTGTCATTCCAGAATTCCTGTATATATGGACTCCAAAGATCATATTATCGGGATTGTTCACGCCAAAGACATTATTGCCCCGCTTTTAGCTTGCAAAAGAGATGAGTCACTGGAAAAGTTATTACGCGAACCATACATTGTTTCCGAAAATATCCAGATAAAAAATCTTCTTAAAGAATTTCAATCAGGCAGAGTTCACATGGCTATATTGCAGGACGAATATGGAGGTACATCCGGTCTTATAACGATGGAAGACATTCTGGAAGAAATTGTAGGTGATATCTCTGACGAGTATGACGCTGTGCGCCCCTCAGATTTTTATGAACGCGATGATGGAAGTTTCATGATTTCCGGCAGAGTTTCTTTATATGAAGTCTCTGAAAAATTGCATCTTGAACTGGATTCAGAACACGTGGACTCCATTGGAGGATATCTGTCGGAATTAATGGGCAGAATCCCTAATGTAGGAGAATTTCTTGATTTAGCCGGATACAAATTTACAGTCCATGAAAGTGATCCAAAGCAAATTATATCTATTCTTGTTGAACCTCCAAAAGGCGCTTAGATGTATCTTATTCTCCCAATTCTAATTGCTACGTTTTGTGCTGGAATAGGGTATGCGAACCCTGTTTTACATTTCCCTGTCGCCGCTTTAGGATTCCCGCTGGCTCTTGAATTAATTGCTTTTTCCAATTGTTCACCGCATGAAGCTCTTAAAAGAGGCTGGATTACAGGAACTTTCGCCTGCCTTGCCTGCCTTTACTGGCTTGCCTATCCTATAGGAGTTTTCGGCAACATTTCATGGTTCCTCGCAGTTCCATGCCCAATTCTTATGGCTATGGCAGTAGGTGCTTACTATGGATTTTACACATTCATATTAAACATTGCCTACCGCAAGCTACCTCCTCTATTTCTTTGTATTTTCAGTGCCGTTTTATGGTCAACTATGGAGCTTGCGCAGGGACACTTTTTTACAGGTTTCCCATGGATGACATTTTCATCAGCATTTTCATATTGGCCTGAATCAATTCAAGGCGCAGCTTTTGTCGGAGCTTACGGACTTTCAGGTCTGCTAATTTCCGTCACAACCGGAATATTAATATGGAATAAATCCCACTTTGCAAAAGTATGGTCCGTAGGGATTCTGGTACTTCTTATTATACTGGGGATTCTTAGAACCGATCCGGAAACATTCTCAACTCTTCACAGTACCGGGAATGCAACTATAGGAATTGTTCAAGGAAACATTAATCAAGGCTTAAAATGGGACGCTAAATACCAGATTGCCACTCTGAAGAAGTATATAAAACTAAGCAAAAGCCTATCTGCAAAAGCGGACCTAATTATCTGGCCTGAAACAGCTATGCCCTTCCAGATACAAGATCCAAGCGAATTGCGGACTACACTTGTTAATTTTACAAAAGAATCAAATACCCGCCTCTTAACAGGTGCTCCCGGCTATATTCTGCATCCTAAAACCAGATCTTTTTCATTATACAACAGAGCGTTCCTAATTGATCCGCACAAAACGACTTTTGACTGGTATGACAAATCACATCTTGTCCCATTCGGTGAGTACATACCCCTAAAAAAATATTTGCCTATTGATAAATTAGTTCAAGGCGTTGGTGATTTTATTCCAGGGAATGACGCCAGCCCTCTTCTAAGCAGAAACCTTGCTATGGGGATACTCATCTGCTATGAAGGAATCTTCCCTGAACTTGCTCAGGAAAGAGTTGAGAAAGGTGCAAACCTACTGATTAATATAAGCAATGACGCTTGGTACGGAAAAACTTCTGCACCGTATCAACATTTGGGGCTAGTATCTCTTAGAGCGGTAGAACAAGGGCGATACCTTATCAGGTGTACTAACACTGGAATTTCAGCGTGTATTGACCCGCTCGGCAACATTACTGACTCTACGAGTTTGTTTGTTAACGCAGCAGTACTGACAACTCCAAAACTGATCAAAGGAAAAACTTTTTTCAATGCAAACTATGAATTAATTACCTACGGACAGTTAGTCCTAACTTTTTTATTCATCATTTGGATTGCGATCACGCCAATCAACTCTACTAATAAAAAACGTAAAAGGATTATACAGTAAGACCATGCTTCAATTTTCTGATTTAAAATCTATGGCAGTAAACTGCAACAATAAATTCTCCAGCCTTTGGGGGAGACTTTGACCACGCTCAGAGTAAAGAGCGACTTGAAGAAATAGAGCACGACCTGAGCAGGCCTGGAGCTTGGGACAAACCTGATGATCTGACTCCTATTCTAAGAGAAAAAAGTATTCTCGAAGAAAAAGTATCTTCGTACGAAAATCTTTCCTCAACCCACAGTGATGTAGCAGAATGGATGACTCTTGCTAGTGAAGATCCTGATCAGGAAATTCTGGAAGCTTTGTCAGAAAATCTTATAAAACTTTCTAATTTAATCGAGCAGACGGAACTTTCCACTCTTCTATCTGCTCCTGAAGATAAAAGCACTGCTATATTGGAAATTCATCCTGGAGCCGGAGGAACTGAAGCTCAGGACTGGGCTGAAATGCTTCTTAGAATGTACATGCGCTGGTGCGAAAAAAGGAATTGGGAAGTCAGCTACCTTGATCTTCAGCCTGGAGACGAGGCAGGAATTAAAAGTGTAACTCTTCAGGTCAAAGGACTTTACGCGTACGGATTTCTCAAAGGGGAAGCCGGAATTCATCGCCTCATACGCATATCTCCTTATGACTCGTCCGGCAGAAGGCATACATCTTTCGCTTCAGTTGATGTATACCCTGAAATTTCTCACGATATTGAAATTGAAGTTAAAGACGAAGATATTCGTTTAGATGTTTTCCGTGCCAGCGGACCTGGCGGCCAGCATGTTAACAAAACGAACTCAGCTGTGCGCATTACACATCTGCCGACCAATATCGTTGTCCAATGTCAGAATGAAAAATCTCAGCTAAAAAACAAAGAAACTGCAATGAAAGTTTTAAAATCCCGCCTTTACGAGCAAGAGCTTAAAAGGCAGGAAGAAAGTAAAAAAGCTGACTATTCCACCAAGGATTCAATTGCTTGGGGAAGTCAAATTAAAACTTATACCATGCAACCTTATAGACTGGTTAAGGACCATCGTTGCGGTGCAGAAGACGGAAACGTTGAAGCTGTTCTAGACGGTGAACTTGATGATTTGGTCAGAAATTACCTGCTTCATGCATACGGCGGATAATATGAACGCTGAATATATCGCAGAAAACGAAGCTGAACTTTTAGAGGAACTTCTTTCAGTAAGAGAACGGTTCTGCAATGAGACCAATGTATGCTTTGGGAAAAACTGCCTGGACGGACTTGCCGTACTCAGATTTTGCCCCGGCATGACGCTTAATGCTTGGAAAATTCTTGCAGAAACTCATGATCTTAATGACTGGATGACAATTCCACTTGAAGAAAACAGTTTTCCGCACCTTAAGCACATCCAAAGTGTATTACAGACTCTTTCGTACAAAACGGAGCATGATCCGCTGACCGGCGTTTCAAATCGAAGAGCATTTGAAAAGACTTTAGATCAGGAAATTGAAAGGTCAAGCCGAGACAAGACTCCTGTGAGTTTGGCAATATTGGATCTTGATAACTTCAAAGCTGTTAATGATACTTACGGACACCTCAAGGGAGATGAAGTATTAATTGATCTGGCTGACATGATATCCAGCAACTCTCGCAGATATGATCTCGTAGCCAGAATTGGAGGCGAGGAATTTGCGATTATTCTTTCAGGAGCAGGGCAGCATAAAGCTGGACAGTTAGTTGAACGCTTACTCGAAAAAACAAGAAAACTAACTTTTAAAAAAACTAACAGCACAGAAACTTTTTCTGTGACCTGCTCGGTCGGGATAGCAACCTACAAAGGTTTAATGAATTTGAAAATGCATGAATTCATTGAAAAAGCAGATAAAGCTCTTTATGAGGCTAAAAAAACGGGTAAAGATCGCATTTGCACTGCAGATATTTTAGATTTTGAATCGGTGACCAAAGAAACTCTTGTCCATGCCGACGAAAAGAAATTCTTATTCACTGGAAAATAAAGGGATAGGACTAACATGATCAACGCCAATAAGACATTAAGCATGGCAATAATGAGTGGGAAAGGCGGAGTTGGAAAAACCAACCTATCTCTTAATATATCTTATGCTCTCAATGCCGGTGGAAACAGCCTCCTACTTATGGATTGCGATTTAGGTTTGGCAAATCTTGATGTTCTCTTAGGGATTTCTCCTGAAAGCAACATGCAGGATCTGCTTCACAGCGGTACAAAACCCTCAGATATTGTTATCCCTATTGAAAAAGACAAAAATTTTGATATTCTTCCAGCCGCTTCCGGAGTTCCTGAACTGGTTGAGATGGATGAGGATATGCAGGAAATACTTTTCGGCAAATTATCACAATTAGTAGGTCGGTATCAATATTTAGTTATGGATCTTGGAGCAGGAATAAACGGAACTGTTCTTTCTTTTGCTGCAATTACGCAGATGAGATTTATAGTGATAACACCTGAACCAACCTCTTTAACTGATAGTTATGCTCTGATTAAAGTTCTTCACACTCAACATAAAGTAAGTGATTTCAATGTTATAGTGAACCAAGTTACTAACGAAAAAGAAGCTAGAGAGACTTTTGACAGACTAAATATGGCCTGTGAAAAATTTCTTAATATTAAGTTGAAAAATATAGGCTTTGTGCGCTATGATCCTTCAGTAACTGAAGCAGTTAGGAGACAGATACCCTTTATCAAATATGCTCCGAAATCCGAAGCAAGCCGTGATATTTTAAATATCGCTGTCAAGATCCAAAAGATCAGGATGGAGAATATGGGTAAATTAGGTGACAGGCCAGTTATTAAAAAATTCCCGGCTCTATCAGCCTAATAAATGACTTGACGAAAAGGACAACTTTTCGGCATAGTTGTGATAATATTTTTTTTAAACTGCTTGTCACACTCAACACGACTTGGGAGAGGACAATGAACAAAAGTGAATTGATCAAGAATCTAGCTGAAGAAAAAGGACTCCATGTAGACGAGTCCTCCGAAATTGTTGATGCATTTGTTGATGCTATCAAAGAAGCTCTAGTCCGTGGCGACAGAGTTGAAATTAGAGGCTTCGGAAGCTTCAAAATGAAAGAATATCAAGGCTATACCGGTAGAAATCCTAAAACCGGTTCTGTTGTAAGCGTTACACCTAAAAAATTACCGTTCTTCCGTCCAGGTAAAGAGCTTAAAGAATTTTTAAACGGATAATGCGCCCATACATATTTGTACTTTTCATCCTTGCCAGTATCGGGTTTCCTTTTCAAGCTCATGCTGGCAAGGATGCAGTATTGTCTATTGCATACACTGCCAACACTTTCGGGACAGTTAATCCCTGTCCGTCATGAGGCGGGAAAACACTTGGTGGACTGGCCCGGCGGGCTGGTTATTTTCAAGATCTTCGAGACTCTAAGAGTCCCGAAAGTTTTCTTATTGGTGGTGCCTTCGAATTTTTACCGACATCCGGAGTTGCTATCCCAAAGAATAAACGGGATGCTCTCTCTAAATCTTTCCAATTCATGAATTATGATTTGGGTATCCTCAGTCCAGCTGAGGTTGATTTGTTGCAGGAATCACCAAGTGGTATTCCCAAAAACTGGATTAACAGTAAAAAAACTTCTGCAAAAATTTTAACATTAACTAACGGTAAAAAAGCCGGATTCATAATATTGCCTTACCTTGAAAAAGGATCTAATGAATTACCGAGTGAATTACTTACTGAATTAACAGCAGTTTTTAAGAAATACAAAAGTAAAACTGATATCCTTATCGGAATTAGCCCATGGGGATATTTTAGAGAAAAAACACTTCTTTCTTCACCGATTTATGCAGCGTTCCCTCTCGACATTCTTCTTGGAAGCGGAGATGGACCTGGTATGACCGGAACTGTTAGTAATAATGGTAAAACATTATGGGTCCGCAGCTACCCTACAGGAAAAGCTGTAAATAGAATTGATATCTTTCAATGGCCGTCTCGTGATGCTGATTTCAAGTGGACTTCTGGCCAGAATATTCGGTGGTTTCTACAAAGCCTACGCGATAACGTTCGTGAAGAACAAACTGTACTGAAGCTCATTGAAGGCATTTCGGACGATAAATAGGTGACCTTCAGGAGGCAACAATGATTTTCCAAGGAGCATATACTGCTCTGATTACTCCGTTCAAGAACGGGGCAATTGATCAGGATGCGTATCGTGAACTGATCGAATGGCAGATTGAACAAGGTATCGACGGTTTGGTTCCATGTGGAACCACCGGTGAAGCTGCAACGATGACTCACGAAGAACAAGGTGAGGTTATAAGAATCTGTGTTGAGCAGGCCAAAGGACGTGTCCCGGTCATAGCTGGCGCGGGTTCAAACAATACCAAAGAAGCTGTAAACCTTACAATTCTTGCCAAACAAGCAGGAGCTGATGCTACCCTCCAGATCACTCCGTATTACAATAAACCGACTCCTCAAGGACTAGTTGAACATTTCAGGGCTCTTTCTCATGATGCTTCAATGCCTTTTATTCTGTATAATGTACCAGGAAGAACAGGTCTTAATGCCCTGCCCGAAACAATAGCAAGAATAGTTAAAGAAGTTCCTGATGTGATTGGTGTAAAAGAAGCTACAGGCAACCTTGCTCAATGTTCAGACCTTATTGAACAATGCCCTAAAGGATTCGTAGTTTTCTCAGGTGATGATTTTACGGTATTGCCATTGCTTGCCCTAGGTGGTCATGGTGCTATTTCCGTAGTGTCGAATATCGCTCCTAAAATGGTGGCAGACATGTGCGCAGCGTTTCGCGCTGGGGATACTGCAAAGGCTAAGGATATTCACTACAAACTACAGCCCTTAAACAGAGCTATGTTTCTTGAAACTAATCCTATCCCGGTCAAAACATCTCTTGGCATGATGGGGATGCTTGAAACTTCGTTTAGACTTCCTCTTGTACCGTTACTTGATGAAAACGAACAAGAGCTTAAGAGAGTTCTTAAAAAAAGCGAAATTATCTAAAAAATCGCTTGTTATCTTAATAAAAAAAAGTCCCTGAATTGAGAACATCTCAATTCAGGGACTTTTTTTTTGACACTAACCAAAAACTAATATTCTATTAAGATAAATTTTCTTTAAGCCAGCTTTCAAACAACTCAATAGCTCTTTTAGCATAAAGTTCTTTACGAACCTTTTTAGGAGCACGTTTATTTAATGCCGGCATTAATCCGAACTGCACATTTGATGGCTGAAAATTCTTCTTCTGCTCGCGCAAATGTCCAAGTAGAGCTCCCATAGAAGTCTCAAGAGGAGGAGCAGAAACAGTAAGCCCTTTTATCTGATTGGCTAACAGAAAGCCGACCCAAAGCCCGCAAGCGGCAGATTCAAGATACCCTTCAACTCCAGTAATCTGTCCGGCTAGATGAACACGGGGATAACTCTTAAGGGCAAGATTATTATCAAGCACCTCCGGCGCATTTACATATGTATTGCGATGAATACTCCCAAGTCTTAAAAATTCAACATCTTCAAGGCCTGGGATCATTTTAAAAATTCTTTTCTGCTCAGGATATTTAAGCTTGGTCTGAAAACCGACTAGGTTGAATGAAGTTTTTTCTTTGTTTTCAGCCCGCAGTTGCACAACGGCATAGGCCATCTCTTCAGTACGAGGATCAATCAAACCGACAGGTTTAAGCGGTCCGAATGTCAAAGTTTTATCACCACGATCAGCCATTTCTTCTATAGGCAAACATCCTTCAAAATGGATTTCTTTTTCAAACTCACGCGGAACGACCCTTTCCCCCTTCTTAAGTTCATCTAGAAAGGCCGCATATTGTTCTTCTGTCATTGGACAATTCAAGTAATCATCATCTTCCGGTTTGTAACGTGAACCGAAAAACGCAATATCCATATTAATGGAATCCTTACTTACTATAGGCGCAATTGCATCATAAAAATAAAGTCTTCCGCCGCCAATTTTTTCAATTAAACTTTCCGTTAACGGTTCGGAAGCCAGAGGACCTGCCGCAACAACAATTTTAGAAAATTCTGCAAGTTCAGGGGCATTAATTGAAGTTATTTCTTTGCGAACAATAGTAATAAATTTTTCATCTTCAATCGCCTTGGTTACAAGATTTGAAAAGATTTCGCGGTCTACGGCAACAGCTGATCCTGCGGGCACTCTGGCCTGCATAGCTGCTTTCATTATGACTGAATCTAAAGATTCCATTTCTTTTTTAAGTATGCCGACAGCGGTACTTAAATCACCTGAACGAAGTGAGTTTGAACAAACCAGTTCAGCCAAACTAGGAATATGATGAGCTTCGGAGTATTTATCCGGTTTCATTTCAAAAAGAACAACTGGAATTTCCGCTTTTGCAAGCTGCATTGCGCACTCACACCCGGCCAAACCACCACCGATTACTGCTATTTTTTCCACGAAGTCTACTCCAAAGTCGATTGAATTTTTTAGATTTCTAAATTAGTACTATGCTGAAAACCATAGATATCTTATTAAGAAAAGAATTTAAGACTGGCAAACAAATTTCACAAGCACATGGACTAGATTTAACTTATGACTGCACCAATTTTAAAAATCAAGAATTTAACAACATCTTTTGCGACTCCTAACGGAATCATCAGGGCTGTGGATAATGCCAGTCTTGAATTAGGGCAAGGAGAAACTTTAGCAGTTGTAGGTGAATCAGGCTGTGGTAAGACAGTTTTATCCCTTTCAATAATGGGGCTTATACCAGATCCTCCAGGAAGAATTACAGATGGACAGGTCATTTATAAAGATCAGGATTTAGTCCTGCTGACTGAAAAACAAATGCAAAAGATTCGTGGAAATCATCTTTCTATGATTTTTCAGGAACCTATGACATCGCTCAATCCGGTATTCAAAATAGGAGATCAGATAGGTGAAGCTCTGAGACTTCATAATGGACTTGATCAGTATGAAGCTGCACAAGCTGCTATAGAAGCTCTAGCTCTTG
Organism: Desulfovibrio sp. UCD-KL4C; assembly: GCF_006210265.1. Taxonomy (NCBI): domain Bacteria; kingdom Pseudomonadati; phylum Thermodesulfobacteriota; class Desulfovibrionia; order Desulfovibrionales; family Desulfovibrionaceae; genus Desulfovibrio; species Desulfovibrio sp. UCD-KL4C. The sequence continues at coordinate 452,126 of NZ_VCNC01000002.1, forward strand.
TAGGCATGCCAAATCCACAAACTAGGGTTAACAGCTTCCCCCATGAGTTAAGCGGAGGAATGCGGCAACGCGTAATGATAGCAATGGCCCTTGCCTGTAGCCCTCAAATACTCATTGCCGACGAACCAACTACAGCTTTAGACGTAACTATTCAAGCGCAGATACTAAAACTACTTGATAACATGAAAAAGAAAATCAACGGTTCCGTAATGCTCATAACACATGACCTTGGTGTTGTAGCCAGAGTCGCTACCCGTGTTGCTGTCATGTATGCTGGACAATTAGTTGAATGCTCGAAAATTAATGATTTATTTAAAGAACCGCTTCATCCATATACTAAAGGACTCCTTGCGTCAGTACCAAAACTTGGCAGCCGCGCAGATCTCACGCCAATTCCGGGAAATGTACCGCCCTTGAATAACCTTCCGGCAGGGTGCAGATTTCACCCTAGATGCCAATATGCCTTTGATAAATGCAAAAAACTTCCACCACAATTGACGGTCAAAGAAGGAAGAGAAATTCGCTGCTGGCTGCATGCGTAATTTTTATGGAATAAAAATGACATCAAATATTCTTGAAATAAAAAATATCAAACGACACTACCCCGTCAGCGGCGGAATACTTTCGTTATCAAAAGCGACTATTAAAGCAGTCAACGATATTTCACTTGTGGTAAAGAGCGGTGAAACGCTCGGACTTGTAGGGGAATCAGGATGCGGAAAATCGACCCTTGCACGATTGCTTACAGGCCTTGAAGCGCCAAATTCAGGATCTATTTCTTTCAATGGTAAACCATTTCAAGATTGGGATTCTTCCAAAATAGGAACAATGATCCAGATGATTTTTCAGGATCCATACTCATCTCTTAACCCGAGACAAAAAGTCGGAAATATTATTTCAGAAGGGATGAGAATACATAAAACAGGCTCACGAAAAGAAATTTTTACACGAGTTGAAGAGTTACTTGTACAGGTTGGAATGCGCCCAGAACATGCCAAAAGATATCCACATGAATTTTCAGGTGGCCAAAGACAACGCATTGCCATTGCACGAGCCATTGCAATGAACCCTGCCCTCATAATCTGTGACGAACCCGTTTCCGCACTCGATGTTTCTGTCCAGGCTCAAGTTCTTAATTTACTTAAAAAAATTCAAAAAGAATTCTCTCTCAGCTATGTCTTCATTTCTCACGATTTATCGGTTGTAAGTCATATCAGTGACCGTGTTGCTGTAATGTATTTAGGCAAACTTATGGAAATTGCACCGACTGAAGAGCTTTACCACAATCCACTTCATCCATATACTCGGATCTTGCTTAGTGCAGTTCCGATTCCGGACCCGACCATTCAGACATCTGATATTGCAGTTACGGGTGATATTCCAAGCCCCATTGCTCCACCCTCCGGTTGCCCTTTTCACACTCGCTGCCCGAAGGCTATGGATATATGCAAAAAGAATCAGCCTGTCCGTAATGTAATTACAAAAGACCACATGGTCTTCTGTAACTTATATTAATTTTTTATTATTTAACTATACACAAAAACAAAAAAGGAGACAGATATGATATCCAGAGATGATGCATTTGAGCTGCTGAAGCTAAACACTCACGAAGAGAATCTTATTCACCATGCACTTGAGTCTGAAGCTGTCCTGAAAGCTATTGCGACTAAACTTGGTAAAAATCAGGATAAGTGGGCTCTTACCGGCCTTCTGCATGATCTTGATTACAGCAAAACATGTACAGATCCAGAAAATCACGGACTTATTTCCGCGCAAATCCTCGAAGAACATCTCCCGCCTGATTCAATCAAAGCAATCAGGGCACACAATTCAGAAATGAACGGAGTAAAGCCGGATACCGACCTTGATTTTGCTCTACGCTGCGGAGAGACAGTTACCGGACTCATACACGCTAATGCTCTGATACGCCCTGAAAAGATGAAAGGAATGACTCCTAAAAGCCTCGTAAAAAAGATGAAAGCAAAAGCCTTTGCTGCAAGTGTTAACCGGGATATTATAAAAGAATGTGAACATATCGGTTTAGATCTGAAAGACTTTCTGGCTCTTTCGATAGCTGCAATTGAAGAAATAGCTCCAGAAGTTGGTATTGGATAACCTTTTTCAAAAATTTTAAAAAAAAAGGGGAAGCATAACAGCTTCCCCTTCTATTTTGATATGATCGTTTAGTTAACTTACTCTTTCATTCTTCTTTCTTCATCTTCTTCAAAAGAAGCAATTCTCCATGGAAATGATTTCCGTGCAGTCATTACTGCAAAATTTTCAACTTCTTTTGTCCACTGGCGGTATTCTTCAAGAACACGTTCTCCAAGCGGCGTAAGGCTACATCCTCCACGCCCTCTAGTTTTAAGAACCAATGAATCACCAAGAACTTCTTCAGTATTTTTGAGTCTTCCCCATGCAGCCCGATATGACATGCCAAGCTCTTTTGCAGCCTTGTTAAGTGATCCCAGCTCTTCAATTTTTTCAAGAAGCTGAGCCCGACCCAGACCAAACAGCATACCTTCATCCGTTTCCAGCCAAAGGTTCAGCCTTACTCTAGGGCAAAAATTATCATTTCCTGACATGTCGTCTCCTTCTAAAAATAATTCGATATCGCTTATATATTTTTTTTAACATAAAGTAACACGTCTGAAAACAACCCCTTGCTTTTCCAAAAACGATAACTAAGTTTATGGTCTTGACAAAATGAATACATCAATAATCTTATTAAAAAGTATATTTAATTTATAATATTATGACACAACGGAGCTTACTCATTCAATGGACATGACCACTGCGGATATGACCAACTCTCCATATAAGACTATATGGAACCTTTCATGGCCTCAAATTCTGATGATGTTTTTTCATCTGACAATAGGTCTTGTTGATGTATGGGTCGCCGGCAAACTAGGCCGCGATATTCAGGCATCGATGGGCATGGTCAGCCAATCACTTTTCTTTTTCCTAGTCATCGGCATGGCAGTTGCTAACGGATCTGTTGCGGCAATAAGTCAATCGATAGGTGCCGGAAGAATACTCAGAGCTAAGCGATATGTAGGACTTTGCTTTCAACTTGGCGCGGTATTGGGTTTGATTATTTTTATCATTGGGTTTCCGCTTAGAGACGGAATGCTGACCATACTGAGAGTTCCAGAGGAAATGCGCCATGTAATGCAATATTTTATCAAAATATTTCTTTACTTGCTTCCCCTCTATTACCTTTTGGTCATTACTAATGCTATTTTCAGAGCTCAAAAGAAAGTTCTGCTACCACTGTATAGCATGGTCATTGTAACTGTTCTTAATACGATCTTAGATCTTGGTCTCGGGCTCGGAATGTGGGGACTACCGGATTTAGGGTATCAGGGAATAGCTCTTTCGACTTTTTATTCTATTTCAATAGGCGCTTTGTTTAATGTTTTTATCTTATATAAATCAGGTGCACTACGCAAAAAATCTTTTGCTCCACTCAAATGGTCTCGCAAAGCTTTTCCCTATTTATTTAAAGTTGCATGGCCAAGCGGACTTATGCAACTTGTCTGGCATTCCGGATATCTGGTACTATATTCCATAACAGCCAGTCTTTCAGCTGACAACGTTATAGCTCTTGCAGGTATGACAGCAGGAATTAAAATCGAATCGATAATTTTTCTTCCCGCGTTTGCCTTCAACATGACTGCTTCAATTATCATCGGGCATTACCTAGGAGATGGTAAACCTGATGAAGCAAAAAAGTTCGGTTACAGAATCCTCTTCCTAGGGATTATTTTTTTAAGCCTTACCGCCTTAGGATTATGGCAGTATATCAAGCCTTTAACAGCTATTATTGCCCCGGAAAAAGTTGTTCTGGATGAAGCTGTAAACTACTTATTCTACAATGTTCTAGCTATTCCGTTCACGCTTACCTCCATGATTATGGCTGGTGCGCTTAACGGAGCAGGAGCTACTTTATACAATTTATTTATTTTTTCTTTTACAATCTGGGGACTCAGACTACCGCTTGCATATTACCTTGGGCATCAAGTCATGCACTCTGCAACCGGTATCTGGATAGCAATGCTTATTTCCCAAATTGTTCAAGCCTCAATAATGTTTTACGTTTTCTCACGCTGTGACTGGCAGAGATTCAGCATGACCAGCAATAAAAAAAGGATTAACCATGGATAATAAATTCAACCCGATTACCCTCTGTTGCCAAGAAAAATTTGATAAAGTTCTAAAAGAATGTCCTCAGCTTACATCTGATTATACTTTCGCTAACATATGGGGGTGGACAGATTATTACGGCCTTGAACTTAACTGCTCAGACGACCTTGTGTGGATCAGGCAGACTAAACCGGAACTGATTCACTGGGCACCTCTCGGCAACTGGGATAACGTGGACTGGGAAAAGTGCGAATTGATGAACACACCCGGGACTAAGTTTACCCGTATTCCTGAAAAGCTGGCTATGCGCCTGCAAGATATATTCGGTGACAAAATTATACTGGACGAAAACCGTGACCACTTCGACTATGTATATTCAGTCGAAGAATTAATAGAACTTCGCGGCAAAAAATTTCATAAAAAAAAGAACTTACTCCGCCAATTTATTAAGAACTATAACTTCGAATATAGAGAAATTACTCCTGACTGCGTAGAAGAAGTACTTGAAATGCAATTTGACTGGTATCGCTGGCAGGAAGAAAATAACAGCTCTGCTGCGCTTGTTGCTGAAAATGAAGCCATTTCAAAAGTTATGAAAGAAATGGACACCATAACACATCTCACAGGTGGAACTCTGCGTATTGATGGACGTATAATTGCCTACACGATAGCGGAACCATTAGGGGATGATACCATCGTCATCCATTTTGAAAAAGGAAACACCTATTTTAAAGGTGTCTATCAGGCTATCAACCAGATGTTTCTCGAAAATTCAGCAGGTAACAAAACATTTGTTAACCGCGAACAAGATCTTGGTGAACCTGGCTTAAGAAAAGCCAAACTTTCATACCACCAAGTTGATTTTATGAAAAAATACGAAATTACCGTTCGCTAGATCTATAAATTACCGATTTTAATCGCAGCCTGACAAGGTGACTTAAATGATTCTGACATCAACAGAACGCAAGAGATTCGTCGTTCTGGGTCTTGACGGACTCCCAGCATCTCTTGCTATTAAAATGGCTGCAAAGTTGCCCAATCTTAGTAAAATTGCGGGTAAAAACACGCCTCTGACAGCTGAAATTCCGGAACTTTCACCTGTAAACTGGACTTCTTTCTTCACTGCTGCAGGCCCTGAAAGTCATGGTATTTACGGGTTTACTAAATTAGATAGAAGCTCATATACGTTATCCATAAACAACTTCGACAACGTTTATGGGGATACTATTTTCGATCAGATAGGTAAAAAAGGGTTCGTCAGCAAAGTGATAAACCTTCCCAATACCTATCCAGCTCCACCTCTACGGGGAATGCTTATTTCAGGTTTTGTGGCTGATTCACTTAAAAAGGCAGTTTACCCGCCATTTTTGCTGGGCCCGCTAAAGAGTTCAGGCTTTATATTAGAAGCTGACACTACCAAAGGTCTAATGGCCCCTGAGTATTTAATTGATCAAGTCTCCAAAACACTCGAATGCCGACTGAAGGCATTCGAAATGTTTTGGAATGATCTAGCATGGGATCTGTTTGTTATAGTTTTTACCGAAACAGACAGGCTCTTCCATTTCCTATACCCTGCTTTTGAAGATACAAATCACCCCTTACACTCCATTTGTATGGGATTCATGGTTAAATGGGACGCAGCAATCGGACGTGTTCTTGATAGATTCGAAGCTCTACCCAGCCCCAAAAAACTAATTTCATTTGCAGACCATGGGTTCACCTCACTTAAAACGGAGGTTGACCTCAATGCGTTCCTCCTTCAAAAAGGACTTCTTAGTTTTAGACATACTCCAGCAAACCAATGGGACTCAACTGCTATCAGCAACGAAAGCAAAGCTTTCGCACTTGATCCCGGTAGAATATACATTCATACAGCCGAAAATTTTGCCCGTGGGCAAGTAAACAAGCTGGAGACGGAGTCTATTACCAAAGCAATTGCTTCTGATCTAATGAAACTTGAATTTAACGGACAGCAAGTAATGGAATCCGTTCACACTGGAACACAGCTATACGGCAATAATGCAATTGGTCATCCACCTGATTTAATTTGCACTGCAAAACCTGGGTTTGACCTCAAAGCCAAATTCGATCGCAATGATATTTACGGATTCTTCGGTAGGACAGGTACGCATACCCGCAAGGACGCTTTTTTTTATAGTTCTGACGGAGAACAGGCCGAGTTGATGCGCGACACTGGGAAAATGATTTTAAACTGGTTTGAAATTTAGCGTATTAACCTGTTTATTTTATATATTTAATACTTTTCTTTAACACCCCTTTTACAAGGGTGCAGGGGCAACGGACCATGCCCGTCGGAGACACACAAATAAATGATTGATTTCAAAAAAGAACTGAACCCAGCACAATATGAAGCCGCGACAAATCCACATGGTCCTGTACTTGTTATTGCCGGAGCGGGCAGCGGAAAAACTAGAACCATTGTTTATAGACTTGCATGGCTTGTTGAACAAGGCATCCCGCCAGAATCTATACTACTGATGACTTTTACCCGTAAAGCTGCTCAGGAAATGTTGACTAGAACTGAGCTAATTCTAGGAAGACCTTTGACAGGAACCAACGGTGGAACGTTCCATTCTTTTGCTTTTTCCATTCTACGCCAAAATGCCGCTGAAATAGGTTTTCCAAACGGTTTTACACTTATGGACCGTGGTGATTGCGAAGATGTCATACGAGAAGTAAAAACTAATTTCGGATTCGGACAGAAAGACCGCTCTTACCCCAAAAAAGCGACTCTCCTTGATCTAGTCACCAAATCCAGAAATAAAGAAGTCTCCATCGATTTTCTGCTGAATTCAGAAGCATTCCATCTAGCTTGCTACGGTGATGAAATGCAACAGATTGCTAAAGGTTATACCATCTACAAAAAGCAACATGGTTTAATGGATTATGACGATCTTCTTTTTTACCTTGAAGAACTGCTGGCAAAAGACGAATTCTTAAGGAATTCGTTGCGTAGCCGCTTCCAATATATAATGGTGGACGAATATCAGGACACCAACCTCGTACAGGCTCGCATTGTACAACATCTAGCAGGTAAAGAAGGCAATGTAATGGCTGTTGGTGATGATGCTCAGTCCATTTATTCATTCAGAGGAGCAGACGTAACTAATATCCTAAAATTCCCTGATATTTTTGACAATGTAAAAGTTGTTCGCCTTGAACAAAACTACCGCTCAACTCAGCCTATACTTGATATTACCAATGCAATTCTGGACGGCGCGGCCAATAAATTTGACAAGAAACTGTTCACCGAAAAGACATGGGGTAAAAAGCCCCAGTTAATGATTCCCCTAAGTGACTTCAGTCAATCTACAAGGATTCTGGACCGCATTATAGAGTTACAAAAAAGACACGGACCGGAAGAAGTGGCCGTACTTTTCAGAGCAGGATACCAAAGTTATGGGCTGGAAGTTGCGCTTAAAAGACTAGGCGTAAGTTATAAAAAGTATGGCGGGCTAAAATTTAACGAAGCCGCACATATTAAAGATGTATTGTCATTTTTAAGGCTTATCGAAAATCCGGCGGATATTATCGCATGGCAACGCTGTCTTGGGCACATCAAAGGAGTCGGCCCTAAAACCGCCCAAAAAATTGCAAATACAGTTATTTCAGGCGATATTAAATCTATTGAAAAATTCACAAAGAAATACACTTTGCTGAAGGATATTCTGTCTGACATTGATGGATTAAGGGAAAAAAGATCATCCCCTTCTACCTCACTTGAAGTTATTATACCTCTTTATACGCCTATACTTGTTGCGGCTTACCCAGACGATTATCCCAGACGAGAAGCTGGTCTTGATCAACTTTTACAAATCGCAAACAATTACACCAATCTTGACAATTTCCTTGCAGATATGTGTCTTGATCCTGATCAGCATCAAGAAGAAAAAACGCAAGAAAATCTCATAACTCTTTCTACCATTCACTCGGCAAAAGGGCTTGAGTGGAAAGCTGTAATAATTATCGATCTGGTTGAAGACAGATTCCCTTCTAGGAAATCAATGCACAAACCCCTTGAGTATGAAGAAGAACGCAGATTGCTGTACGTCGCCTGCACTAGAGCAAAAGAAGAACTGATTCTTTCTGCTCCGGCTTCACTTTACCGCAAGAACTCTGACTTTAATGAGCCTGCAGCCCCAAGTCCTTTTATCCGTGAACTTGATAATTACTTATTTGATGAATTGCATGAATCGTATTCCGGCGGAATGAACAAACAAAAAGTTGCGGCTGTTCCGTCTTTTGAAACAGCACCAAATCATGCAACATCCTCATCTGAACCGATAAAAATAAAAAATCCTCAGAAATTAGGGCATTGCAAACATAAAATTTTCGGACGTGGCAAAATTATAGAAAAAGTTGATCCCAATAAGCTTAAAATCAATTTTCCAGGATTTGGTGTTAAGGTAATTGTAGAAGACTTTGTTGAGCTTTTGTAGGTCAAAAAAATGAAAAATTTAAACTCCGAACAAGACTTTCTAGCAATTATCGACAAATACTTTCCACCTGTAAACGGACATGTAACTTTAGGACGTGGAGACGATTGCTCCATTTTGCAAACTAACGGTAAACTTTGCATAAGCAAGGATCTCTTTCTAGAAGATGTCCATTTCCGTCGTTCTTACTTCTCACCAGCAGACATCGGTTACAAAGCTCTTGCTGTAAATATAAGCGATATTGCTGCAATGGGAGGAGTTCCTGAAGGATTTGCCTTAGGCCTCATTATACCTCCTGAACTAGATGAAAATTATTGGGACACACTCCTAAAAGAAATGGCAAAGCTGGCAAACAGTCACGGGCTTATTCTTGCCGGAGGCGATCTATGCAAAGGTCCATCACTAGGTATATCCGTTACTGTATGGGGTTCTCCTTATCAGGACCAAAAACTTTCATCAAAATCTAAAGGTAATTTTTTAACCCGTGGCAATGCTGAACCTGGTGATGTCCTTTTCATACATGGCTCACTGGGCCTTGCACGCACGGGGATGCAACTTCTTGAACGAAACGACATAATAATCGCCGACAAAAGCCCTGCAAGCATACAGGCTCATTTACGGCCAAATATAAAAATTGAAGTCGGCACCGCTCTTTCAACTTATCCTGCCGTAAAGGGTTTAATGGATTTATCTGATGGGCTAGCTTGTGACCTGCCTCGCTTTATCGATTGCTGCGAAACAGCATTTGGAGCTGAAATTTCTTTAACTGGAAAAATTCTGCATGATGAAGTTATAAATTTTGCTGAGTCAGAAGGTATATTGCCGGAAGAACAAGCTTTCTTAGGTGGAGAAGATTACGCCCTATTCGGAGCTGCGTCGGCTGATAAGTTTCAAGAAATAGCGGAGAACATCGCAGGAATACTCCCTATAGGCGTGCTAACGGAAAAGGCTGAAATTTTACTGAACGGTAAAAAATATTGCCAAAAAGGATTTGACCATTTTTCTGATTAACTGTTATTTTTATAAAAATTCGACAGATATTTTGTTCTTCTAATCTCTTATCAATTAAATATTTAGGTAAATTTTAAATACATTTTAAATAATTCAAGAAACCAAGGAGTTGTGAGGACCGAATATGGATACTGAACTGAAAATAATCGGCTTTATAAAATCTGGTTTTAAAGAAAGAAAAGAAACACCTAAGCAGGGAACCGAAGGCGGAATTGAAGCCGTTATTCAAATTAAAGAAGAATTTTCTGAAGCAATGGACGGGCTAAAACCTGGCATGAAAATTGTGTTGCTTACATGGCTGCATGAAGCAGGCAGAGATTATCTGAAAGTTCATCCGCGTGGGATTAAATCAAATCCGAAACGTGGAGTTTTCTCTACGCGCTCCCCTGATCGCCCAAATCCAATAGGCCTTCACCCTGTAACCATCAGCAGTATAAATGGACTTGAAATCAAAGTTCATCCGCTTGAAGCAATTGATGGAACGCCTCTGCTGGACATAAAAATTTCATAAAAAAACTACACACTGCTCTTCCCGCGGGGCCTATTGACCGACCCCGCGTGTGGAAAGAATTTAGCGTGATATTAACCGCTAAAACCTACCAAATAAAATTTAGCGGGGACGATAAGTAATTCTGCCACGAGTCAAGTCATATGGAGAAAGTTCAACTGTGACTTTATCACCGGGCATAACTCTGATACGAAATTTACGCATCTTTCCAGAAATATGTGCCAAAACGACGTGACCATTTTCAAGCTCGACTTTAAACATAGCATTAGGGAGAGCTTCCTCAACGGTTCCATTAACTGCAATTCCTTCTTCTTTTGCCAAAATAATCTCTCGATTTTTAAAAATTGAATTAGAAAAGCCTGCTAACGCTTAAGCGACAGCAGGCTTTATTTGATATTCCCGATATCGGAAATTTATAACAAGACTGTCTTTAGGTATAATTTGAATTGATGAAACGCTAAAATCTCATCAGCCCAAAGGGGCTCTATACCAAATCGGAACGAATTACCAGCGTTTTGGACGCTCTTCCCGTGGGCGGGCTTCATTTACTTTAAGGTTACGTCCACCAAAATCTACTCCATCAAGAGATTCAATCGCTTTCAATGCGCCCTGATCCTCCATTTCAACGAAACCAAAACCACGAGGACGGCCTGTTTCACGATCAGTAATCAACTTAACAGAAATAACTTCACCAAACTCTTCAAAAGCAACTTTGACATCTTCTTCGGAAGAACTCCAAGGAAGATTACCCACGTAAATGTTTTTAGACATCTCTCAAAACTCCATAAAACGTTGCATCTTTAAACACTAGACCAGACAGCCTTCCCGATTCAGTATGCTCGATCCGACCCACTGATTATAGTCTTTGGAACCTACCAAGACATGAAATCAATTCAACTAAATACCTATAAAAACAATCTATGATATTATGCTGAAATCTGGCATCCTCATTATGCCCTTATACCATCCTAGCAAAAAAAGCAATAGCCCACATAAAAAAGACGACCAAGTCATCCTTTTCATGTGGGCTAAATATAATAATCTAAAAAACTAAGCTATTTTTTTAAGCCAGCTCATCATCTTACGAAGATCAGCACCGACTGTTTCAACCTGATGTTCTGCGTTAATACGACGCATTGCGTTCAAATGAGCTTTTCCAGACATATTTTCTACGATGAATTCTTTAGCGAACTCACCCTGCTGAATTTCAGAAAGGATTTTCTTCATTTCTTTACGGCTTTCAGCGTTGATAACTCTTGGCCCACGAGTTAAATCGCCATATTCAGCGGTATCACTGATTGAATAACGCATGTTGGATAGACCACCTTCATAAATAAGGTCGACGGTCAATTTAAGTTCATGCAGACATTCAAAATATGCCATTTCAGGCTGGTATCCAGCTTCAACCAGAGTGTCAAAACCGGCTTTGATAAGTTCACTTACACCACCGCAAAGAACAGCCTGTTCACCGAAAAGGTCAGTTTCTGTTTCTTCACGGAAACTTGTTTCGATAACACCGGAACGTGTAGCGCCGATACCTTTTGCATAAGCAAGAGCGAGATCGAGAGCTTTACCGGAAACATTCTGATGAACTGCAACCAAAGAAGGAACTGCTCCGCCTTCAGTGAAAGTACGACGAACAAGATGACCTGGTCCCTTTGGAGCAATCATGATTACATCATTATCTGCATTAGGAACAATCTGGTCAAAGTGAATATTGAAACCATGACCGAAAGCAAGAATATCACCAGACTTAAGGTTTGGAAGAATATCACTTTTGTAAACTGCAGCCTGAACCTGATCAGGTAGAAGAATCATGATGATATCTGCAGCGGCTGCAGCTTCTGCTGCGCTTACAGGCTCGAAGCCGTGTTCTTTAGCGAGGTCGTAGTTACGGCCTCCGGGACGCTGTCCAACAACAACCTTAACACCAGAATCGCGTAGATTTTGAGCGTGAGCATGACCCTGGCTACCATAACCGATGATAGCTACGGTTTTGTCTTTCAAAAGTCCCAAATCTGCATCTTTTTCATAATAAACTTTCATTATTTTCTCCTGATTTTCACTTTCATCGGACACGAAAACATTATATTTTTCCGACAGATTAAAATATTAATTAAAATTTGTCGGGAGGCTTTCAATGCCGAAAATTTGATTGAAATTTGATTAGTTTTGCAATGCTCGTTTCATTGCAACAGTACCTGTGCGGGCAATTTCCTTAATACCGAATCTAGCCAGCAAATTGATCAAAGCCTCAATTTTACCATGGTCACCAGTAACTTCAATGGTCAACTCGTCAATGCTGACATCAATTACTTTACACCTAAAAATATCTACAATACGTAGAATTTCAGCTCGCTTAGCATCTTCAGCATTAATCTTAATAATAACCATTTCTCTCTCAACAGCTTTAAGCTCTGTGAGATCGACAACCTTAATAACCGTAACCAATTTTCGCAGCTGTTTAACAATCTGCTCAATAATCTGTTCATCACCTATAGTCGTTATGGTCATCAGCGATACGCCCTCTTCCAAAGTAGGAGCAACATTAAGGGATTCAATATTGAACCCGCGTCCGCTGAACAAACCTACAACTCTGGAAAGAACCCCGGGCTCATTTTCAACCATGACGGATAGAGTATGTCTCATTATTCCATCCTCCTAAACGAGTAACATGTCGGATAAAGATGCCCCGGCAGGAACCATAGGATAAACATTCTCCTCTGGATCAACCCGAACATCGATAATACAGACCTTAGGGAGGGCAAAAGCCTCCGTAAGTACCGGTGTGACATCTTTCTCTTCGGTTACTCTAAACCCGACAGCTCCGTAAGCTTCAGCTAATTTTACAAAATCAGGCTGAGCATCCATACAGGTTTCACAATAATTACGTTTATAAAATAATTCCTGCCACTGACGAACCATACCAAGATAACCGTTATTTAAAATAACAATCTTTACCGGAAGATTATTGCAGACAGCCGTCATCAATTCCTGAATATTCATCTGAATAGAACCGTCACCGGCAATATTCACAACAAGCCTGTCAGGAAAAGCCATTTGAGCCCCGATGGCAGCAGGAAGTCCATACCCCATCGTACCCAAACCGCCTGATGAAAGAAAAGATTTTGACTTTTTAAATTTATAGAACTGAGCAGCCCACATCTGATTCTGACCGACCTCAGTAGCTATAATCGCGTCCCCGTTGCTGATTTCGTAAACTTTTTCAACAACATATTGAGGCTTAATAAACTTACTACCTTTATTATAGCGTAAAGGATGAACCTCAGACCATTGCTTAACTTGCTGTACCCATACAGCATGAGAATCTTCGGAATAATTTTGTTCGAGAGTCGGCTCAATTACATCTTTCAAGGCAGATAATGCACTTTTGCAATCGGCAACAAGAGGCACATGGACAGCTACATTCTTTTGAATTGAAGTAGGATCAATATCAATATGAACGAGAGTAGCTTTAGCAGCAAAGGTATCTACTTTTCCAGTCACACGGTCATCGAACCTCGCTCCGATTGCCAGAACGAGGTCCGCATTATTTATGGCCATGTTTGCGGCATAGGTGCCATGCATTCCAAGCATCCCAAGCCATAATGGATCATTGCCGGGAAAGGCTCCAAGCCCCATGAGAGTGGCAGTCACCGGAATATTCAGGTTCTTGGCAAGCCAAGTAAGTTCTTCTTCAGCACCTGCACTAACAACCCCGCCGCCAGCATAAATGACAGGCCTTTCGGCATTCGCAATAAGCTCGGCAACTTTTTTAATCTGCCGGATATGAGGCGACAGATTAGGTTGATAACTTCGCAGAGACACATCTTCAGGCCAGATAAATTCCGTCTTGGCTTGCATAAGATCTTTCGGCAGATCAACAACTACAGGCCCCGGCCTTCCTGAACGAGCAAGATAAAAAGCCTGCCTTACGGTATAGGCTAATTCGTTAATATCTTTGACCAGATAGTTATGCTTAGTACATGGTCGTGTAATTCCGACAATATCAACTTCCTGGAAAGCATCATTACCTATTAAAGGCGTCGGAACCTGTCCTGTAAAAATAACTACTGGAATTGAATCCATATATGCAGTTGCAATACCGGTAACAGCGTTTGTTGCTCCTGGACCTGATGTAACCAGACTTACGCCAACGTTACCTGTTGCCCTGGCATAACCATCAGCAGAATGGACTGCCCCTTGTTCGTGCCTAACCAATATGTGCTTAAAAGGATAATTGGGAAGTTGATCATATATATCGATTATCGCGCCGCCGGGATAACCGAAAACAACTTCAACTCCCTCTTTTCTCAGACATTCAAGAAATATCTGAGCTCCGGTGAGCTCCATGGCTTCTCCCTATTATTTGTATTTTTCAAGTAACAAATGCAACTTTGTTTTACCAGCCAACTTTTTCTTTTTAAGTTCTTTTAGTTCAAGAATTTCAGTTTCGTTTAGGAAGCCCTTTTTCTCAAATTTATCAATAATCTTTTTTAGCTCTTTATGCTGATCCCAAAGCCCGCTAATTTCCGCATCCTGACCAATTAGGGTTTTAATCAAATCGATGTCTTTAGCTTCCATTTGAAACTCCTTTGCAGAGGTTTGCATTTCAGACGTCAGTGAAAAATTCCACCTGACGTGCTACAACTTAGAACAAATACCAAAGCTCTATCACTCGAAATTTATTTGGCTTTTTTGAAAAACTTAAGTTTAGCTTCAATCGCTTCAACTTTTTCAAGTTCAGGATTACTGATTTCAAGAGTCTTTAAATGAGATTCAAGAACAGCTTTAAGCTCAACTTCAAACCTTGTTCTCTGTCGTTTAAGCTCGTTAATATCTTCATGAATCTGAGCCAATCGATTATGGGCCTGCTGCAAAATTACTTCTGCTCTTGAATGGGCTTCGTTTATTATAAGCTCAGCTTCCTTTCTGGCAGTTGTTTTGAGGTCATCAATCATTCTTTGAGTTGTCATCAAAGTATCACGAAGAGTTTCTTCGCGCTGCCGAAACTCACCAATAGAAGTGTCACGCCGCTCAATCTTTTTCACGAGTTGCTTTTTGTCATCGGCAATTATCCCAAGAACATCCGCAAGCTCACTCATAAGCTGATCTACTTCACTTTTCGAATACCCGAAAAGAGATTTAGAAAACTTTTTATTGAGCAAATCAATCTTTGAAAGGGTCATCAGTTACCTCCAGAAACTACATTCCGAGTCCATATGCCAATCTTGTAAGATTGCCCACCAAGACAATATCAAGCATCTGAATAACTAGAAGAACCACAATGGGTGACAGATCAATCCCGCTGATATTAAGAAATGGGAGATACTGTCTGACCTTTGCAAACACAGGTTCAGTTACTCCGCGCAGAAAACGCACAACGGGATTGTAGGGATCTGGGTTCACCCAGGTGATAAGGGCAGAAATAATAACCACCCACATATAAAGATTAAGAACTATCGAAAGGACCTTAGCTACGGCAAGAATCACATAATCCATTTATTGTACTCCTAACAAACATAGAACGAAAAATTATTATATAGTTCCGTTCTTGATTACAAATTGTCACAGCAAGCCCTAAGAATCAACACTTTTTAGGGCTTAATAACAAAATGTATTTATTATTTAAATTAGAATTCATTTACTCGAACTGATTTCTACTTGGATCAAACATTCTTTTTTGATTTTTCAAGTGAATTTTTAAGAACCCAATAATCTGAAATATACAAAGAAGCATTCAGTTTAGGACTGCAAAATGACCAAAATTCTACACCAGCCCTAGAAGCACAAGTTTCATCAACCCATGTATCTCCGATATACACGACATCTTTAGCTTTCATCCCCCACTTATCTAAAATATAGTATACTCCATCAGGATGCGGCTTTGAATTAGGTAAAAGAGTAGATGTAACAGTAGGTGAAAAAAATTCATCAATATCTAAATTTTGCAAAACTGTAGATAGCGAATCAGTTCTATTCGTATTTACGGCCATACGGATATTATTATCTCTGAGCCATACAAGAAGTTCGCGAAGTCCGTCTTGTATGTTTATATAAGACAAGGCTTCTTCCAGCTCTGGCAATTCTCTGAGTTCAAGGGCTTCCTGATAATTTTCTTCAGGCAGAATATGCTTTAACGATTCAAAAACAGTATGAGCAAAAACATATTGCTCTTCGTCCTTATCCATAGCAGAAAGACCGAACCTACTCTTAAACCAGTTATAATACCACATATTAGACTCGAATGAACTAATCAGAACACCGTCACAATCAAAAATAACTCCCTTAATTTTTTTAATAACGTCGGGTGGAGTTATGTCGCTTAAATGTATCCCCTGCATGTATAAATCCTCATTTATTATTCATCAGGAGCTGCTAAAACTATAAGGAGTTCACGATCAAGCCACGGCTTTTCATCGGGTACACCTGAAAGTCCTAAAAGCTTCCAGACTTTATCTCTTACAACTGTTGCTTTCTCAGGCAAAACATCTTCACTTTCATAAAAATCAAGTTCCAAATCTCGCCAGAATGAAACGGCATCGATATCACTTGTAACCAGTGCTGAATTTTCAGGTAAAAACTCAGCCATACTTTCGAGAACTTTCTGCCAAGGCAAAACTACCCTTGAACCGGTCTGAACCGGGGCATTCGAAATTAAACCGCCAAGAGTTCTAATTTGATGATCAGTCGCATCATCTTCATCAAGCCCTAAGCTTTCACCAAATCCAGCCCACTTATCATTCAAGTTGTGCTCAATTTTAGCAAGCTCAAGATGTTTCTCTTCGTAAACGTATACCAAAGCCAATATTAATTGATTCTGAATAAGGTGAGTATCCGGTTCCTTGTCAGCAGGAGTTTCGCGAATAAGATTATTCAGCTCATTTTCAATTGCGGAAGACCTTTCACCGAATTGATCTTTTTCGTTGGAAACAGATGTAGACAGCATTTTCAACATTTTGCCGAGACTTTCACCGTAACTGACAAAATCCACTATCATTTTATGACAAACGTCAGCTGCAACTGGAAGATTCTCAGGTCTGAATGCAAGAATACCATTTTTCTGCGTCCTATCCACTCCAGGATCAAAAAGCAGCGCACCTTCAACCTTTTTAGTGATCAACTCTTCGTGCAACTGCGGGAAGTATATCAACATGTCAATTCTCCATAGGTTAAAGATGAAGCTTTAAAAAATTAAAACATAGGTTAAATTTTATTTAACCCTAAGATGAAATTTTTCCATCTAAATTCATGAAGTTATGACAAACACCTTCACAGTAAGGAAGTTCCAACAAACAGATATCTTCAAAACCATCAGAACACAAAGGGTATGTATCCTCCCCTTTAAAGGCAGCCTTATAGCATCCCCCCGTTGAGGCACGGTGTTCGGCAATTCTTACATTCCATAATTCTGCAGCAACTTCTGCACTCAACTTAAATATCTCGGCTTGCCGCAATAATTTATCATACTCATCCTCAAGCCCGGAAAGTACCTTGCATCGCCATTTATTATTGTAACCGGGGTTCAATAACTCATCATAAAGACATCTGCCTTTTTTATAAAAACGGCACAAATACCCCGGCATTCTGGAAATAATGGCCAAAAGAAACTCCTGAGCAATAATTTAATTTCAGCATAATATACTATCATGCTTCTCTAAAATACTATTTACCCATTTCAACTTTGTAAAGTCTAATAAAGACTGTTTTTACAAGAGCTTTCAATACTAAAAGTCATTCTTGACCTTACTGCTTAGCACGTGTAAATGTTCAATACCGTCTAGCATTGGAGGAAAAAATGTTTGGATTAGGAATAACAGAAATTCTTTTGATTTTGGGTATTATTATCCTGATATTCGGTGCCAAAAAACTTCCTGAGGTGGGAAGTGGGCTAGGCCGTGCAATTCAAAATTTCAAAAAGGCCAGTAGTGAGTCTGAAGAAATTGACGTGACTCCGTCAAAAGACAAGGACAAGGACGCCTAACAGCAACCTTTGATCTGCCTGAAAGAACCCTTGATTACCTAGTGTGATCAGGGGTTTTTATTTTTTCAGCATAAAACATATCAACTCCCTGCTTTACGTACACAAATCCAGAAATACCCGTGAGCAAACCGGTTATCCACTCTATACCACGTTGGACATTAACCATATCCAGTGCAAAAGAAAGTCTGCTTAAAATTAAAAAAATCAGCAATAATTGTAAGGCTGTTGTTAATTTGCTGATTATCAACGGATTAATCTTTTTCTGAACATCAATTCCGGCAAATTTCAAAAAAAACAATCCTCCGACGATTACTACGTCTCGACAGATGACAAGCATTGCCAGCCAAAATGAAATGACACCTCCAGTTGCCAAGCAGATAAAAGACGTACCGATGAGAATTTTGTCCGCAAGTGGATCAAGCATTGCGCCGAGTGATGTTCTCTGATTTAGGATTCGCGCCAAAAAGCCATCGAGTCCATCTGAAAACCCTGCCAACAAAAAAATGGACCATGCCCACACAAAATCGTGACCGAGATATGCAAATGCAAAACACGGGGTCAGCAGTATCCTAAAACAAGTTATTAGATTAGGTACGCTCCTGCAGTCTTGCCACTTCACACTTTTACCTGTCTTATTTATCGCTGCTAAGACCATCAATGTTAAATGATAATCCGCGTGAAGGTAGATAGTCATTCAGATAACTTTTCAAAACCCACTGATCAGAAACCTCAAGAGACCAACTTGCAGAGACAGCCGTCGGCTTCATTTCTACATCTAGCAATTTAACTTCCTGCACAGCAGAATCCCACGACTTTAGCATTCTATCGAATTCCTGAACACCGTCAGGATTAAACCATCCATTAACAACTAAAACAACCTTAGGATTCATAGTGCTTTGAACATTTTCAGAACTAAAATATTTAGCCCACAAACTTTTCCAGACAGTTTCAACAGTACGACCGGATGCATCCCATTTGCCATGAGAGGAAATAAGATCACCGCTCCACCTTTTCTTTGAAACTTGAGTGATACTTAATTTAGGAGTAGATGATTCTGTTGAAATGACTTTCTGTACACCGTATAAAACCATAAGCTGCTGCAGATCTGCATCAAACTCGGCCTGATCCGTTTCACTAAGCTTAAATTTACCGTTTGAAACTAAAATATTTGCTTTAACGTTTGTTTTGATGTCTGAGAAAAACCCCATTCGTTTTAATACAGCTCTAAGCTCGCTCCGGTTGGCATTAACGTCGATACGGACCGCAACACCATCCTCTTGAAATTTTACGTCCATGTCACGATACCCTGTTATGAACTCCTCGTAATGCTTAGTAAACATATCTTTTAATGCGCTACCGCGCTCAGCAGACAATGAGCCGGGAATCATACGCACAGATTCAGACATAAGAGCCTGAGCAAAAGCCTGTGAAACCGCTTCTGCACGCATATCTTTGCTGGAAACATCTTCTTCCAAGGGCTTAAAAATTTGAACATTAACGGCAAAAGCAGGAAGAGATGAAGCCATTATAAACATCAACATAGACAAAACAAAAAAACTTTTTTTAAGATATTCTGAAAAGATCAAGTGAATACTCCGATCTAAAAATTATTATTGCAAAGCAGGGGCTAAATCTTCATCAACTATTGGTTCTTCCTGTAATTCAGAATCGATTGCAGGAGATTTTGTTTGAGCTGAAACAGTGCCAACATCATATGCTCCGGCACTCTCTGTATCATTTTCTATAACATCGTTTACTGGCCTATCCATAACTATCACCACAGCACAATTCTCAACAACAGACTTCCTTTTGAGAGCCGCCCTAAATTTAGCTGAATCATCAAGTGATAAGATAAGGTTTCCGCGAACAGCTCCTTGAGTGCTAACAGGCTTTACAATAAGAGGATAGTTCCCTACCCGTTCCCTGTAACTCCCTAAAGAAGAATCAAATACATACGAAACCAGACCATTCTTCAAAACAGAGTCTCTGCTGACTTTAAAAGGTCCGTATATTCCAATCCCCTTACCGTCATAAATTACCGGCAACAGCATAGGAATTAAATTAAGCCCTCTGGCGTCGACGACAATTCCGCTAAATGAAGCGGGCTCTACACTGCTTTCGCCTGTCACATCAGGTTCAATATCCCCACTTCTACCCCCAGATAAAGTCGGTGCAATGCCGGAAAGAAAGGGTAATGTAGGTGGAATAATTGCTAAAGCAAGATCACCGACGATATTCAAGGAAGCTGTAACCTTGACTTTCCCGTCCGGAATATCTTCTGTACGCAAAAGTGAATTCTGAACAATTCCACGAAGCGTTGTAGCAGTTTTAATATCGCCATTAAATGCTTGTGCTACAGTTTCTGAACTACTTAAGGGCAATCCAAGAATTGAATCCAGCAATTTTTTACGAGCTTTAACGCCACTTTCCCTGACAGCAATAGCTTTCGTCCTCATTGAATCAAGAGTATCCTGCATAGGAAGAATTTCCGCTGAAGCAGAAATTAGCCCATTTCCCCAGTTGATGGAACTATCTGAAGTTTCAACAACATATCCATGATCATTAGAAATCCCATCTGCATAAAGAGCTGCCGGAGCGAGAAGCAAAAAAAGAAAAGCTAAAAATGAATATAATCTCATAATTCTTCCAATTTAAATTTTACGGATCAATCGTTTCAGCCGTGCATACAGAACTTACCCTTCCGCATTACTTTCCGCAAGCCACGCGGCTGCAAACTCAACAATCTTGCCGGAATCATCGGGAGAGAACCAGTTAATATCCTTTTCTCTATTAAACCAGGTTAACTGCCGTTTTGCATAAGCTCTAGTGTTCTTCGCCCACAAAAGTCTAGCTTCATCAAGATCAATATCACCTTTTATAAATGCAAGCAGTTCACTGCATCCGATTCCAGTCCACCCCGGTCCATTTTCATCAGGACAAATTTCCCATGCTCTGCGGGCTTCATACACTGCTCCGTTTGCAATCATCTGATCGATTCGGAAGTTAAGCAAAGGAGTCAAAGTATCAAGATCAGCTTTTATCCCAATCTTAAGAAAACGGTACGGTGAAGGTGGAACATCCCGATTATGCCACCACGTAAAATTTTTACCGGTCCCCTCATAAACTTCGATTGCACGGGAATTGCGTTGTTTATTATTAGGATGTGTACGCTTGGCATATTCCGGATCAACTTTTTGAAGTTCCTCAAACAAAGCTGCAGAGCCTTCTTCTTCAACTCTTCTGCGGACTCTCATCCGAACTTCTTCAGGAATATCAGGAATAGGAGCAAGCCCTGAAGTAAGAGCTCTTAGATAAAGACCTGTACCTCCAACAAGTATCGGCAATTCGCCAACAGCCTGCTCAATTTTTTCATGAGCAAGTTCAACAAAATCTGCCACTGTAATCACATCTGTAGTCGGCATAAACCCGTAAAGTTCATGCGGGCAAACAGCTCTTTCGACAGGACTGGGCTGAGCGGTAATAACAGGAAAATCTTTATAAACCTGCCGTGAATCAAAGTTAATAATACGCGCAGGAAAACGTTTTGCCATGCCTAAAGATGTTGCGGTCTTACCTGCTCCTGTCGGTCCCAAGATACAGACAACGGATTTACGATTATCCATAACTTACTTACCGGATGGGGCAAGCCTTTCCAAGACTTCTTCATAAATTTGTTTTGGAATCAATCCTTTAATATCTCCGCCATTTACAGCAACATCTTTTATAATAGTAGAGCTGAGATACATCCATTTATAATCAGTCATAAGAAAAACCGTCTGGACATCATTATCAAGCCGCCTGTTCATCAGAGCCATCTGGAATTCATACTCAAAATCAGAAACAGCACGTAAGCCGCGCATAATGACATTTGCCGGACTTTTTTGCACATAATGCACAAGTAACCCGTCAAAAGACTGCACTTCAACACGAGGTTCATTGGCAAAAATTCTTGAGACCATATCCACACGTTCATCAAGCGAGAAACAGCAATTTTTTGAAGTACTTCCGGCAACTGCAACAATAATTTTATGAAATGTTTTAAGCCCTCTCGTTACAAGACTGAAGTGCCCACGAGTAAATGGATCAAATGTTCCGGGGAAAACTGCGGTAAGTTGTTTTATTTCTGCCATAATAATATCCTCGTCTGGCCATAGAGCTTGTTAGAGAGAAGATTAAGCTCATCGATTAATACTGAATGCGGCGGCTCAACTTGAGCCTCAACCTCTGCAAGAACAAATCCTCCGTCAGCCAGCCATCCGTTTTCCAAGGCAGAATCAAGAGCTTTAGGCAACAAATCATAACCATAAGGAGGATCTATAAAAATTAAATCAAAAGGTTTTTCCGGAGGTCTTGAAAGCACATTAAACAAATCCGCCGTTAAAACTTTATACTCAGGCGTAGGTACACCCAAATCTTTTAAATTGGTTTTAATCAGAGCTGCAGCTCGTCCATTTTTCTCAATAAAAAAAGAAAACTCACCTCCGCGGCTGAGTGCTTCTATAGCTAGGCTTCCACTCCCGGCAAACATATCCGCAGCACGCAAACCATCCCACTCAATACCGCGAGATTCCAGCATTGAAAAAACAGCCTGCCTGACTTTTGATGTAGCAGGACGATACCCGGGACCACTGGCGGTTTTAATAATTCTTCCGCCGTATTTACCGCTTACTAATCTCATTATTCTATAATTCCGATATCAGTTCAATGACCTGACGGTTAATTTCAAGTAACTTATCCCTAAGTTCAGTCTGACCAAGAAATGTCTGAGACTTAACTTTATCAAGTCTTCCTCTGAACTCTCCAAACAATTTTTCTGAATCCTTTAATAAGAATTCCCAGTCAATTTCCTGAATAGCCTGCCCTTTAATAATCGGTTCCATTTCGCCGCGCGGAGTTAGTACCAATTCTTCACGATACTCCGCAATATGAACCTCATAGCCAAGTTCTTTAGTAATTCTGCCTGAAAGGATTTTCTGACTTTTTATTTCACCATGAGTCAGAATTATTTTCATGGACGGTTTATCAAAATGTTTAAGCCAGTCAATCATTTCATCCTGTCCAGCATGTCCTGAAAAACCGTTAATGGTGAAAATTTTAGCTTCAACTTTAAGTTTTTCACCGAAAATAGTGATATCTTCAGCACCGTTTACTACTCTGCGCCCTGGTGTTCCAACTCCTTGGTATCCGACAAAAACAATGCTTGCACCTTTTTTCCAGATATTATGCCGCAAGTGATGCTTAATACGCCCAGCATTAGCCATGCCACTTGCAGAAATTATAATAGCTGGTCCAGAAGTATTGTTAATGGACCGTGAAGATTCTGTATCAAGAGTAAATTTTAAATTCGGCAACGAAAGAGGATTTTCCCCATTATGGAGCAATTCATTGGTATCAAGGTCAAAATATTCTGGATGCCCCCTAAAAATTTCAGTTGCCTTGATTGCAAGAGGACTATCAAGATAAACAGGCATGTCTTCAGGAAGTTTGCCAGCTTTATAGAGTAAAAAAAGTGAATAAATAAGCTGCTGAGAACGCTCAACAGCAAACGCAGGGATAACCACTTTCTCTTTGTTGGAATAACTCCATGCAATAGCCTCGGCAAGCTCATCTAAACTGTTTGAAGAATCCTTGTGATTACGATCACCATAAGTTGATTCCATCAAAAGGTAGTCAGCTTTTTCAACAATGGATGGATTGCGTACAATCAATTGATCTTTATGACCAAGATCACCGGAGAAAACAACTTTTGTAGTATCGCCATTCTCTTTTACCCAAAGCTCAATAAACGCAGAACCAAGAATATGTCCGGCATCTTTGTAATTGACGGTAAGCCCTTCAGCAGGCTCAAAAGAAGATCCATACTGAATGGCTCTCATCAGCGGAGTTGTTGCTATGGCATCTTTCTGCTCATAGATAGGACTTATCGGAGAAAGACCTTTACGAAGTCTCTTTCTATTTGTCCACTCGGCTTCCATTTCTTGAATATGAGCACTGTCGAGGAGCATAATATCCAGAAGATCACGTGTAGGCTGAGTCATATAAATAGGTCCAGTGAACCCCGCCCTGACAGCCGCAGGCAAAAGTCCTGTATGATCAATATGAGCATGAGTAATAAGTATAAAATCAAGTTCCTTAACTCTGTAATCACTTATTCCTCGGTTGCGCTTTTCAATTTCCGCATTACCTTGATGTAACCCGCAATCGACTGCAAATCTGGCATTTTCAGTCTCAATAATGTAGCAGGAACCGGTAACAGTTTTAGCTGCCCCCATAAAAGTAATCTTCATAAATCCTCCAGTATGATCACACTGTTAATTTCACCTTTTATACTATCATTATCGTTCTTTTTTTGGTAGTTCGAATGCACTGCTACATGCACCAATATTGGATTTCAGGCAATAGTTAGCAACTATCTGATCATATTTTATAACATAGCAACGAGGTCAAAATGCATAAATCAAAGCAATATGTTATCGACGATCTCTCCATGCAGGAATCTTGGAGACTGTTTAAAATAATGGCTGAACTGGTCGACGGATTCGATACGATGAGTGATATCGGTCCAGCAGTATCAATATTCGGCTCAGCACGCGTACCAAGTGACCATCCCCTTTATGCACAAACAGAGCATCTTGCAAAGCTTCTTTGTAAATCAGGATATTCAGTTATAACAGGTGGTGGACCGGGTCTTATGGAAGCGGGAAACAAAGGTTGTTTTGAAGCTGGTGGAGAATCAATAGGTCTGCATATTCACCTTCCATTTGAGCAACAATCAAATCCATATCTGTCTCTAAAAAGTGATTATAACTATTTTTTTATCCGTAAGGTAATGTTTATCAAATATGCTCTTGCCTACATTGCCATGCCCGGCGGTTACGGAACTCTTGATGAATTAAGTGAAGCTCTGGTGCTTATTCAGACAAAACGGATTAAACCTTTCCCGATTATTCTTATGGGGACTAAATTCTGGGGAGGACTTATTGAATGGTTCAAAACAAGTTTAGTTGCTGATGGATTCTGTAGTGAAGAAAACCTTGATCTTTTCATAGTGACCGACTCACCGGAAGAAGCTGTTGCACATATCAAGAAACATGTAATAATTTAGCAAATCGCTAATTTAATTAGCAAATCATGGAAACAAAAAATCAGAAAAAGGCATATCTGTACGGACTAGCCGCAGTATTAATCTGGTCTACTGTTGCTTCTGCTTTTAAAATTGCGCTTTCATATATGGAACCGCTACAACTGCTTTTTTATGCAGTGAGCTTTTCCACATTGACCCTGTTGATTATTCTGATTGTTCAAAAAAAAATCGGGCAGATTGCACAAATGAGTTTATCAACCATACTCAAAAGTGCCCTGCCCGGAATATTAAATCCCTTCCTTTACTATATAGTTCTCTTCAAAGCCTACTCCCTTCTGCCTGCGCAAGAGGCACAACCGCTCAACTACACTTGGGCGATAACCTTGTCGTTACTCTCTATTCCATTATTAGGACAAAAATTATGCGCACGCGAGCTTTTAGCCATATTCACAAGTTATCTTGGCGTTGTCGTAATCTCCACACATGGCAACCTGTTAAACATCCAGTTCAGCAACGGCTTCGGTGTTTTTTTAGCCCTGTTTAGTACCGTACTATGGGCTTTATACTGGATTTATAATACCAAAAGTAAAATTGATCCATTAATTGAACTTTTCCTAAACTTCTGTCTGGGGTTACCGTTAGTCGCGATTGTAATGCTTATTTTTGCAGGACCGCCACCTATTGAACTCCCTGCCGTGCTTTCGGCTGCCTATGTAGGACTTTTTGAAATGGGAATTACGTTTGCACTATGGCTTAAGGCTCTAAAACTTACTGAAAAGACCGCCAGAATAAGTAATCTAATATTCCTATCTCCTTTTATCTCTCTCATACTTATCCATTTTATTTTAGGGGAAGAAATCTTACCATCTACTTTTGTCGGACTTCTTTTCATCGTTGGCGGGAACATCATCCAGCAAACCGACAAAAAATAATTCAATAATCTATACAGTTATTTTTTTTAAAACGAAAAGTATAAAAGCTTTAAACGCACGAAAGGCCGGGATGGAGGGGTCCCGACCTTACGTGCTTAAGGAGTGATGATAAGAAATGAAGACTGTATATTTAACTGAGCTTTGGACAATCAACTTGGGGGGTGAAGTTTGTCTCACTCAGGTTGCTTTACATACAGCATCAAGCGTGCCAAAAAAAATCCCCTTTTAATTAAACATGTTATACAAATAAAAAATCATGTGCACACAATTTGCACACAATAATTGCACTTTTGTGCAAAAACTTTCATCCAGGGCTGCACAAGCGTTCAGTTTCTCACCTTATTTAAAGCTTCACTTTTGCGACATATAAGTTAATATTGCGATATTTACTATATTTAATCCTAATTATGTACTATCTAAAAACCTTCAAGAATATTTAAGCGGTTGAACGGCTATTCAAAATCTTAAAACAATAAAAAACACTCTTTACGAACGATCAGGAGAAAAATGCACAAATTACTTTCAGAAGTTTACTTACACCCAGAAATTATAGAGCAAATCGAAACAGCATGTACAAAACTGGATGTCAGCAAAAACTTATTTTTTAATATCCTTCTAAAGGAGCTATTTGCAAAGGCAACCCCTGAAGATTTATTTTACAACAGGGTCAAAGTTACTGATTTAAACAATCCAATCGACAACGTATTAAAGGAAGCAGATAGAATCACTCAATAAATACTCATTCATTAAAATCACAATTCTTCGCTTACTTTAATGCAGCAGTTCTCTGCTGCTTTTTTTATATCCAGCACCATACATTGCTTACTAAATCACATGATATATAGACGAATCCGAGATCATACTTGTCTTACCGGAAGACCATTATATTTAAGAGGTAAAGACGCTTTTAAAAATTATAGAAATAGAGTAAACCCGTGGCGAATAGTAACGCTAATGGCGCTTTGGTTATCTTTGGTATTGTCCCTAGATACGCTGGAACTGGCTCGGGTATATTCACAGGCTGAAAAACCCCGGCAAGATTAATTTGGAACTGATTGAAGTCCAGACAGGCAGTTACCTTGACGAAGATAATATTATCCATTTTCACGATGTTTATGGGCGCAAAGGGAAAAATAAAAATTTAAGTAAAATCAAAAAAAAGCGAAGTATTTAACACTTATCACATTCGTGGAATTACCAAAGATTATTTCTACAAAGAATAGATCAAAATGATCCTAGCAAAGACATCCTTATAAAATAATACTGCTCCTTGAGGAAATAAATTCGTAAAAATTAAAGTCTGGTTAATTTTGAAGTTAGATTCACCATAGGAAATATAAATTCAATAACATATGAAATTATCCTTTCAAAATAGGAGCTTATCATTTGTCTCTCTATCGTTCCATGCACCTTATTCAAGATAAAGAAGAAAAGAACCTTTTTCTAAAGTCACTTCGAGAGGTGAAAAAACCTACAGTTATTTCCTTTTTAAACGCACATGGTATTACTATGGCGCAGAAAAAGAATAATTTTTCAAACAACCTTCAAGAAGCTGATTATCTACTGCGTGATGGTGTAGGTATGGCATTTTTATTGCGAATACTTGGCAAATCCCCCGGCTTAAATATGAATGGAACAGATTTAATCCCTGAAATAATTAAACTTTTTTGCAACAAAAAAATTGCCTTATGCGGAACACAAGATCCTTGGCTGTCAAGATCAGCAATTATAATTAAAGAAACCATGGGAGCTTCCATCGTAACATGTATAGATGGATTTCAGGATGAATCCATATACTTAGAAGAGTTAAAACACACGGAACCAGACCTCGTAGTGCTAGCGATGGGCATGCCTCGGCAAGAAGAAATTTCCAGTAATTTAGCGTTGTCTTTGGATTTCCCTGTAGTGCTTATTAACGGAGGAGCTATTCTGGATTTTATGTCTAACCGCTTTACTCGCGCACCTCTTTTTTGGCGTAAAATAAGACTGGAGTGGCTCTACCGTTTTTCCCAAGAACCGCGTCGTCTTTTCAGACGCTATTTCCTCGGTGGTTTTTCATTTCTTTTTCTCACGCTGAAAATAATGATTCAGGAAAGGATAAATAAGTGATCACAGTTATTCATATCGTTCGGCAATTTGCCCCTTCTGTCGGAGGATTGGAAGATGCTGTAATGAACCTATGCCAGCACTTGAATCAAAAAGACAATTTACGAATCATAGTCGTGACGCTAGATCAACTTTTTTCAGATCCTGAAAAAATTCTTTCAAAAAAAGATGTTGTCAATGGAATCGAAATAATACGACTCCCGTTCTGGGGTTCAAACCGATACCCTCTTGCTCCTTCAGTTTTTTCCATGATCAAAGATGCAGACCTTATCCATGTTCATGGGATCGATTTCTTTTTTGATTTTTTAGCATTGACAAAACCACTACACGGTAAACCGCTTATAGCCTCAACGCACGGCGGTTTTTTTCACACCAAGTTCGCTGCTACGCTCAAAAAAATATATTTTCAAACCGTAACAAGGTTATCCTGTTTAGCCTATGAAGTACTCTGCGCTTCCAGTGAAAATGATGCCGAGACATTCAGTAAAATTGCAAAACGTAAAACCGAAATTCTGGAAAATGGTGTTAATACCGAGAAATGGGCTAATGCTAGCAGTATGAAACCAAAGCGTACAATGATATTTATTGGCAGATGGTCTACGAACAAGCAGGTTCCGATTCTAATCGAACTAATGAGTCACCTTTTGAAGGAAAACAAAGAATGGCGCCTTATTATAGCAGGAATTCCATCCTATGAAACAAGCGAAAGCCTCCAACGATATTCTCGGGAATATGGAGTTGAAGACGCAATCAAAATCTATGAAAAGCCGAAGGACCAAAAGCTCAAAGAACTTATCAGGGAAGCAAGTTACATTACCTCTGCCTCTGCTTATGAAGGGTTTGGTCTTTCGATTGTAGAAGGGTTATCTGCCGGATTGATCCCATTGTTATCACCATTGCCACCTTTCAAAAAAATTCTGGAGAAGCTTGGCGTTGGAGTAGAAATTGACCTACAGCATCTTATTCAATCGGCAAAAAAAATAAATACCAATCATCTAATAAAAACAACTTCCCACCAAATTCAGCGAGACAAATGCATCTCTCTTGCTCAGCACTATGCATGGCCTGATACGGCCGAACGATTTTACAATGTATATCAAACTGTTCTTAGAACGATTAAATCCAGTAATAAAAAAAACTGTTCTTAGATTACTATCAATACTTTAAAAAGATCATGCGTCTTTGGTAGATAGGTATAGATAGTCTGCAATAATATCCACAATATTGTATCAAAACCAAATAGAATCAATTGCGACTTGTTAACAAAATCAAGATTTAACTCTGTACAATCCACCAGATCCGCAATTCTATAACGAAGGTAGTATCATGTTTTATGGTCCTCAAGACTGGGACTTGACGCTGTCGTAACTAGCGTCTTAATAAAGTTCTGATATTTAAATTGAATTTACACAAAACTATGAAGATCATCTATGTTGTGCTAATAATTTTAATTTATTTATCAAAAAAAATAGTAATTTAAACACATTAAGAGTAATAATATACATGTTAGCAATCAGTAATAACTACAAACCATTTAAAGCCAATTTACGGTCTTTGCTTTCATTTTTATTTGTTGTGTGGCTAATCTATATTTATTCAATCCCTCTCTTTGAAATGCGTATACTTTGGCTTCGAGAAGGCATTTCACCTTCTATATTTTTTTTCTTCTTTGCAATTTGCTGGGCCATCCATAATTTCCGAAGTGAGCCTTCTAGTACATTATCACCTGTAATAGGTTACGTCTTCTTAGCAGAAGGAATATCTTGCATGATTTTAGGGACGATTCTTGCTAACTTCTGGATATCTCAATTATCATTTATAATTTCTCTTTATGGTCTATTTATTACTTTTAAAGGATGGAATCATGGCAAAAAATTAGTTTTGCCACTTGGACTTATGGCGTTAT
The DNA here is from genome assembly GCF_006210265.1 of Desulfovibrio sp. UCD-KL4C. Taxonomy (NCBI): domain Bacteria; kingdom Pseudomonadati; phylum Thermodesulfobacteriota; class Desulfovibrionia; order Desulfovibrionales; family Desulfovibrionaceae; genus Desulfovibrio; species Desulfovibrio sp. UCD-KL4C. The sequence goes on from NZ_VCNC01000002.1 coordinate 482,263, forward strand.
CTGTTCCAATTCCACTAACAGTAATGCAGTTTATAATGAATAAATTGCAATTGCTATGCGTCCATTTTACTGTAATCTTCTTCAATATCGCTGGAATAGCCACTTATCATGATTCTTCAATTTTTGATCTTGGTTCTATTTCTTTCAGTCAAAATGATATCCATGCGTTATTTGGAGGCTTAATTCCATATATCTGTATATCTTATATTCTCATATTCTCCCGACGACAAACTCTAGGCAAAAAAGTTTTTTTACTTAGCGCAATAATCCCTATAATAATTGTGATTAGTAGTATCTTTTTATTTATTTTAGAATTTCTAGCAAACAAATTTAATTATATTGTCTCACCTGCAAACATAATAGAAGAAGCAAGTTTTAATGTTTTTTTTATTAGTATAACAGTTTTTATTTTCTTACTTTTCACGACTGATAAAGATCTCACAAAATTTTCGCTAATTGCCTTTATCGGAAAAATAAAAATTCTTCCCCAAAAATCATTGCAGAGCCACATAGGTCTATCTGTTTTTTCATCCATAATAATTACACTCCTTTTAACAGTAGCCAGCTTTGCGCCAGCAACAATTAAATCAATAGTTGAGCGTAATACTCCTTTTCATCTTGATTTTTCGCACTTCCCAGATAGACTTGGTTCTTGGACTTGCACACGATCACAGTTGACAAATACAGAACTAAAATCACTTAATCTTACCGACTATTTGCTTTTAAACTGTAACCGACCTAACGGGAGCACTGTCGGTTTATACGTAGCCTATTATGCAGCTCAAATACAAGGATCATCTATACACTCCCCCAAAACATGCTTGCAAGGAGCTGGTTGGGCAACTGTATCTCACAAGGTACTAACTATTAACCTTAAGAATGGCCACTCGCTCAAAATAAATAGAGATGTACTTCGATCAGTAAATAATAAAATGTTAGTATACTACTGGTTTAAGCAAGGAGATATAAATGTCACATCACGCTTCAGCGAAAAAATCACATTATTGAGAAATGTTGTTATGTCAGGACGAGCTGACGGAAGTTTAATACGTATAACTGCGCCTATTCCAATTCCAACAACCCCAGAAGCAGAAAAGAACTTAGATAACGATTTTATAGATCTACTTAATGCTGCATATCCATCTCTTACTAAATACATATAATTGTGCCGTTAATCATTTGTACATTAATAAAAGTTTCGCAATAGGTAGATAGTTTATATGAGCATCCAAAAAAAAATGTCCATTGCAACTTTGTGGGCGATTGTTGAGAGGGGGGGGCAGCAAGCAATTTCATTTTTAGTTTTTCTTGTTATAGCTCGTTTCGTCGGACCAGAAGAATATGGGATGGCTATGCTTTGCTTTATATACCTTTCAGCGACCAACTTACTATTATCAAGCTTAGCTGAAAGTATTGTTGTATTTCAAATTAAAGATCGTGAAAGACTTTCTATGCTATTTGGGTTCACGATGATCACAGGAATTATACTTAGCGTTTTATGTTTCACCTTTTCAGAATTCGCTGCAAAAGTTTTAGGCGATATCCGAATAGGGTCATTATTACGTTATTTGTCACTTGTTCCAATTTTAATAGCTACCATTTCAGTACCACAATTAATAGTTCTACGAGAATTAGATTTTAAAATATATGCTATACGTTCTCTCTGTGCATCAATTGGAAGTGGTGTAATTGGAATTACTCTGGCTTACTATGGCGCAGGAGCTTATGCATTAATTTTTCAGCAAATTGTTCTGTACTTTATCGCAAATATTGTCCTGTGGGCTTTTATTGATTGGCGTCCTCAATGGATTTTCAATAGAAAACTTCTTATTGATACGATTAAGCCAGGCTTTAATTTGATGGGATCAAACTTTGTAAGCGTGTGTGAGGAACAAGTCCCGCGTGTAATTATTGCCTCAATTTTAGACACTATTAGTGTTGGATTTTATACATTTGCATATCGTATGACCGCAGCCTTAAAAGATATTCTTATTATGCCGTCAATTTCTACTCTATATCCTGCACTTGCTAAGCTTAATAATGATATTAACCGACAAAAAGAACTCATTGGTCATATGATTTTTTTAATTGGATTCATTGTAGTCCCCACTCTTAGTTTTGCAAGTATAACAGCGCCAATATATATTACTTTATTCTTTAGCGATAAATGGAGTGGCTCAACTCAACTATTACAGCTACTTCTTATAATGGGTTGTTTAAGTCCATTTATTAATATTGTTCGCGTCATTTGTAGATCTCATAATTGTGTTGGCGCCTTTTTTAAACTTCAATCAATCCTTGTTGCCACCCTTCTTATTTGTCTCTTATTTTTAACGCCTTATGGACTTACTACAGTAGGATATGGGATGCTATTTTTTACAGCTATAACTATCCCTATATATTTTATTTTTCTAAGCAAATACTTAAAGTTTTCATTGTGGGAACAAATACATAACATCTTCGCGTCTTCAATTGCCACAATTGGAATGCTTTTAACAGTCAAAGTATCCATAACAATATTAGACCCAATCTTTACATGGCTTTCTTTATTTGTAATAATTTTAATTGGGATCATATCATTTATTTTTTTCAATTTATTATTACAAAGAAAACGCTTATTTAGCGTTTATAAATTTGTCTCAAGCTTAACAACCAGTAAGCAATAAATAATATGAGTAGACCGGATACGACGCACTAAAAGGAGTGGATATGAAAATTAAACGGAACTCAATATTATTCAAAACATACATAAATTGTAAAAATTTAAGATTTCGTTATATAGCTTTAGCGATTTTATTCATGGTACTTGCCTGTCCAGTATTAAACCTTTGTAATGCTAGAGTTGCTTTTGCTTATGACGGCCCATTATTAAAGGGTTTTAATCTTGCTGGTGCAGAATTTGGTTCAAAAATACTTCCGGGAAAAGAAGGCACTAATTATTTCTGGCCAAAAGCTGCAGATGTGAAAATGTATGCATCAGCTGGAGCTACAATACTTAGAATACCTTTCAAATGGGAACGAATGCAACCCACTCTTTATCTTCCTTTAGAAAAATCAGAATTAAACCATTTGGATACAATCATCAGAGAAGCCAAGAAAGAAAATGTACTTATCATACTTGATCCTCATAATTATGGGAATTACAGAGGTAACATTATTGGTAGCATGAAAACTCCTACGGATGCTTTTTTAAACTTTTGGAAAAGACTTGCAACATACTATAAGAACACTCCTCAAGTTGTCTTCGGTCTTATGAACGAACCACATAGCCACTCAGCCAAAGATTGGGCTTATATTGTCCAAAAATGTATATGGTCAATTAGAGGAACAGGCGCTAAACAACTTATCCTTGTACCAGGTACTCGATGGAGTGGCGCACATAGTTGGCTTAGTGGTAATAAGTCAAACGCCGACGCGCTGAAAAATATCTTTGACCCCGAAAACAACTTCATGTTTGAAGTCCATCAATATTTAGATAAAAGATCTTCTGGAACAGAATCATTATGCGTCAATGAAAATATTGGAATCAAACGGCTAGAAGGTATTACAAAATGGCTTAGAAAGAATAAGCAGAAAGCTTTTCTTGGAGAATTTGGTATAGCAAATAATCAACTTTGTCTGAATTCAATGGACAACATGCTAAAATACATTGAAAAGAACAGTGATGCTTGGGGAGGATGGACATATTGGGCGGGCTCAAAATACTTCGGTAAATACATGTTTAACATTTATCCAGCGGATAGTAGTGTTTTCCCTCAATTCAAAATTTTACAAAAATACATGAAGAACAAGTGAGCTTTACATGCCTAGTAGATATCTTTTTCGCAGACTGGTCATTTTGCTTGCAGTCTTTTCTTTTTTTATTCTGTGTTTTATTCACACAAACTTACATCCGATTACTAATAAAAACATCATATTATATGAAGGATCAATCTTTACATTTCTAGCATTTTTTTTCGTCATTAAAGGAAGAGCTGCTCCACTCATCCTTTTTTTAGTTTTACTCTCATATTTTGCATGTCTTTGGCTTGTGCGTGGGCATATGAACCTTCAAGACTTTAGAAATATTATTATAATTTTATTTTTCTATTATTTCGGGAACTCAACAAAAGATACATCTGTTTTACGTAGAGTCTTCAAAACAGCAACAATAGTTATTCTAATTGTAGGATTACTTGAGTACTTCTTAACTGATAGCTACTTAAAATATATTAATATACGTGATTTTTATATGTTTAGAGGAGGCATGTCGCACCTTTCAGACTATTTAGATCAAAATGTATTTACTAGTGCAATACGCCCAGATGGGCGACATATCATGCCTTTTCTTGGTAATTTAAGAGTTTCATCTATTTTTCTTGAGCCAATCTCAATGGGCAATTTTACCGTTATCTTAACCATTTGGGGTATTATTCAGTGTGACGATAATATCAAAAAAGGTCTAATTCCTTTGGTTTTTGCGTTCATTTTCTTAATTGGATGTGACTCTAGATTTGCTTTAGTAATGAGTGGTATTATTATTGCTGTTCGTTTTGTTCCGATTTTGCAAAATAAAATTATTTTGATGCTTTTACCAATTGCGGTATCTATAACATTAATGACGCAGGCTTATTTATTTAATATATTTAAACGCTCTGATGACTTCCAAGGACGGCTTACAGTTTCTGGCCAATCTCTTCTCGATATGAACTTTCTTGAAATGATTGGTATGAGTGCAAATAGAAATTTAGGTGATATGGGTATTGCATACTCAATTGAGCACTATGGTATTTTTCTTTGTATCTTTTTATGGGGTTTATTCATCAGCATTCCAACGCCAAACATACAATCAAAGAGAATGAAAGCAATGGTAGCTTTTTATATCATGGGGATTCTGGCAGTAAGTGGGACTTCAGTCTACAGCTTAAAGACATCATCTATTTTATGGTTTATGGTTGGATCTCTTACAGTGCATGCAAGTTCCCTTCAAAGTGAATCGGTATAGCTTTCTGTTCATGGAAATTTCTTTACAAAAATATTCAAATTCTACTTTGCAACACTATTAATTTTCTGGGAATTTCCTCTCTTACCGCCCCACCCTATACAGCTGTCACGACTTGAGAGATCTCATGCTTTTTTATAAAGTAACACATGTTTACTAGCAATAGCGTCCCACTCTCGAGCAATCAGGGATTCTTTTAATACCCTAATGTTAGGAACCTTAGCTCTTTTCCCTATAAGTATATCCTTTACAAGCTCTCCAGCTTCCTCAAAAGTATTGCAATGCCATGTTGCCTGAGTCCACCAACTTGGAGTATTTGTACCGTGCTTAGTTATAAGCGAAAGGTTATGCTTAAGACACGCCAAAGCAGAACCACGCTTATCTCCGACTCCAGTGGGAAAAGGTAAAAGCGCTATACTCGATTTGAGCAATTCGATGGAAACAGCCTCAGCATCCATATTAAAAAGACACTGAATATTATAGAGTTGTGAATTTCGTTGGATAGATTTAGTCAATTCTCCTTCTGGATCGACCAGCGCTCCCATTAAAAGACACTCACAATCAATACCCTGTTCGCGAAGATAGGCAACAGTTTGAAGATAGAATTCTATCCCTTTATTTTGGGCAATCTGTCCAAAATATACAAGTCTCGGTCTCTGTACTACGGAGTCCGCCTTGAGTGAGACATCGATATTATTACCAATAGGAATAATATTGTAAGCACTCTTTTTCCAAGGAAATATTTTCTGAAAAACATTTCGTTCGTGTTCATTTGTAAAAATGATATTACTGGTCAGCAAGCTAGCCGGAAGAAAATAATACTTTCGAACGATATGAAATTGTTCATATTCATGAAGTGTGATGAACGCCTTAGATGGAGACATTAAAAGTGGAAGTAAGGCCGGTGCTAAAGATTTCCCCATGCCCAATGTTGGGTACTGTAAATGAAAAATACAATCTTTATCACTTTCGTAGCGGAGCCGTATCCGTTTTATAAAACTGAACGACCACGTAGTTGTTTTTTCGACAACTGTTTCGAATCCCATTCGCGAGACAGCTGCAGCCAACTTATTCGCATAATCAACGACACCACATAACGAATTTGGTTCTGCGGTAACAAGATAAACAACTTTCACTGCTAGGATTCACCTTGCGCTGCCGCTGCCAGAATAAACTCAAAGTTCTTATATGACAGTGCCATGATGCTTGGAAGATTGTTTTCGACGCACTGTTTAATCTCTACATTTTCATCCAAAAAACGTAGAATCATTTTTTCTAGCGCATCAGATTCAAGTATTTCCTGCGGAGACAGTAATAACCAGTTGGGAAGATTAAAATGACGAAAAAGGCCTTGAAATTTATCTTGATATGTAATTGCTGCAACTGGCCTTCCCATACCAAGGCTCCCGATAGCAAGATGCATTCGAGCAGTGATGACTCCGTCAACTTGACCAACAGCAGCCTTTAGTTCAGAAGCTGTATAATTCTTTTCTACGGTCAGGATATTATCACCCACCCCTCTTTTAGTTAGTTCTGCTGCAAGCGGAAGCAGACAATCATTATCACCGACATCTTTACGAAAATCATGTGGAAGAAAGAACCATCGTACAGATCTGCTACTAGAAACAGCTTCGATAGCTCGGGCTGCCGCATCTATAAGATTTTGAACTTGCTTAGAAGATCCTTTTTTAAAAAGCATGGGGTGAATATTGAATACGATAGCCAATGCATTTTCTGCGTGAGCTTTCTCAACCCATTCTTTTACCTCATCTGCTAATTTACTTTTCAATTTGGGTTCAAGGTAAAATGCTGCATCTGCTACAAGTTGTGTTTTATGATCGCAAAAAGCTTCAAATCGGTCGAGAGAAACAGAGTCTCTCAAATTAATTTTTACGGCAGGATTTGCCAGCTCGAAAACTTGTTTTAACAAAAGACTAGGCGTTTTATTAAAACTAAAACCAAGAATTACAGACCGTGCTCCTAAGCGGGAGGCAATATCTGCAAACATAATTGCATGAAGAGGAAGATATGAATTGTAGTAACCATCCATAACATCTGCCCCGACAACGACTAAAGCATCTGGTGATAAAGCTTTCAACTCTTGGAGAATCCTTGAGGGAGAGAAAGCATGCTTCCAAATCTCAAGCGGTATTAATCCTTTTTTTTGTGCTTCCTTGCTGGCCTCGTTAGATCCAGTTACAATATTGATTTGAGCATGTGGATTGTTCTTAGTAACCAAGTTGAGTAATGCATCGATCATGGCATCATCCCCCCTTGAACCTGTAAGAGTATACGGATCAGAAGGTATTATGAGAAAAACATTATTTTGAGTACTTTGCGGAGCTATTGGCATAGATGAAATAAGACTTTGCCAAGATCGAATAGTTGGTTTCCAGATAAAGTGTCGTTTTACCGTCCGAAGAAATGGAAAAAGGCTTAATATCCCTTTTCTGAGGGGATTTTCAAAATTTATCATGATTGTTACTCATATTTTAATGTAGCCATTTTTTTACACCCTGCGCGACTTGACTGATTGCATTTTACGCGACATCATTATCGTGCGTAACATACTTACTTTAAAGAGAATATGCTGATTTACATAAGTTTTTTTGAGGGGTATTATCTGTTTTACTTCGATTGGGTGATCCGCTTTATGGTCTTAATAATCCTTATTAATGTACGTTTCACTATATCCTGTGATTTTTCAAGGCTTGCAACACGCCTCTGTAGATCTTCAATATATTCAGCCGTAACATCACTGTCATAAGTATCCACGGTTGAAGGCAAAATGAGAAGCCCTTCCTCTATTCGTTCCTTTGAAAAATTTTCAACGACTTCTCCAGTAATAGGCTTAATATCATCCGCAAAACCGTAAATAAGTGCACCTTCACATATAACATTAATATTGCGTGGCACACCATGGGAATATTCATAAACTTTTTTTACAGCTTCATCTGTAAAAATTGTAGAAGGATCTTCAACACCGCCTTGACGCAACCGATAATAAATATACTCGCTTACTTCCTGTTCTCTAAGTCGGCCTAGATGAGCGCTGACTACGATTCTCTGTACTATTTGACTATAGCGAGCACGTCTAAGTCTCGATCGAAAACCGGATTGTCCGACCATCAAAATAGAAATCAGATTTTCCTTACCAGCCTGAAGGTTTGAAATCATACGAACTTGTTCTAAAGCTTCATCACTAAGAGTCTGAGCTTCATCAAGCACCAATAAAACTTTCTTTTCTTCCGCAGTATAAATATTCAATAAAAATTGCTGCAATGCAGCCATGCATGACGCAGGAGTTGGATTTTCAGGAATAGGCCCTTCAAGCTCTCCTAAAATCATTTCAACAATAGACTCGCCGGCAACAGCAGTATTAAAAACAACACCGACAATCGTATCGTCACTCATGTCAACAACAAGTTTATAAATGATAGAGGTTTTACCGGTACCGGCATCACCTGTAAGTAAAATAAGGCTGTCACCATTCATAAGACCATACTCAATATGAGTAATAGCCTGCTGATGCCAAGGGCTTAAATAAAAGAAATCAGGATCAGGAAGTATATTAAAGGGCTTTTCTTTCAACCCGTAAAATTCACGATACATATAGACGACACCTACTTAACATCAAGACTTTCTTTATATGTTTTATTCAAAACAACGCCAACAATGTTACGCCCTTCTAAAAGCTTCATGGCCTTTTGAACATTTTCACGTGAAGTTTTACCCGCTTCTACAACAAAGATGATCCCGTCAACATAGCTCGAAAAGACAAGAGCATCCGGCGCATTTAATAAATCAGGGCAATCAAAAATTACATATCGATCAGGATACCTTTCTTTCATTTCAATAATTAAATCCTGAAGCTTAGGTGAACCGAGAATTTCAGTTGAACCTCTTATAGGATCACCGGCAGGAAGAAATGACAACTTATTAATCCCCGGTTTTATTAAGAGATCAGGAACGGGAATATCGTGTAAAAGATAATCTGTCAGTCCACTATCGACTTCAATTCCAAGATATTTATGAATTGAAGGATCTCTCATATCTGTATCGACTAAAAGAGCGAACTGATCAACTTCACGCGCTAAGCTAATCGCAAGATTAATAGAAGTGATGGTTTTACCTTCACCTGGCATAGCGCTGGTAACCATAAGAACATTATATCCTTTCTTCTTAGTCCTATGCAAAATCTGAGTCCTAAGAAGATTATAAATATCAGTAAACACAGGACTGCTGTTTTTTGTTAAAATTCTATTTTTAGCAAGATTAAGTTCATCAAGAACAAGATCATCTTTAAAAAAAGAGCTGGGAACCATACACGAGGTTCCATCCTTTTCGTTATTTTTAGTAACATTACAATATGGTCCGACACAAGTTTTGGCATCAGGCACTTGTTTACGCACCGTGATTGATTCTTCCACTTCAAAAGGTTCTACATGAGAATCTCCCTTTGAAATCCAACTCTTCTCTTCTTCAATTCTTTTATTGCGTTTGGCTTTCTCAACAGCTTTGAGCAACTTGCTCATGATAACTCCATATAATTATTAAAAGTTCAAAACAATCTTGCGAAATAATTTTACTCCAATGATATCAAGTGGCATATAAAGAAAATGAACCGCCACCAGAGCAATTACAATTGCAAAAAATATAGACACAATTATGAACCGTTTTCTATGGATAGTTGTTTTAGCTTCATCGGGACTTTCCCAATATGGAACCACTGCAAGAATCGGTAATTTAACAATTTCTGACAGCTCATCAGACCGTCGGATAGAACGGTCCATAAACTCGAAAAGAGATCCAACACCAATACCGACACCAAAAGCAATAATAAAACCAACTAAAACCAACAGGATTCTATTTGGGCGTATTGGTTTTTCAGGAACAATAGGAGGATCAATTAGAGTAAACTTTTCCGCAAGCTGACTTTGCTCAAGGCCTTTTGCCTCACGTGCAGACATTAATCTTGAATTAGTTTCTTGATATTTGGCTTGAGCATTATTATAATCTCGTAAAAGGATTTTATAGCCCTGTTCAACCTGAGGCGTATCAGTCACCCTTTGTTGATATTCTAAATATTTTTTTCCTAAACCAGCATAAACTCTTTCAGCTTCTGCAATCTCAAGTTTAGTTGAAGTTACTTGAGTTTGAATTTGAATAAAACCAGGGTTATCCGGAACTGTCGGTGAGGGTTCAAAGTGATCTTCCTGAGAGGATTCCTTAAGCCGTTCCTTAAGAGCGTCAATCTGCCTTTTAAGCACAATAACATCAGGATACTTATCAGAATATTTTTTACTCAGAACATTTAGTTCCAGTTCTTTATCTTTAATTTCACGCTGAATATAATCTAAATTATCGACTACATTCACTTTCTTATCAAGCAAAGCAATTTGTCTTTTGAGAGAAATCACATCAGGGTAACGCTCAGAATATTTGGAAGTAAGAGTAATATATTCCCTACGAAGTTTCTCAAGCTCTTCTTTAGAAGTTGCGAAACGTATACCTTCATTAGATATAACCCTTAAATTAGGGTCCATAGTGGATAACTGGCCTTCCAGATAAACCTTACGATTTTTAAGTGAAGAAATCTGCTGCAGAACCTTATCCATATCATTTTGCAGTCGCTCCATGCTGTTCATATTGTGAACGAGCAACTCAGGCAATTCATTTACATGACTTTCTTTGAATTTAGCAATTTTAGATTCCAATTCAATAATTTCAGAACGTAGTTCTGTGAGCTGATGTTCAAGAAAATTAAAAGTGGATTTTGCCTTATCTTCACGTTCTTTAAGATTTTCTTTTAAAAAAAGTGAGGTAAGAATATTCGCAACCTGAGCAACTTTCTGAGGCCTCCGCCCTTCATACGCCAAGCTAAAAGCAATAGTCGCACTTGAAGGGCGACCAGAATATTGATTTCTTACTTCTGCAGTAATAGGTTCAAACTTAATATCTTCCCGCATTTTAAAAATGATTTCTTCCGTGGTATATTTACCAACCAAATCTGGATATAAATTAAATTTTTTGATAATATTAAGTAAATTTCCATTACTCAAAACAACTTGAGCAATTGATTGCAAGCGCTCGTCTACAAAGCCTGTTACTGTTGTCTGTACCAAGTCTTGAGGAATAGCCTGATCCTCAATAAGGATTGTGGCCGTTGATTTATATACTGGTGGCAAAATAAATGCCATGAAAACAATCAGCGAAAAAACAACAATGGCAGGAGTCAGAAACTGTGTCTTCCTACGCCTTAATACCTCTAAATAATATGCAACATCTAAACTTTGGTGCATTCTAACTATAACCTCTTAATTTATCTCTGTAGGAAAAGAATATGAAAGCCCCACCCAAGTCTTAAACCTTTCATTTGCTACGCTTGAAACTTTGTTTTTATCTATTTTATAACTAAGCCCACAAGTCGCTTGCCAATCTTCTTTAAACTTCCAAGTAAAAACAGATTGAGTAAAAAAACCAGACGAACTATACTTTTTCCCATCCTGAATTCCATCAGATTCTATCTGCCAGACACTGTTCACCAGAGAATAATTTAAATAATCTGAAAATCTATAAAGATAAAATAGGTCTGCTTGGCTTATGACTTCATTTTCACCAGAACCTCCGGGCCTAATTCCCTGTGTAAGGGATGGAATAATTTCAAAGGTAGGCTTTATATAACTTAACTCAGCTTTGAACTGGTACTTATAATTTACATCTTCAGGATTATTCGAATAATTAGATATAGTTACACCAGGCCCTCCTTTAAAAGAGAGTTTAAGGTGTTCTGTGAATTTATGGTCAATACCTAAAACATTCTGAAACGTAACCTGATTACCAATCATATCGTCAATTTCACGGCTATAATATGTATATGTACTAATAGCTCCGAGAAAGAGCGTAGTACGTTCATTATCTAAGGCATGCCCCCATACTACGTTAAAAACATTACTTAAATAATCTGAATCATACTTTCGTTCGTAATCAGTCTTATCGACAGTCAACAATATATTAATGTTATCTTTTTCAGTTACTCTCCAGTTCAGTTGTGGAGTAATTGCAGTTGTAAGAATAATTGACGGGTCTAGAGTAACTCCTCCTGCAGCATACGTATTCTGATCAAGATTATGGAAGCGAGTATGCACAACATCAAATGAAGCATCTAATTTAGGTGAAAAATTGTGTTTACCGACAAGATTAATGTTGTAGTCATACCTATTCAATTCTTCATGATCAAAATAATTGCGATAAATTAAATCTCCACGAAGCTTAACTAAAGAATCCTCACCAATAACATTCAAAGTTAGAGCTGGCTTTATTTCTGTTACTAAATCACTAATATTCGCATAATCGATATTACTATCATAAGTTTCGCGAACCGATATAGCCGTATTTGCTTTAACCAACGTTCCCGACAGTCCTACAGCCCTTTTAGGAGTTGTATAAAAACTAGTATCTTGAGTCGTCCTTTGCAGTTTTGCTGCAACATTACCCTTCGGTAAAAGGGATACAGAAGAAAATGCTAGAGGTTTTGCATGAAAAGATTCGGAGTCTGTGCCTTTATTATCTACGGAAGAGTCATTTTTTTGTCGCACACTTGATTTTTTTTGACCTTCGTCGGAAGCATTCGCCTGTGCTACTTGTAAATGTTGTTTTACGTTATTTGTTGATTTTTTACTGACTATATTTTTATTGAAAGCCACTCTATAAACAGGACCGTCATCCACAATATAATCTAAGGGTTCAGCGTGTAGCACAACATGAGAAACAGGTTGTTTACGATTAGCAATATAATCAGAAGAAGAACTAGCTCTAATTTCAGGAGGATGAATAGTCAACATTCTGACAGACCCAAAAGGTTCATCCTGTTCAGCAAGCACACCATATACTGGTATCAGCAAAACACTGATAACCAGTATGCGCACAACTCGACAAACAAAATTGACCATCTCGACCCCTGTAAAAAAATAGTCCATCAAATTCCACCTCGAAGATGATGGCTAAGGTACAATAACTGTGTCCCCTGGCTTCAATAGAACATTCTGAGCAAGATTTGATCCATCAGCAAATTCATCATAATCAAAATTAACAGATTTTTGTGTCCCGTCAGGAAGTCTACTGACAACTTTAATACTTCCAGACGCAGCAAAAGGACTTAATCCTCCTGACATGGCCAAAGCCTGAACAACGGAAAGCTTCTGTCCTAAAACCAAAACTTTTGGATTATTTACTTTCCCCATGACATAAACTTTAGGACTTTCAACCTTCCGAAGAATAACTGTAACCGGAGCATTTGGAACATACTCAACGATATGCTTTTCAATTTCCTGACGAAGCTCATCGACAGTTAGCCCGCCAGCTTTGAGGTCACCAGCAAGAGGAAAAGAAACACCACCATCAGGACGAACAACAACTTCGCGAACAAGTTCTTTATCTCCCCATACAGAAATTTCTATAATATCCTCAGGCCCCAGCCGATAACCACTTTTAGATATAATTTGAGCAAAAGAATTACTACTTATCATAGCAAAAAAAACGGCAAGCAAAATGAGAAATAAAAATTTTAAGTTTTTCACGTATACCCCTATAACAATTAAATTATTTTAAATATTCTAAATATAAGTATTTTTTTTAAGATAATCCATGACAATTGCTACCGACTCTTCAAGGCTTTCATGATCAGTATGAACAACTCTTTCTGGCTTTACAGGAAGTTCATATGGATCTGAAATTCCGGTAAAATTCTTAATAATCCCTTTTTCAGCTTTTCGGTATAATCCCTTTGGATCTCTTTTTTTCAAAACATCCAAATGGCAATCGACAAAAACTTCGATATAATCTTCTATCAACTGACGATTTTGCTCTCTGACTTCTGCATAGGGGGAAATCATAGCAACAATTGAGATAACACCGTGTTTATTAAGTAGCTTTGAAACAAAGCCAACCCTTTTAACATTAATATCACGATGTTCTTTTGAAAATGTAAGATCCTGAGCAAAATTATTTCTGATTATATCACCGTCAAGTAATTCAACTGCAAGATTACACTTTACAATTTCTTCATACACCCGTGACGAAATTGAGGATTTCCCCGCACCTGAAAGACCTGTAAACCAGAGAGTAAAACTCACTTAAGCCTCACCGGCTATTGCCGCCATGCAAAATTAAAAATTGTCTTAGCAATAATTTCCAAATCCAAAAAGACAGACCAATTTTGTAAATATTCTATATCATATGATATTCTTTTATTCATATCTTCATCAGTATGAATTTCACCTTTGTAACCGTTTATCTGCGCGAGACCTGTAATCCCAGGCTTAGAAATATGACGCAGCATATATCCAGGAACAAATTTTCTGTATTCCTCATTCATTTTTACAGCATGAGGCCTCGGTCCAACTACTGACATAGTTCCTTTCAGCACATTCAAAAACTGCGGCAATTCATCAAGGCTATTCTTACGTAGAAATGATCCAAAACGTGTAATACGTGCGTCATTTCTCGTTGCTGGAACAAAATCATACCCATCTTCAAGCACTTTCATTGTTCTGAACTTATAAATTTGAAAAGGCTCCCCTTCAAGGCCATAACGCCATTGCTTAAAAAAGACAGGTCCCTTTGAAGTAAGCTTTAACCCAATGGCAATCAGCAGCATAACCGGCATGGTTGCAATCAAAATCCCCCCCCCCAGTATCAAGTCTTCACACCTTTTAAGAACTCCGCTGACACCGGCAAAAGGTGAAGATCTCAAAACAATTGCGGCTTGACCAGCAACACGAGCAACATCACCACCCATTAAATGCTTAAACAACGACATATCAGGGAAAAAAAAGACTTGTGCAGTAGAGTCTTCAAGACCGTGCAATAGCTCATTTAAAAGAGGTTCTTCCCCCATTGGTAAAGCCAAATACACAAGCTGAATATTATTGTTTTTAACGTATCTAGGGAGTTCTTCGATACTTCCAAGGCAAAAAGAAGATCCTTCGTAATGACTGTCATCAGTGTCAAAAAAACCCTCAACGCGTATTCCAGCCCAAGGATTATCTGAAACCCAATCTGCCAGTGATGCGCCTATTTTACCTGTTCCGGCAATAACAACACTAGTACTGCCGCCATTATCTAAAAGCCATTTAAAGAAAATTTTTTTTACCAAGACACGTTCCAAACACATTACTGTCGGCCATATGAACAGCCAAAGCAGTATGACACGTCGTGAATACAGGCTAGAAACTTTAAATAAATAACCAAGCATAAGCATGGTTGAAAAAACAAAAAAGACACCGATAATTATTCGGTTGCACTCAGAAATAATATCTGAACTGGCCCAGTCTTTATAGACTCCAACCATCTGGAAATTTGATAAAATCAATACAATAGTTGTAACAATAAGCAAAGCCATTTGAGGAGATTTTTCGGCAAAAGGCTCAGGCCAAAAAGAAAAATATAGAACAAGCAGAACACCGACACCA
This sequence comes from Desulfovibrio sp. UCD-KL4C, assembly GCF_006210265.1. NCBI lineage: Bacteria > Pseudomonadati > Thermodesulfobacteriota > Desulfovibrionia > Desulfovibrionales > Desulfovibrionaceae > Desulfovibrio > Desulfovibrio sp. UCD-KL4C. The sequence goes on from NZ_VCNC01000002.1 coordinate 497,716, forward strand.
AACGTGGCATCTAAAATTCTATGAACAGGCTTCAACATCGCAGCAGGAACTCTGAATTTTCTATCCACATTTCCTCCTGAATACAAAAATTGACTCGTTAAAAGTTTTAATTGGAATTATTTGACCCGAACATACTGTTTTTTTATGAAAATCATATTATTTTTAACAAAAAAAGGGAAGATCGTTTGTAACGGTCTTCCCCTACATAATACAATTAAGATAATTAGCTATAATCTTACAAGAAGACTCTTAACTTGTTGCTTTTCAGGAAAATTATCCTGAGTTTTGAGTAAATTCGTTAACATTTTTTTAGCTTCATCTTTTTTACCATTCCGAGAAAAGACCAAAGCTTTATGATACACAGCTGCAGAAAAGTCAGGAGCAATTTGCAAAGCAGTATTTAATACATGGAGAGACTCTTCATAATCTCCTTTCAGATACAATACATATCCCAAGGTATCGAGAGCCTCAGGATTTTGGCTGCTTGCTGCTATTTTAGCAAATTTTAATGCCTGTGCAATATCTGCAGCATTATCTGAGAAATGCTCGGCCAATAGATAAGCAAGGTTATTAGCTGCCAGCTTGAATTCTGGAAATTTAACTAATAAGCGGGAATAAGTATCTTTTGCCTTTTTATAATTATTTTCCTTTTCATAAAGTAAACCAATAATAAACAATGGAGCCGGATTTGTTTCATCTTTTTTTACAACATTTTCAAATTTTATAATCCCCTTCTTAATTTCATGCTGTGCGGCATAAATATCGCCGATCCTCATGTAGGAGACTAACCAGTTTGGAGCAAACTCAATAGCTTTAAAATAACTTTCCTCAGCTTTAGCAAAATGGCCTCTGCGACTATGTACTCCGCCAAGCATCTCATATAATCTTGCGTTATCAGGATACTGTTTCAACATTTTGTTACAAAACTTAATAGCAGCAGTATATTTATTCTGATCGACCAGAATATCAATCTTGCCTTGAATTGCAACCAGTGAATCAGGAGTAATATTTAGAGCATCGTTGTAATATTGTTCAGCTAGATTTTTTTTACCTTCTTTTATCGCAAGTTCGGCTGATTTCAGAAAACCAATTGATGACTTAGGAAAACGGGTTACGATATTAGTAAATGTTCTCTTCGCTAAATTGTAATCCCCTTTCATTGTATAAACATCTCCTATCGCAGCGAGAATATTAATATCATCCGGACGCTTTTCTTTTAAACGTTGAAGTTCCAAAATAGCTTGCTGCCAATCCTTGCGGTCGAGATACGCATTTATCAGAGTTTCACGGGCCGGAGCATATCCAGCGTCAAGCGAGATAGCATCCTTTAAATTTTCAATTGCTATTCCAACTTCATCATTTGCAAGATGTGCTTTTGCAAGCAAAACATGTGCAGGAGCACTTTGAGGATTATCCCTTAACACTTGCCTGAACTCTGAAACAGCTTCCCGACCTTCACCTTCGAGAAGATAAATCTGACCTCTTAAGTAATGAGCTTCTCCATCTTTAGGATTTCGATTAACAACAAGGTTAAGCTGCTCCAACGCCTTTCCGACTTCATTCATATTAAGATATAAAGTCGCAAGTTTTTTGCGATAAACGACATTATCACCACCTTCAGGATCAATTGCTGCACCATCTTCAAGTACAGATACAGCTTCATTCTGATTTCCCTTATTCAAGTAAATACTTGATAAAGCCGAACGTAGCGGTAAAGACGCATTGTTCAAATGTAACCCGTCTTTAAGAGTTGCTATAGCCAAATCATACTTTTTACTTGCAGACAGCAGTTGTGCATACAATACTCTATAATTATCTTTTTCAGGATACTTACTTACAAGAACTGACATCAACTCTTCAGCACGCTTTGTCATACTTATAGAAGAATAATACTGGGCTGCGAAAAGAATAAAGCGCGGTTCTTCGTTCCCAGATTTCAACATTTTTTCTACAAATTTTTCAGCCTTTTGCGGTTCTTTACGATCTCGGTATAAAGCAGAAATATTCATAAGCAACGCAGTGCTGGATGGAATTTGAGAAATACCTTTAATTAAAACTGCTTCAGCCTTATCAAGGCTATTCTGCCGATAATAAAGTCTACTAAGAGCAAGATATATATCAGCATTTCTCGGATCTTCATTTAAAGCCGCAGTTAACAGATTCTCAGCTTCATCATATTTTTTGCGCTCTGAAAGAACAGAAGATAAAACTAGGCGTGCCTTAACATTCGAGGAGTCAACATTCAGAACATTTCGAGCCATATCACTGGCATTATCATAATCTTTAGCCAGTAGATAAAGTTTGCTAAGTTCTACTTTTGCCTCAATCAGACTAGGATCAAATTCTACTGCATATTTGAAATTGGCAAAAGCACTTTGAAAGTTACCTTCTTCCAGCGCAAGTTTTCCAAAAAGCAACCTGCATGAGCCGCACTCAGGATCAATAGCTATTGCATTTTTCAATTCCAAGCGTGATTCTGTAAACTTTTTTTGTTTGTAATATTCTACAGCCTTATTATAAAAATCTTCACGCCTTTGCTCACATCCTGTAAAAACAGAAAAAATTACAGCTACTAAAACCCATAAAATTATTAACTTACGCATTTTACCCTTCTAAATTATCTTTAGTAATTAAAAAACTAATTAATTTGGAATATATTTATTTAAAATTATTGAGAAATTTCCAATAAAAGAATTAAGTATCTGTTGCCCATGCTGAACAGTTTCTCCATCTTTTAAAAGCAGTTCAACCCTAATCAAAGCTCCGTCTGTACGATTTTTTTTAATAGAATCAAGCGCAAGATATACTTTATTCAAATACTCATTTGTAATAATTCTGCCCCTCTGCTGAAACCAATATAAAGCCAATAAACGTGACCCTGGTTTTTCAAGTAGCAAGCTTCTTACACGAAACGCTCTTCCATCTTTTAAATCAGCGGGAAGATCTTTTGACGATGATAATCCCCAGCCGTCCCCGCCTAAAAGACAACTAATCGGATTATGTGCAGCTCGTTGCGGTTCTTGAAAATTGTAATAAGATATCAAAACAAGAATAGCTCTACCAGAGTTTTTATTGCGATAAACAGCGGTAAAATAGTCATCCGCCCCCAAAGACTCAATGATTTTATTATCAAAATACTGCCTTTCTCCTGCATATGATCCAATGCTCAGTGGAAAGTTATTAAACGACATGCGATCAGGGATAACCCTTGCAGACACTAAACTTTCATTAAACATAAACATTCCAGCAAAAAACACTGCCATTACTATAACATGCACGACTGAATTAGATCCATTATTCCTGTTTAATGACGAATATGATTCAACTCGCTTTATAGATTCCTTTGCCCCGAAAAGGTTAAGAATCAAACTGAGCAAAACCAAAAAGGAAATTGAAAGAAGATAAATAATTATTCCAGAAGCTTCGTGGAAAAAGTTATGAGCTGTCTCAACCGAGATATTACGCGCAATGTATCCAACTATTGCAATTCGTAAAGCATTAGTAATAATAGCAATAGGAATAGTCGTAACAAAAATAATAAACCGTTGCCATGGCCTCTTATTAAACCAATACCCTATGAGAATACCTAACAAAATTGTAGGAAAGACATAACGAAGTCCGCTACAAGCGTCCACGACGTGAAGCTTTATCATTCCTAAATCAATTACGTTACCTTCTCTATATACTGGAATATCAATTAGTTGCATAATTCTAACTGAAAGGTCAGATGAAATAAGACGCAATTTAAAAGTAAGCATCCTGTTAATAAAAGGTGGCGGCGGAATGAAAAAAGCGAGAATAGCCAGTGGAAAAAAGAATGCTTTCATCGATTTTAAACCAAAAACAAACAGCACTATAACAACAATAGAGAGCCACATTGAAACAAAAACTAGAGCATCAACTGACCCCGCTTTCCCTATAAAAAAAAGAACTGCAACAACAAGCAAAGCAACATAGCCTGATTTAACTGAAGGAGTTAAAATTTTAGGAAGCATGTCTCTTCGCTGCCATGCTATGTAAAGAGCAAGCGGAACAACAATCCAACAATAAGAATAATCGTCAGTGTTCCAGCGCCTCAGGAGCGAAGGAAATGAGTTTAAATAAAGCACAATCCACGCAGCAAAGACACTTATAAAAGAGAAAATAGCAGCCACTAATACTTTACTCCTCGATTCCGGACCTTGTTATATAAATATTTTAAAATTTAGAAATAACGTTTCAAATACTTGAATAAGGTATAGCAAAAAAAATATATAATCAAAAACAGTAAATACTTAGAATTTTTATCATCATTCTAATAAAGTATTTTTGTAATTAAAGATGAATCACCTTCGATTTGCACTTCTGAGACAACTGTTACGCTTGGCACCTTTATTCCAAAACTGCGCGAAACCCACCCAGAAGGAATTTCAGAGTTTCCGCATACAATTCTGACTAAAGCGGACTCCCCGAATAGCAATTCCAGCTTTACACCATTATTTGAAGCAATAATTCTATGTGGTCCATCAAATATAACTTCACACTTCTCACTAAAATGCCAAAAAGTTTCCACAAAATGAGCTTCTTTACAATGGATATGATCCTGAACAACAATTTGCTGTCCAGCTTTATTAAGCGATATTACTCTTTCATGTGTCACAGAATCGTTTAAACGTTCATAACCATTATGCCTACCGCGAAAATTTTCAATACTTTGATCAAAATGAACTTCTCCTTCTGAACGTGCGTGAGTTTTCCATAGAAAATCTCCCCCCTGTTCACTTTGATCACACCTATCTATCCGCACCGTATTATGAGCAGAAGTTCCGCGAAAATATTCGCGCCATGCAGGTTTACTATTATAAACATATGTTCCAGGATCAATTAGAAATTCGCGTTTTTTGTAGCTCAAATATATAGATAAAGCATCTGCATGGCCGTGTGCAGCAAGTCTTCCATAGCCAAGAGGCCCAGAGTAAACAACAATGAAAAGTTCTAATTCTGAAGAAAAATTGTCACCTAAAATATAATAACCACCATTTTCAAAACTTCGTTTGAACAGAATATTTTCTGCAGAGATAAGAGGTTTAATGGAATCACGATCTATCCCTGTCAAACAAACAGATTTAAGATCATATCCCCCAGCGCGACTTAAAAAATCATCACGCGAAAACAAATATCCAGCAGTTGCAAGGATGGACTTATAAGGATCAGATTCAGAATATAGTCCAAGGCCAGTCACATTTCCATCATCAGCATCGCCGATCAGGGGTAAGTTTCCAGATCCATTAGTCATCGACGCAATGAAACTTACCATATTCTCAATAGTATTAATGTAAGACTCAGAAAATGCTTTTTTGTCTGCCAGGTAGGAAATTAGAAAAAAATCAATGACAAATTGCTGATATGAAATTGCCTGTTCCTTATCAACTCCATCAGAAAAGATTTGCCTATCTGCTTCCTGTTCAAGTATTTGCAAAGCTCTGGATTTCCATTTTTTACAATTCTTCCAAAACGGCCAAGTTGTGCACGCGATGAAAACTCCAGCCGCTTCACCTATAAGATGATTATTAGCGGACGATCCTTTTGAATACCAAGCGTCAATGAAATGCATGTGCTGAAAAATAGAAGTAAGCCATCTATCACGAAATTTATGCCCTGCAGCTCCTTTAAACAAAGGTGAATTAATCCCTCCTATATACTGCCATGCAATGCTCCAATTTATAAGCCTGACACCTATCTCAAGAGAACTATTCCAATTAACTCCCAGCATATACGGGCACTGATCAAGCCATGATTCAATCATCAAATGAACTGCTTTAATATATTTCTCATCCCCTGTTACATGCCACGCACGGGCTAAAGGAACTACTTGAAGAAATCGAGAAATCTCCCAAATATATTTAATATCTCCGCAAAATGATTGATTTTTAAAATCTAATTTCTTACCAAATTTAAGAGGACAGGTAACTCCAGTGAGAGGGTCAGTATTCCACTCAGGGACAATACAGGGGAATTTGTCTTCAAGAGCAAAAAGAACCAGTCCCTCATTTAGAACAGAATCTGCCGAAGAAATGATGAGTTGCTTAACAGACTCCAATCCATTCATCGAAAGCCATATTTCACCATCACTATTTAAATCAGTGTAAGGAATTTTGGACGCGGTCAAGAAGCCTACAGATTCTAAATATGCTCTACATTTATTGCGTAGGCGGCATAAATTTTCTATAGGGCCCATAGCCTTAAACCTGTTTACAAACCATACAAATTTATAAGATTTCATCAGTACCTACTGTAAAAGAGTAAAAATTAATAACGAATCCTTTTTGTTGCCTCTTTTTCAGCAATATCCATACTATAATCATAGGTCGGCAATTCTACATATGAAAGGACAGCATAAAAAAGCTGCCCTAGACCAAACTTCGTAATAGACCTATTACTTGCAAAATTCATAAAAATTAACAGTAATAAAAAAGGCCAAAAAAAGTATCGTTCTTTGTCTTTAAGCTACCGGATCTTCCTGAAAATACATAGCTACATCCCTAAATAAATCAACAATTCTACTATCCCAGTCTGCATCATCACTTCAAGGAAGTCATTATGACTATTCCAAACATTTTCTCAAGGTTGGGCATCCATATGCGAGGACGACCAAATCCAAACGATTCAGCTTTAGCTCTTCCGCTTGCTGAGTCAACCATATCAAAGAAAATTGTGTACGAAGTCGCTGCAAAAATAACCCATAAGACTGCTAATATTCCAGTAAGAACAAGTAATAATTTTTTATTTCTCTTAAACAAATAATAATAAACAAAAACCATCATCCTATAAGAGCTGTTCGCATATAACTCTTATACAAACAATATATAGCAAGTGATCCAAGCACCATAAAGAACAAAAACAATATTTTTCTTTGTCGCAAAACCATCAAAAAATTCGGTTACATTCAAACCGAGAATCAGTCAGCCGACATCTATAGACATTATGGGCCGAAACAAAAAAAAGAGTGGCAATAATAAAGTCATAAATTCCTTCCAAGAATTATCAAAATTACTATAATACCAAATAAGTTGTCTAACTGATCTCAAATGAACAACGCACACCTTCAACAGAAGCTATTTGCGCCATATAAATACATGAAAAGGCATCAACACTCCAGCCGCTGATTCTAACTTAATTGAAGCATTTCTTAAACCAATTGTAACCAGTCGGTAACAATATAATATATTATGGATGTAATGTCCCCTCAACACCAACAAGGGATGGAATTGCAGAGGTACTTAAATTTATATTTGAGATATTGATATTATATAATGGAGCTTAAGTTACCATGTTACAACTTATCAAAAAAAGATCTAACTCAACAAATTTCCCATCAAATAAAAAAACAAGCTTTATTGATGGGCCGGGCATTGGAAGTTTAATTCAAAATGTCTGCAGGCTTAATATTTTATACTTCGCAATTCAAGATTTTCCGATCTTGACTGAAATGTATGGATCGGAATGGGCTGATAATCTTGAAGTTCAAATCCGAACTGAAATTGAAAACGAAGGCTATAGCCATTTACAACATGATGAATTTCATATTTTTTCCTTTAATGCCGGGCAATTCTTTTTACTTGATCCTACAGAATGCAAAGTGACGATGTCGCTTGAAGAATTAGCTTATCAACTCAAAGTAAACATCGAAAACAAAGTTAAAAGTGAACAAATCGGTCAGACTGGAAATACTATTACAATAAACAGTGGTCATTCTTTTTTCAATGCGGCCCATACTGATAATAAGTCGTGGTCCGACTTTTTATCGGCAATAGGTGAAGCCAGACTTGAAGCACAGAACTGCACTGACATTTCAAGCATGGAATTAAGTAAGGAATTTTGTGAAATTATTTCTCAAGGAAAAGTAAACAGTCATTATCAACCAATTGTAAACTTGGCTGATAAAAGAATTCACGCATGGGAAGCCCTTGCAAGGGGACCTATAAGTTCTCCCTTCCGCTCTCCTTTAACCTTATTTGATATGGCTGAAAAACTTGGCAAACTTTTCCAACTGGAAAAAATATGCCGAGAATCCGCTATTAGCTCTTTCGGCACAATAAATCCTCAACAAAAACTATTCCTGAACATTCATCCCCGTACAATTGTTGACCCGAATTTTTCATCAGGTGAAACCAGAATTCTACTTGATCGCTGGAATCTTAAGCCTGAAAATATAGTTTTTGAAATAACAGAACGTCATAGTGTCAAAGATTTTAAAACATTTCGTAAGACACTGGAACACTACAGAAACCAAGGTTACATGGTCGCAATTGACGATGCAGGAACAGGATATTCCGGTCTGTCATCAATTGCTGAAATCAAGCCTGATTATATCAAACTGGATCAGTCGTTTGTTAATAATATTGAAACAAACATGGTTAACCGTGCAATTGTTGAAACTTTTAATGATTTTGCTGAAAAAATCGGCGGAAAATTAATTGTTGAAGGAATCGAAACTCAATCTCAAGCTGTAGCTATAATGGACATGGGTGTCCACATGGGACAAGGATTTTTCTTTGCTAAACCTTCAAAAATAAAACCTGAATTAACGACTGATGCTCTTAACATAAAAAAATCTCCAGACTTAAAAGCTGACCATAACATATGCGGAACACCTGTTAAAAATCTCGCCATACCAGTTGATTACGTTGAAATAGATACTCCTGTACCAGTCGTTCAAGATTTTTTTGAGCAAGGCAGATCTATCAGCAGCGTCATTGTTGTAAAAAACAATGTCCCATGCGGATTGATCATGGAATATAATCTTAACAAGCACCTTTCCGGCAAATTCGGAGTTGCGCTCTACTGCAACAAGCCAATTACCTCGGTTATGGATGATTCTCCACTTTCAGTTGATATAGAAACGCCCGTTGAAAACGTTTCAAAGCAGGCAATGGCGAGAGAAAGGAAGAAGGCATATGATGATATTATCGTAACTAAAAATGACAAATTATACGGCATTGTTTCCGTCCAGAAACTATTGGATAACCTTGCTCATGCTCAAGTTGAAATGGCAAAAGGAACTAATCCGCTAACAGGTTTACCTGGCAACCTTGGAATTGAAAAAGAAATTGAACACCGCATGAAAGAAGGCAAACAATACAGTATTATTTATGCTGACCTAGACAATTTCAAAGTCTATAATGATACATACGGCTTTAAAAGCGGTGACAAAATAATTCTACTCATCAGCAGGGTAATCTCTTGGGCGACTGCAAAGCACGGATCAGACACAGATTTTATCGGTCATATCGGCGGTGACGACTTTGTTCAGATAATATCACCAGAAAAAGCAGAAAGAATATGTCTTGCTATTACCCGTTGCTTCAAAAGATTAGTTAAAACCAGCTACAATGCAAAAGACAGAACCAACGGCTGGATGGAAGGAAAAGGCCGCGACGGAACAACTTCAAAATTTCCTCTAGTTTCCGTCTCACTGGCAATACTAGACTGCACTCCCAAACAATCACTTTTTGAGATAGGTGAACAAGCCGCATCACTCAAAAAATGGGCAAAATCCATTGAAGGAAACTGTTGGGTGCGCGAAAGACGTAAAATATAAAAGCTGAATAAATACCTAAAATCTTGTTACTAGAGTAAATTATCGTCAAAAATTTGCTTGATCCGGTAACGTAGATTGGTGAATCTTTTCCCTGCGGTAATATTATTTAAACCGATGTGAAAAGCTCTTTTACTTCCGACCAGAACCGCTAAAGTACGTGCTCGCGTAAGTGCGGTATAAAGAAGATTTCGTTGCAGCAAAAGATAATGCTGTGAGACTATTGGCATAACGATGGCAGGATATTCACTGCCCTGCGATTTATGCACACTCACCGCGTAAGCAAGAGACAGCTCATCGAGCTCTGACAACTCATAGTGAACAATGTTGCCATCAAATTCAGCTGTTAGCTCATTTGCCTCGAAATCAATATACATAACTCGACCGAGATCACCGTTGAAAACTTCCTTCTCGTAATTGTTGCGCATTTGCAAAATTCGATCGCCGACTCTATATTCAACAAATCCTCTTTTAAGAGATTTACCTTTTGAAGGATTAAGTCTTTCCTGCAGCACTGCATTGAGCTTCTGAGTGCCAACATCACCCTTATGCATTGGAGTAAGGACCTGAATATCCGTCATCGGATCAAGATCATATCTTTCTGGAATCCGTTCGCAAACTGTTTGAGCTATCATTTCCTGAACTTTAAGAGGAGACTCCTGCGGAATCCAGAAAAAGTCAGCTTCTGGAGCTTCTGCGGGATGCCCCAAAGGAAATAATCCATCGTTTATTCTATGCGCATTTACAACAATATAGCTTTCTTGTGCCTGCCTAAAAATATGACTGAGAACAGCGCTCGGCACTTCTCCGCTTTGCAGTAAATCGGAAAGGACATTTCCGGGGCCGACAGAAGGGAGCTGATTAACATCACCTACCATGATAACCCTGCAAGTCAAAGGAACAGCCCTAAGTACTGAAAGACACAGCTGTGAATCCAGCATAGAAGCTTCATCAACAACTAAAACATCAGCCTTAAGCTTCTGATCTTCATTGTAATAAAAACCACCGTTATCTGGAGTATATTGCAACATCCTGTGAATAGTGGATGCAGAACGCCCTGTTGCTTCAGAAAGTCTCTTTGCGGCTCTACCAGTTGGTGCAGCAAGCTTAACTTTTAGCCCCAGTTCACTAAGAGTCAGAACAACAGCACGGGTAATTGTTGTCTTACCTGTTCCCGGGCCACCGGTAATAATAAAAAATTTATTCACGCAAGCATCAAATACAGCTTCCCGTTGTTCTGCGGAAAGTGTAAATCCCAGTTCCTTCTCAACTTCCGGCAGAGCTTTTTCTACTTTTTCTTTGCTTACAGGTGATGGATGACTGACAAGACCATGCAACCGTTTACAGATTTCGCTTTCAAATCTGTAAAAGTGCATAAGAAAAACAGCCTGATCAATATCCTGCTCCGGAAGATTTTCGACTCTGATCCGCTTCCTCTCTTCAAGAGCACTGATACCGTGCGCAATCAAAGACATATCTACTCCGCCGAGCATTTTGGAAACATCTTCCTCCAACTTTCCCCGCGGACTGAACATATGTCCGCCACGTTCACTGACAGAAAAAAGAGAATAAATAATTGCGGCTTCGATTCGTTGCGGAGAATCTTCCGCAAATCCAAGTTTAAGAGCCATGGTATCGGCAGTTTTAAACCCTATACCACGAATGTCATAAGCAAGTTCGTACGGATTTTCGCTGATTCGTTTGACTGACTGTGCGCCATAAAGATTAAATATACGCGTAGCATATGTAGGAGGGACTTCATGTGTATGAAGAAAAATAATTAGATTTTTGATTTCACGCTGCGATTGCCATGATTCGATAATCCCATCAAGTTTCTTTTGGGATATACCCTTTATTTTCAAAAGTTTTTCAGGTTCTTCATCAAGAATATCAAGGACTTCAACCCCAAACTTACTCACCATTTCAGTTGCAATGGCTTCCCCAATTCCTTTTATTGATGAAGACTTAAGAAATCTTATCACTCCAGCTTCAGTCGCAGGGCGAATACGTTCATAAATATCAGCTTCAAATTGACGTCCGAATTTAGGATGCTGCTTCCAGCGCCCTTGAAATTCTGCGGATTCACCGGGGTTAAGTTGCCCTAAGCAGCCAACAACAGTAATTTGTGAAGGCTCATCTTTAGAAGAAATACGTGCTACAACATAACCGTTCTCTTCATTGTGGTAGACAACTGTTCGAACTTCACCAATCAGAGTGTCCGACATCAGATTTCCTTATCAAAGTTATTCTTATAAAAATTTTTCATATTAAATTGATGCAGGTCACCTGAAATCATCTCAGGATGAAGAGTATCGAAACTATAAACTCAGCAGTCGTAGAAAAGTAAAATATCTATAATTTTTGGCGATATTCAAGAGATTGACGCAGAGTCTCTTTATCTGTGTGTTTAACTTCGCTCCCTATAGGAATTCCTTGAGCAAGACGGCTCAGCTCTACCTGAGGAAAACGATTTTGAACCATATTCTTAATGTATGAAGCAGTTCCTTCCGCCTCCACAGTTGCACCGAGAGCAAGAATAAGCTCTTTGACTTCACCTTTCGCAAGGCGTGCTTCAAGCTTATTAAACTCTAAGTGCTGGGGAGAAATGCCATCAAGTGGTGACAGAAGCCCACCAAGTACTAAATAATACCCTCTGTAAAGCCCCATTTCTTCAATCGACAACAGCGAATCCCATTCGGAAACAAGGCAAAGCTTGTCACTTTCTCGACTTGGATCAGAACAAATATGACAGGGACATGTTTCAGTAATACTTGCACAATGTTCGCAGATGCAAAGCTTATCGCGCAGTTCAATTATACTCTGCCCGATTACAGTAACCTTTTCCCGCGGCATTTTAAGCATAGTAAGAGCAATACGCAACGCTGATTTTGGACCAAGACCAGGAAGTTTGGCTAACTCCAGAGCAACAACCCGCAACGGGGCTGGCAAATTATCCACAGGAACCTCTATATAACGTTATACATCAGTACGATTAAAAACTTTTTTAAAAAGTCAGAGAGAAACTTTTAAAAGTTTCTCTCTGACAAAAAATAACTAAATTTTATTAAAACATACCAGGAATATTCATGCCGCCTGTGATTTTAGACATTTCTGTTTCCATCATAGTTTTAGCTTTTTTATTAGCGTCATTGACTGCGGATAAGACAAGATCCTGAATCATTTCTACATCGCCGGATTCAACAACAGCGGGATCGATAGTAATAGCCAAAACTTCAGAAGAACCATTAACTTTAACGGTTACCATTCCGCCACCGGCAGAACTTTCAACTTCGCGGTCTTTAAGTTCTTCCTGAAGCTGGGTCATTTTACGCTGCATAACCTGAGCCTGACGCATTAAGTCATTCATACCTTTCATTATATTTCTCCTTTCAAAATGAGATTTTATTAAAATTATTGCGCAGAGATTTACACATCTCTACGTGGTTCAACTGAAATAATTGAAGCACCAAACGCATCCACCAAGCGCATAACATCTGGATGTTCTTCAACTTCAGCACGGAGCTGCTGCCTACTTTTACGAACACCTTTGCTACTTACTTCAATTTCAACGTCCGTAACCTCTCCATAATACTCAGCGGCCAATTTGCAGACAACAGTCTTACATTCACGGGAACCAACTTGACTCTGATGAAATGGATTAGCGCAGGTAAGCACAAGTTTGCCATTCGCGACCTTCCCTTTACAATTCGAAAGGCCCGCAACAGTTCCGTTTGCCCCGCTTTCGCTGACGTACTTTAGAAATCCTTCAAAGTCACGCGACTCGTTTACAGTAGAAATAGTTGCAGATTCTGTCTCGATATTAAGATTAGAGACTACTTCTGACTGAGCTTTAAATTCAGATTCATCAATATTAGCATTTGGGAGGTGAACATCGTCAGGAATCGAAGAATCTTCAGATCCAGCTTCACTTGAGCTACTATGCCCTGCAGGATTTCCTGATTCGCTACGTCCCACAGGACGGCCGGAAGCAGAAACACTGTTGCTTTGCGGCGCAGTTCTTCCCTGCATACCTTTTTGGTTATGAGAAGGTGGCCCACCCTGCAGTGTCCCCTGAGTCTGACCTGACGAAGCTGACTGCTGCGGAGAATTCTGCCATGGTGGAGTTTCACCGGAACCAGAAGTGGTACGCGCGGCCTGACCTGAAGCTGAAACTGAATTTGGCGCCTGACTAGGTATAGGGGTTGATGGTTGATTTGGTGCAGGAGCCGCCGAAAACAACGCTCCAGCTCTTTCAACAGAAATAAGATCAGACAAACTAGCCATATTAAGCAATAAAAGCTCAAGAGCCATTGCAGGCTCTAAACTATTCATAACCTTACGCTGACCATCAACAGTCATCTGCCAGCAGGCATGGACAAAAGAACGATCAAATGTCGTTGCCCAGTGCATAAATTCTTTTGCTTCCTCAGAAGAAAGATCAAGCAACGGAATAGCTCTTTCTCCCGATTGCCCGAGCAAAAACATATTTCGCCAGCAAGAACCGAGTTCACGAATAAAAAATCCTAAATCAAGTCCACGATCAAGTACCTGCTTAACAACTTCGCCGACTGAAACGAGATCATGTGAATGAATAGCCTGCATAAGCGAGAAAAACACATCACGTCCGGCAAGTCCAAGGATTGACCGAACATCAGATTCAAGCAATTTTTCACTGCCGAGAGCCAGAACCTGCCCGAGCAGAGACATAGAGTCACGGACACTACCGGCTCCTCTTTTAGCTATAAGGTCAACCGCTCCGCTTTCAAATTCTATTTTTTCCTGTTGCAGAATATTTGCAAGATGCGCTGTAAGCTCAGAGCTTGAAAGCATTTTAAAAGCATAATGCTGACAACGGCTTATGATGGTTGCTGGAAACTTATGAGTCTCCGTTGTTGCCATGATAAACGTCGCGTGAGCAGGAGGTTCTTCTAAAGTTTTAAGCAGCGCATTGAATGCTTGAGTTGTCAGCATATGCGCTTCATCTATTATGAAAACTTTATAACGAAATTCAATCGGAGCATAACCGATATCTTCTTTAAGTCGTCTGGCATCATCTACTTTACCGTGCGATGCAGCATCTATTTCAACAACATCAACACCTATACCGGCTGTAATCTGACGGCAGTTTTCGCATACGTTGCAAGGCTCAGCTGTCGGCCCATTAACACAGTTAAGAGCCTTGGCAAAAATTCTGGCTATAGTCGTCTTGCCGACCCCACGTGTCCCGCTGAAAAGATAGGCAGGGGCAATCTTATCCTGCGCGGCGGCACGGGAAAGAATAGTTTTGACTGCGTGCTGCCCTGCAACCTCCGCAAAGGTTTGAGGGCGATATTTTGCTGTCAGATTGGATGTACTCATTATGCAGGCAAGTCCGTATGTGGTTCCCATAGATTATCAGATGTCCGGGACTTGGAACCGACAGCCCCGGACATCAAAAATACCTTAAACTTCGTAACAATCAAGCCAGCTGGAATACTTTTCGTTTCCACCTTTAACGGCATTAAAATAATCTTTTTGAAGCTTTTTAGTCACAGGACCGCATTTGCCTTCACCGATAATTCTATTATCCACTTCACGAATAGGTGTTACTTCCGCAGCTGTGCCACAGAAAAAAGCTTCATCAGCAATGTATAACTCGTCACGTGTGAATTGTTGTTCAACCACCTCATAACCGAGATCGCGGGCAACCTTCATCAAACTTGCGCGGGTTATACCGGGAAGAACAGATGTGAGCGGTGTTGTTTTAATAAGATTATCTTTGACAATAAAAATATTTTCGCCTGTCGCCTCAGAAACAAAGCCCTGAGTATCAAGCATAAGAGCTTCATCATACCCGTCATTAACAGCTTCTACCTTGGCTAAAATAGAATTTACGTAGTTACCGCAGGCTTTAGCCTTGGTCATCATTGCATTTACGTGGTGTCTATTAAATGAAGATGTTTTTACCCTGATTCCCTTTTCAAGAGCTTCTTCCCCAAGATAAGCACCCCACGGCCAAGTTGCAATAGCAACTCTGATAGGGTTAGAACCGGGGTGTACTCCCATGGCACCTTCGCCAATAAAAACCAAGGGTCTAATATACCCTTCTTTAAGGCCGTTTACTTTCAAAGTCTCAATAATAGCGTCAACAATTTCATCTATAGTAAAAGGGATCTTAATACCGATAATTTTAGCGGAGTCAAAAAGTCTTACGACATGGTCTTTTAGTCTGAATACGGCTGATTTTCCATCAACGCAACAATATGCCCTAATGCCTTCAAAAACGCCTGCACCGTAATGCAAGGTATGAGTCAGCACATGAACTTGGGCATCATCCCAGTTGACAAGTTTACCATCAAACCAGATTTTCTCAGCTTTCTGTACCATATATCCCCCTCTTTTTTTACTTTATAATGCTTCCGGCTATGAACCTTAACTCCCTAAAGCAATAATTAGTCACTTTATGAGTTCTGAAAGAGAGAAGCTAAAAAAAAGAGGGTCCAAGGTCAAGGAGGATCAATCAATTAGTTGATTATGCGAACATATATCTTAATTGCATATTCCTTATCTTTAAAAGAAAAGCTGGAGATAAAATTTAAATACTGAGTATTGAATTTTCACCATCTCCGTAAGGTGTTGATTCAAAAGCATCTGCTTCTGAATCATTAAACCAGATGTTTTCTCCTGCTAAGTATCTAAACTTGTAATCTCGTCCTACTTCTAAGTCGACAGTTACTGCATAATTGCCACTTTTAAGTTTTTTCATAGGCATTGAACTTATATCCCAATCATTGAAATCACCTACCAAATAAATAGTTTCTCCGTTTTCGATCTGAGTTTTAGGAACTTCAAAACGGACCTTACAAACAGGTTTACTTTTCAAAAACTTCTTTGAGATTGCCACTGAAACCTCCATGGAATTGTTTAGCCACCAATTAATAGTGAAATATTCGCTCTTAAAAAAAGATTAGTTCTAATCTAATTAATCCTGATTTTTTTTCTATGTCAATACTCATTAAATAAAATTCATTTAATTCAAAAAAAATTAACTTTTCTCACAGTCAAAAATTCAACAAAAACACAATTATACACATTTTTATTCGCAATTTATTGCTATTTACGAAAAACATGCTCTTAAAATCTTGCATAAATCAACATATTACATGTTATCATCCCAATAAACATCAGTACATAATAGCTTTGACAGTAGTAAGTGGCACGGTTACAAATACTTTTCTGGTTTTATACATCATTTTTAGGAGTAATGACCATGGATAAATTTCCAAGAGTTCACAGGCTGCCCCCCTATGTATTTGCCAAAGTGAACGAACTGAAGATGCAGCTCCGCCACCAAGGCGAAGATATTATTGATCTGGGTATGGGTAACCCGGACCTTCCTACTCCCCAGCATATTGTCGACAAATTGGTTGAGGCGGCGCAGAAGCCAGTCAACCATAGATATAGCGCGTCAAAGGGAATTAGGGGTCTTCGCAATGAAATGGGCAAATGGTACAAAAGAAGATACGATGTTGATCTTGACATCGATCAGGAAATCGTAGTTACCATGGGCGCCAAAGAAGGGCTGGCGCATTTAGCACTGGTCATGCTTTCCCCCGGTGATGTAGTTTTCGCCCCGGATCCGTCATATCCGATCCATCCTTACGCCAGTATTATTGCAGGCGCCGATGTGAGAACAGTACCTATGGCTCATGACAGGGACTTCTTCGAAGACCTGGAACTGGCAATGCGCCAGACATGGCCTAAACCTAAAGTTTTAATAATCAACTTCCCGCATAACCCTACAGGTATCACTGCAGAAATTCCTTTCTTTGAAAAGATTGTAGATTTTGCAAAAGAAAATGACCTGTTGGTTATACACGATCTGGCATATGCAGATTTTACTTTTGACGGATATAAGGCTCCTAGCTTTCTTCAAGCGCGCGGAGCAAAAGATGTCGGAGTTGAATTCTTCTCATTATCTAAAAGCTATTCAATGCCCGGCTGGCGCGTAGGCTTCTGTTGCGGAAATCAGGAAATGGTTCAAGCTTTGACCCGCATCAAAAGTTATCTGGATTACGGTCTTTTTCAACCTATCCAGATTGCAGCATGTGCCGCGCTCAGTGGACCGCAGGAATGCGTTCGTGAAATGATGGATATCTATCAAGATCGTCGTGATGCTCTTTGTGAAGGTATGCAACGCATCGGCTGGGACGTTACTCCCCCTAAAGCAACGCAGTTCATTTGGGCTAAAATTCCTGAACAGTTTAAACACCTAGGATCAGTTGAATTCTCAAAACTGCTCCTGCGTGAGTGTAAAGTAGCTGTGGCTCCCGGACTTGGTTTCGGAAGTTATGGCGATGATCATGTACGTATGGCCTTAGTAGAAAACAGACAGAGAATTAATCAGGCTATTCGCGGCATGAAAGATTTATTCGGATGTTCTTCATAACTAAATAATTATTCAAAATATTTCCGGTTATTATACTGAATAGCCGGAAATATTGTTTTAATTCCCGTGAACTTTTGATGAGGTAGTAATGCAAACAGTCAAATTAGCCATTGCCGGTTTCGGTACAGTAGGAACAGGTCTTGCTCGTATTATCGAAGAAAACAAAGATGTTATTCTAGCACGCTGCGGAAAAAAATTTCAAATAGTATCCGTTCTAGTTCGGGATATCAAAAAACGCAGAGACTATCTTCCAGGCCCCGGAGTAACACTTACGGATAACATTGAAGAATTCACTTCATGCCCTGATGTAGATATTGTTGTAGAGCTTATGGGCGGAACGACTGTGGCTTTTGATATTGTCAAAAAAGCACTTGAATCCGGCAAACATGTTGTGACTGCAAACAAACACCTCTTAGCTGAACGCGGAATTGAACTATTTGAGACTGCAAAAGAAAACGGTGTCGGACTTTATTATGAAGCCAGTGTTGCCGGAGGTATTCCAATAATTCAGGCGATAAAGGAAAGTCTTGCCGCCAACCGTATTAAGTCGATAGTCGGAATTCTGAACGGGACAGCAAACTATATTCTTTCCGAAATGAGCACCAACGGGCTTGAATTCGATACGGCTCTCACACAAGCAAAAGAACTTGGATATGCTGAGGCTGATCCTACTTTTGACATTGAAGGAATAGACACTGCTCACAAAATGGTCGTACTCATCCGCCTTGCGTACGGGAAAGATTACCCACTTTCAAAGCTTCCTGTAGAAGGAATCAGCAGTGTCGAAGGACAGGATATTCTTTTTGCCAGAGATTTGGGCTATAGAATCAAGCTGATTGGACAGGTTCGCGATGTGGGCGGCAAGCTTGAAGCAGGAGTCTTTCCAGCTCTAGTAAAATATACTCTGCTGCTCGCACGGGTCGGCGGAAATTATAACGCCGTAAGAGTTGAAGGAAACGCAGTTGGACCATCCTTTTTTCACGGACAGGGAGCAGGCTCTCTTCCAACTGGAAGTGCTGTCATGGCTGATATTATGGCTTTAGCAGGTTCCAGAACTCCTGATAACACCGGATTTAACAATACACCGATTACAAAAGCAGATATTCTTGATCCTGAGCTGGCAACATCTGAATACTATTTTAGATTCACTGTTGCAGATAAAGCCGGGGTAATGGCTTCACTTTCTAAAATCCTTGCTGAACATAATATTTCAATTGCTCAGGCTGTACAAAAAGGCGCAGCCTCTGAAAAAAATGTTCCCATAGTTTTCACTACCCACAAGGCCAGCACAAAAGACGTAAATGCAGCCTTGAGAGAAATAGATCGCATGTCTTTTATTACAAGAGAAACAGTCAGCATGAGAATTCTTTAAATTATGGTGAAAAAAATGAAACTTGTTTTTTTGATTGCTGACGGCATGGGCGGATGGCCTCTCAAAGAACTCGATAACAAAACAACTTTAGAAGCAGCAAATACTCCGAATATGGACATGCTTGCAGGCAAAGGAATTGTAGGATGTTGCAGGACGGTTCCACCAAGTATGCCTCCTGGATCCGACGTTGCAAATATGTCTCTGCTAGGATTTGATCCGTCACAATATCATACTGGAAGAGGCCCGATTGAAGCGGCGGCTCAAGGTCTGAAACTTGATCCTGATGATTTAGTATGGCGCTTAAATCTGGTTAATCTGTCTGAGTTATCAACTGATGGAATAATGTATGATTATTCGTCAGGGCATATTTCTACTGATAAATCTGTACCTTTGGTTGAATTACTTCAGAAAGAACTTGGAGATGATGAATTCACCTTCTACCCAGGTATTCAGTACAGGCATCTGCTTGTACACAAAGGCGGCGGAAAAAAATTAGAAAGCAAACTTTCAATCAGGCCACCGCATGATTTAACGGATCAATCCATTGCTTTGGACATTGAAGAATTCGGCAAAAGTCCTTTGATGGACAAGCTCTTGCGTAACGCAGCCAAAGTTCTTAAAGACAACGGAACTAAAGCTGTCAGTATATGGCCTTGGGGACAAGGTAGTCCGCTCATTCTGCCTGACTTCAATGAAAAATATTCTATGAAAGGTGCAGTTGTTTCTGCTGTAGACTTGATCAAAGGTTTAGGCAGAGCCTCCGGACTGGAAGTAATTGATGTTACCGGAGCGACCGGACTTGTAGACACAAATTATGCAGGAAAAGTTGATGCGGCACTTAAATTTCTGGAGCATGGCGATTTCGTATTTGTCCATCTGGAAGGTGCTGATGAATCTGGACATATGGGATCCGTCAAAGACAAAGTAACCTCAATCGAAAGATTCGATGCGCAGGTTGTTGGCCCTTTGCTGGAAAAATATCCTCTAGGCAGTGCATCCTACTTAGTAACATGCGATCATTTTACCCCCATTGAAATAAAGACTCATGACGCTGAACCCGTTCCCTTTATTTTAGCAAATGATACGTGTGAAGGATCAAACTTAACATCCTTTTCTGAAAAGAATGCTAAATCAACAGGGTTGATGCTTGATAAAGGATACGAACTGATGCAATGGGTACTTAACCTTACCAAATAATTATTTACAATGACCATAAATAAAATTTTTCCAACTCCTGACGCATGGCTTAATCATAGTGTTTCTTACGGCGAAACGGATGCAATGGGAGTCGTATATTACGCTGAATATCTCCATTTTTTTGAAAGATCACGAAGCCATTATATTCGTGAGCGGGGAATGAGTTATTCGGTAGTTGAAGAAAAAGGAATTTTCCTGCCTGTGCGTGAAGCTTCATGCAGATATCGTACCCCTGCCCGTTATGACGACATGCTTAATATTCACGTAGGTATCAGTGAATGGAAAAAAGCTTCCATCAAGTTCATTTATGATATTTACAAAGCAGATCGTACCGTTCATATTGCCAGCGGGTTTACTGTTCACGCCTGCGTAAACACTGATGGTCGACCAGTTAGAATCCCGGAATGGCTTAAAGAGATTTTCTAAAAAATTAAACAATAAGATAGCCTTTAACTAAGGCACTTATTTAGCATGGCAATATTTAAACCATGCTATGAGTGTTTTTTAAAGACTTAAACAACAACGTTATAGACATAACAATAAGAAGACTTTAGAAATGTATTACGATGTTCACACTCACGCCTTTCATCCTAAAATATCTGAAAAAGTTCTATCACAGTTAAATAGCCATTATGGTGTCAAAGCTACTGGTACAGGATTAATTGAAGACCTGCTTGTGCGAGCTGATAAAGCAGGACTGGATAAAGTCATCGTTCATACCGCTGCAACAGACCCCGCACAGGTCATCCCTGCAAACAATTGGTCTATCGGCCTGCAAGAAAGTGATCCGCGTATTATAGCATTCGGAACAATGCATCCTGATTACAAAGATCCTGAAAAAGAATTTGCACGCCTTGAGCGCAATGGAATAAAAGGACTTAAATTTCATCCTGATTTTCAATCATTTTTTATGGATGACCCAAAATTCTATCAAATACTTGAAATGATCGAAGGCAGATTTATCGCGATGTTCCACATCGGTGATAAACTTCCACCTGAGCAAAATCCGTCATGTCCTATTAAGCTTAAGAAAATTCTACAGAATTTCCCAAAACTCACAGCCATAGCAGCCCACATGGGCGGATTATATCACTGGAAATGGGTGGTGGAATATTTAGCAGGAAGCGATGTATACATGGACACCTCAAGCGCACTCCCGTTCATGGACAGAAACCTGCTTGATGAAATTATGAAAAAACATCCGCGCGAAAAAATACTCTTCGGCAGCGACTATCCGCTTTATGATCCTGGTGAATCCATGAAAGAACTACAGCATAAACTTAAGCTGACAGACAGTGAGCTTGAAGTTCACCTAAGCTCCGCTGATAATTTGTTGAACTGATTGATAAAATGTTGAACACAGCCTCAACCCTTCACCGCATATTTACCCATGCAGTGCATGACAATATGATGGAATGGACGAATTAAATTAAAATATAGCGGTCCTGTCCAATGACAGAAGTTTACTACTGTAAACATATGGTAGCGAATATTACCAGATTTAAGATGTTCTGAGACAACTCCTATATATCCACATAAATGCTTATCACTTGCTTTACCTATCCAATATTGATCAGATTTATAATCTACGGAGGTGAAGAAATCTACTTTACCTCCGGCTTCAAAATCAAAATCCTCTGTTTTAGCATTTTTATGACTAGCTACGTCATGCTTAAGACCCATTATTTTTGCGACCACTCCCCTTACTCTATAAAGCAAACCTAACCATGCTGGTTGGTATGTTAACATTCGCACCAAAAAATCATTCATGGAACATTTACTAACAAATGACTTTGAATCAACATAGTCAGCACCATTAATAAGTTCATGCAGCACAGGGATAGAGCTTAAATTCTCCAGAGAGTTATGATTTACGTTCATCTTCCCTAATTCAACAGATTCAACACGAATCACTTTAAATTCGCGCAACATACTCATCTCTTTCCACAACAAACTATGCCCTTTTAAATGGCGAAACGGACGAACTTTGCTAAGCCATGCTTCTAATTCCTCAGGTGTAGCCTTACGCCTAGCACCAGCCTCACATACAAGGCGAATAGCAGGCTGACTTTTAAACTTCCCACGCCACAAAACTCCAAGCCAAAAAGCAAAACTAGGAGCCACTCCCATGATAGTCATTCGCGGATCACGATCTAAATTAGACCTCATACTTTTAGGAAATTTTTCAAAGTAATATCCACGCCCTTCTCCGCTGAAAATA
The DNA here is from genome assembly GCF_006210265.1 of Desulfovibrio sp. UCD-KL4C. NCBI lineage: Bacteria > Pseudomonadati > Thermodesulfobacteriota > Desulfovibrionia > Desulfovibrionales > Desulfovibrionaceae > Desulfovibrio > Desulfovibrio sp. UCD-KL4C. The sequence continues at coordinate 520,511 of NZ_VCNC01000002.1, forward strand.
ATTGATCCGATCGGAGTAATTCTTGGATATCCATCAGCATCAACTGTCGCAACTGAGGCATGGTGAGCCTGATTAAATAAAGCGGTTACTTCAGGCCAAGATATTTCAGACTGCATAAGGTCCTCCGCTAGTTTATATTATTTCTCCGACATTCCATATACTTCACTTTTCATCAATTTAATTATTGCCTTATGTCGCTCATCTTCAATCTCCGGTACAATCATTCTTGTACCAATAAAAAGCGAATAACTTATCTGCGATAAAGTCAGAGCACGATTATGACTACCAGATATTTCTTTGAATATCTCATACAAGTAATCCATACGAATTAAATCAACTTTTTCGAGATAACGCTGGGCAGTTGAATCAGTCAGAGCCCAAGACCTTATACTTGTTTCAGGTCCGAGTGGAAGGTCGTGAGATTTCTCTACAATAGCATCAAACCGCTGTGCAGCACTTTCTCCAGCAAGAGAAGCAGAATTCATACTTTTAATTGTCCATTCATTCACCCAATGTTCAAGCATGCGTTCAAGATAATCTTCACGACCTTTAAAATGATGATAAAACGACCCTTTCGTAACACACAATTGCTTGCATAAAGCATCAATAGTCAGCTGTTGAATGCTATGCTCTGCGAGTAAATTAAGCCCTGCATCAAGCAAATCAACTGCGCTACGCCGCACTTTTTTCTTCCCTTCAACTTTAGACAAAATCAATTTTACACTCCTTATTCTACATACCATACGGTATGGTATTATAAATATCTAAATAAAGTCAAACCAAAAATAATTTATATAGAACAAAGAAAACGCCTGACGGATTAACCGACAGGCGTTTTCTTTACGAAATCAAATTCACAAAAAAACTACTAAAACTTACTTTAAAGATTTAGTCCTTGGCACCACAACATGACAACCATTGTTAGCACATGGAGCAAGTCTCAATTCTTTTTTACCAGCCTTATTCATTGCTGAATGGCAACCACGGCAACTGCGATCGCTATGTAAAGTATGGAAAGCTCTGAAATAAGATTCTGTTTTACCTTTAGCTCTCAGCTCACTATGACAACCTTCAGTAGCACAGCTCTTTATAGGGCTTCTGCCGTCCCAAGTGTGATGACACTTTACGCAGGCAACATCCTGATGTGCAAAGTGAGAGAATTTAACCTGTGAAAATCTGGTCTTGTTCAATTTTGCAGGGCGTTTGAACTGAAAATTAATTGGAAAGCTGACAGTCAATGTAGGGTTAGTGACGACAACTTTATCAGTAGCAATGCTGGCGATCTCTTCACTAAGGTGATTAGTCGTTGTAGCATAGATAATAACCAGAATGGCAAAAACAGCTGCCACTCCCACATAAAAAAAATTACTCTTCATTCTATTCCTCCTCAAGAAAGTCGTAACTTTCTACTTAAAATAAGCAATTATTTCAATTAGAATAAGGAGATAGAGCTCTTATGCAATACCACAACACGGCAAGAAGACATACTATATAAAGCTTACTTGAGAAAAAATTCACACAGTTCGATGTATTCCAAATAGATGAGTTGCAAAGCAAAGTTAAAGCAGTAAATATTAAATTGATGATATTTAGACAATCAACGCTGAAAAGTTATATAAAAGGGCATCATATTTTTTAATTATACAGTAAAAAATATCTAAAATAATTAACATACAACATTATGTCATATTATATTAATATTTTATAGATAATATTTTTTCATAAATATATTTTACAAATAACAATCAGCAAAATAATTTTGCACAATTATTTTTTAAAAAAATATATATACAACGAACACAAAACAAAAAGCCTCTTTTTACATTGTAAAAAAGAGGCTTTGATATCATTCGTATTACGTTTTTATTCTCTGACACCAGCCATTAGCAAGCCTATATTATCAAGCTTATCCGTATCAGATACATGGAATTCATCCATAATCTGCCCACAATACATTACCACTATACGATCAGCCAACTGAACAGCTTCGCCGAGATCTCCGGTTACAAGCAATATTCCAGCCATTTTACGGGCTTCAAGCAGTTTATTCCAAACTTCTTCAGTAGCAGAAATATCAAGCCCCTGAGTCGGCTGCTCTGCTACAATCAGGTGAGGCTGCCTATAAAGCTCACGGGCCAAGACCATTTTTTGCAAATTACCGCCAGAAAGCTGCCAAGCTAAAGCCTGAAGTCTTCCGGGACGCACGTCATAATCCTTAACAAGTTCAGCTGCGACTGCAGCGGCTTTATCACGCTTAAGAATAGAACCTTTTGTGAACCCCTGACGAGTTGTAAGAAGTAGATTATCAACTAAATCAAGATTTCTGGCTGTTGCAAGATCAAGCCTGTCTTCGGGAATATAAGACATGGAATGATTCCAAGTCATTTCCTCAAAAAACTCACGCCAAGGCTTATCCATTATAAAAATTGTATCCTTTGGAGGCTTGCGGAGTCCGCTGACTCCTTCTACCAGTTCCTGCTGACCATTCCCTGCGACACCTACTATAGCAACAATCTCGCCCTTATATACATCCAGATTAATGCCACGAAGCCCCATACCAGTCATGCTCTTTACTTCAAGAACCTTTTCCCCAATTTCCACTTCTTCTTTATCTACTTCAAGTAAAACTTCTTTACCTACCATCCGGCAAGCTAGATCAGCTTTTGATAAAATTTTATCTCTGGGGACTTCCGCGTCAATTTTACCGCGACGTAAAATAGCAACTTCATCAGCAATTGCCAGCACTTCTTCTAGTTTATGGCTTATAAAAACAACAGATTTACCAAGTCTGGTCATAGCCCATAAGGCTTCAAAAAGACGAAATGCTTCACGAGGAGTAAGTACGGCAGTAGGCTCATCAAAAATAAGAACGCGACTTTCACGATAAAGCAGCTTTAAAATTTCAACACGCTGTTTTTCTCCCATGGAAAGGTCAGAAATACGTGCAGCCGGATCAATTTCAAGTTCATAATCTGAAGCCAGCTTACGGACCCTAGCATTCATTTCGCGGCGATTAATAAAAAAAGAACCTTCCTGACCAAGTAGAACATTTTCCGCAACAGTCATGGTCTCAACCAGCATAAAATGCTGATAGACCATACCAATCCCAGCTTTAATTGCATCTTTTGATGAATTAAAATCAGCTGGAATACCGTCCACTTCAATATATCCTTCGTCAGGTTTAAAGCGTCCGGCAAGCATGCTCATCAAAGTACTTTTTCCGGCTCCGTTTTCACCAAGCAAAGCCTTGATGCGCCCCGGATATAGATCAAGAGAAATATTATTATTTGCTACAACTTTACCGAATCGTTTGGTTATCCCTTTCAAAGAGATTAAAGGAGGAGCATCGGCAAACCCTGTTGCTTTCTGCGATTCAGGACGGGTTAAATCTTGTTCATTCATGTCGATTATACCTATCCTTCAGGCTCTATGTTAACTCCGAGATGGGCCGGAGCACTTCCTCCGCGTCCTCGAACAGCAGAAAAAATCAACACTAAAATGGTAAGCGCATACGGCAGCATCAACAGAAGGGAAGAAGGAATATTGGTACCGATGGCTTGAAGTCTAAACTGAAAAGCCATTACTCCTCCGAAAAGATATGCCCCGAAAACAGCTCTACCCGGTCTCCAGAATGCAAAAATAACCAATGCAACCGCAATCCAGCCACGTCCCCCCGAAAGTCCGTTAGCCCAAAGATGCGTATATGCGAGTGAAAGATACGCTCCGCCAAGACCAATTAAAAATCCGCCGCCTAGGAGTGCAAGCCAGCGCAGTTTTACGGCCTTAAGTCCGGCAGCCGCAGCTGCCGCAGGATTTTCTCCTACAGCTGTTATAGCCAGCCCCAGACTTGTTCTATTAATAAAAAACATAAACAAAAATGGGATTAAATAAGATACATATACTAGAGCATCCTGCTTAAAAAAGATATCCCCGATATACGGAATCGAAGAAAGAAACGGAAAAATAAATTTCTCGAATCCTGATCCGGACATCCCGATATAAGGTGTACCGAGAAAATGACAAAGCCCTGTACCTAGTATGGTTAAAGCAAGACCGGAAACGACTTGATTCCCAAGACAGGTGATACAAACAAAACCATGTAGCATTGCCATTACTACTCCGGCAAGACCGCCGCATACAAATCCAAGCCAAGGATTTCCGGTTGAATAACTGGCGACGAATGCAACAAACGCAGCCATACTCATCATCCCTTCAACCCCAAGATTTAGCACGCCGCCCTTCTCGGTGAGGATTTCACCCAGAGTTGCGTACAAAATAGGAGTACCGGACTGAACTGTCGCAGCCAGCAGCGGAACAATAAAACTTTCCAGCATTTATATCACCCGATTAGATTTCAAACTGAATTAATGATCAGCCGTCTATTTCTTTCGTGTTATCTTATATGTAACAAGCATTTGCCCTGCGAGCACAGACATGAGAATTAGTCCTTCCATAATCGAACCGAACGCGGCAGGCACCTGAAGTTCAAGCTGCAAATTTTCTACTCCGACTCTAAGCGCGGCAAGAAGATATGCAGAAACAGCAATATAGAGAGGCTCCAGTCTGGCAAGCCATGCAACAACAATTGCAGTATAACCGTACCCAACCATAATACTAGGCTGAAGCCTGTTGACTACAGCAGAAGTTTCAATACAGCCTGCCCATCCGGCCAATCCACCGGAAACAGCCATAGCAAGAATAGTAAGTTTACCGTACGGAAGACGTGAATACATTGAAACACGCTCCCCTTCCCCTGCTATCTTTATTTCAAAACCTAATCGGGTAAAACGCATGAAAGCCCACATGCCGACACCGGCGACAATACACACGACGAATCCCCAATGTAGGCGGGTGTCACCGATCTGCCCGACAATAGCGTTTGAAGTAAATTCAGGGGTAACAGGAAAACCAAAACTTTTAGGATCTTTCCATACTCCAAAGACAAGATATTCCAAAAGAAGTATGGCGATATAGTTAAGCATCAATGTTGAAATAATTTCATTAACCTTTAATCTGAGACGCAAGATTGCGGGGATAAAGGCCCATAAGCCACCACAAACTGCAGCCATTAAAAACATTAAAGGCATAAGCAGATAACTTGGGAGATTAGGAAATGTCAGAGCCGCCCATGTTGCACCGATGGCACCCAACGCGAATTGTCCCTCTGCTCCGATATTCCAGACTTGCATTCTGAAAGCAGTTGCAACACCAAGTGCGCAAAGAAAAATTGGAATAGATTTTAAGAGAGCATCTTCCAAAGCCCAAGACGCACCAAAAGACCCCTGCCAAAGCACGAGAAGTCCTTCCACAGCTGATTTACCCTGCAATTCCAGCAGGAGAGCACTTACCCCTAGAGAAAGAACCAGAGCGCCCACGACAATAAACGGGGCGCCCCAGCTCCAGGGTTCATCGCGCTTTTGTAACCGATAACCCAACATAAATTATATTACTCTGTGTTTCCGACTATGCCTTCGACAAACCAAGTCATGCCGAGAAGCTTAGAATCGTCAATGGACTGTCCGGCAGGAACAACAACTTTACCAGACTGATCTTTAATTGGACCGGTAAAAACCTTCAGTTTTTTGGCAATAATCTCAGCTTTAACAGCATTAACTTTGTCCTGAACATTTTTTGGAACAAGAGAAGAGAAAGGTGAGATACCTACTACACCTTTATCTATGCCCCACCACAAAGATTCACCGCCTTTCCACTTGCCGTCACGGACCTGCTCAACAACTTGTGTGAAGAGTGGTGTCCAGTTCCAAATTGCAGCAGTAAGGTGAGATTTAGGAGCAAGTTTAGCCATATCTGAGTTATAGCCAATGGAGTATTTTCCACGTTCCTGTGCAGCTTCCTGAGGACCGGGGGAATCCTGATGCTGAGTAATAATGTCAGCACCCATATCAAGAATGCTGATAGCAGCGTCTTTTTCAAGAGCAGGATCATACCATGATTTAGTCCAAACGACACGAACAGTAGCTTTAGGATTAACAGAACGTGCACCAAGGGTGAATGCGTTAATACCGCGAATAACTTCAGGAATTGGAAAAGCAGCAACGTAGCCGATGATGTTACTTTTGGTCATCATACCGGCAACTACACCTGTCAGGTAACGAGCCTGATACATGCGGCCAAAATAATTACTCATATTAGGAGTAGTCTTGAATCCTGAACAATGCATGAAAGCTACTTTAGGAAATTTTTTGGAAACTTTAACCATAGGGTCCATGTAACCGAAACTTGTTCCGAAAATTACATCATAACCTTTGCGGGCAAAGTTAAGAACTACGCGTTCAGCGTCTGTTCCTTCAGGCACGGACTCAACAAAGGAAGTTTCAACATAAGGAAGTTTATCAATAGCAATACGTCCCTGATCCTGGGCGTATGAATAGCCAGCATCAGCAACAGGTGAAATGTAAACAAAACCGACTTTAACTTTTTTCTTGGCATCAGCAAAAGCAACAGTTGCCATCATTACAGACATTGCTGCAACGATGACCATGATCATTAACTTACGCATTCTCTACTCCTTAAATAAGACAATACCATTTTTGATCCTGAAAGCCCGTTTTAAACGGCTCCATCCCTCCAACAACAAAAAAACATGTATGCATTGCTACATAGCAATACATAATAAAAACAAAGCCTGAACAAAAAAAAAGAAATACTAAAACAACTTCTAAGCATTTCATACCTGGAAGTTGATAAGTATTATTTAATAGGTTTGTTATGACCTTTAAATATAATTAAGACTTGTTAAAAACAAATTTCAATAAAAATTATTCGCCCTGCACACTCTTCACAATAGGTTGTACAAACTGAGTTTCACTGTCCCAAGGAAACAAAATCCATGTATCCTGACTAACCTCTGATATAAATGTCTCAACAAGGGGACGTCCTTCAGGCTTTGCGTATAAAGTAGCAAAATGAGCCTTAGGCACCATTTCTCTAACAATTTTAGCTGTCTTTCCAGTATCAACGAGATCGTCAACGAGGAGCCAGCCTTCACCGTCTCCCTCAATACCTTTAAGAACTGTAGTTTTCTTTTCCTGTATTTTCCAATCATAGGTGGAAATACAAATTGTGTCGATATGTCTTATGTCCAACTCGCGAGCCAAAATTGCAGCAGGAACAAGACCGCCACGGGTAACAGCTATAATACCTTTAAATGGACCAAGCTTAAGAAGTCGTCTCGATAATTCTCTGGAATCTCTGTGCAACTTGTCCCATGAAATAAGAAATGTTTTTTTATAATTGTCTGCCATGGCAGTTCACCCTTAAATTTACTGTAAATAAGTACTTGAATTAATACCCGTCAGTAGGCTCAATAGATTTTCCATCAGCCACGCGGCTTTTCCTAGCTCATGGAATGACTCAGGGCAACATAAAAAAAGACAATTCTTTTTATAAAGTTATTAATAGCAATGATGCAAACCTTAGCAACTTAGCTGAAAAAATTCTGCAAAAATCAACCTCACAAGATACCTACGCAGAAAATCTTGCTTCAAAAATTAATCAACTGATTAAAAAAGATAAGACAACCAGCTTAATTTATCTTAAAATAAATTCATGAATTGCAACATACGTCAAAGGTGATTCGTATGAAATGCTTATGAAAAAGGTAACATCCGCATTAAACTCATCTACGAAACAAGGAGCTGGTGAAGTTGCTGTTTACAAAAACTCAGCAAACTAGCCACGAAAAATTCTGCCATGACCAAGTACAAACTATTATACACTTTCATAGCTGTAACGGCTCTGCTTATTTCTTTATCCGCTTGTGCTAAAACACAAGTAGAAGTCCACTCTAAGGGAGAAATCAGCGGTGGGCGCGTCGATAAAACTGAACTTATTCCACTGCGTGATTTCTTCAAAAACCCTGTTGCCAGCGCGTTCAGTATTTCTCCGGACGGAAGTAAAGTTGCGTGGAAAGCTCCATGGAAAGAACGCATGAATATATTCGTTAAAGACCTTACTTCAGAGAAAGTAACTCGTATAACTGCAAGTACTGCCCGTAATATATCCGGATATTACTGGATTGGAAATGAACACATTATTTACAGTCAGGATACCGGAGGAGATGAAAATTTTCACATCTATTCCGCTCCGATTGACGGAAGCGGTTCTATCGACTTGACTCCTTTTGAAAAAACTAGAACTGGCCTGATAGATGATCTTGAAAATGACAACGACCATGTTTTAATCACCATGAATAAACGAGACCCTCATTTTTTTGATGTATTCAAACTCAATGTTATTACCGGGGACCTTGAACTTGTAGCTGAAAACCCTGGGAACATTATAGCATGGATGACGGATAACATAGGCAAGCTAAGGATAGCCATAGCAAGCCAAGGTGGTAAAAACATAATTCTCTACCGTAAAAATATTCAAGATAAGTTTACCCCGCTTAAGACTCTAGATTTCCGTACAACTTTTTCACCACTCTTTTTCGATTTTGATAATAAAAAAATCTATGTCACCACAAATATCGGCCGAGATAAGGACGCTATTTATCTTTATAATCCTGCAAATGATAAACTTGAACATCTAATTTTCGAGCATCCTGATGTAGACGCCGAAACTCTTATCAGATCCAAAAAACGTAAAGTTATCACAGGCGCAGGATATTACTCTGATAAACCACACTATGTTTTCTTTGATGATGAAAGAGAAGAAATTCAAAACGATCTAGAATCCAAATTGCCCGGATATTCCGTAGTCGTTACCGGAGTAAGTAAAGATGAAACAAAAATGATTGTCAGAACATATTCTGATCGCAGCCTTGGAGCGGGATATATTTATGACGTTCCAAGTAAAAAACTTGATAAAATAGCAGACGTCAGCCCGTGGTTTAACGAACCTAAAATGGCAAAAACTAAACCTATTACGTTCACTTCGCGCGACGGACTTACTCTTCACGGATATATCAGCCTTCCCGTAGGACTACCTCCTGTGAACCTTCCTTTAGTACTTAACCCGCATGGCGGACCGTGGGCCAGAAACTATTGGGGATTTAATCCTGAAACACAATTTCTGAACAATAGAGGAATTGCCGTTTTACAGGTTAACTACCGCGGCTCAACGGGGTACGGCAAAGAATTTTGGAAAAAAGGATTCAAGCAGTGGGGACTTACAATGCAAGACGATCTGACTGACGCTGTAAAATGGGCTATAGATCAAGGCATTGCCGACCCAAAAAAAGTAGCCATATACGGAGCTTCTTACGGCGGATACGCAACACTTGCAGGTCTGACATTTACCCCGGACCTCTACGCATGCGGCATTGATTATGTCGGCCCTTCTAACCTGTTTACCTTGATGAATTCGCTGCCACCATACTGGGAAATGGAAAGAGACCGCTTCTACACTATGGTTGGTGATCCAATCCGCGATAAAAAAATGCTCACCAAAGTTTCTCCGGTTTTTCATGTAGATAAAATCACTGCACCACTTTTTGTAGCACAGGGCGCAAATGATCCTCGCGTAAAAAAGGCTGAATCAGACCAGATTGTTGATGCACTTAGAAAGCACGGAGTGTCCGTGGAATATATGGTAAAGGATAATGAAGGGCATGGTTTTGCGAATCAAGAAAACAAATTTGAATTCTATGAAGCAATGGAAAAGTTTCTGAATAAACATTTGTTGCAGTAAACTTATCCCCGATACGAAAAAAACATCTTAAGTATTTTCCTGACTCGATCGGAAAATATTTTTTCTCCAAGAAGTTTACCAGCAACTTTCTTGTTCATTTCTATCAGTGTCGGATATGGGTGAATTGCGCCAGCGAGCGTTGCCAGTCCGACACTGCCATTAACTGCAGCCACCCATTCTCCCATCAGTTCTCCAGCATGTACTGCAACAATTTGAACGCCAAGCGGCTTACCCTTAACGTCAAGAAGTAATTTTATCCGCCCGCGACCTTCACCTTCAACCAAAGCCCTATCGTTTCCTGAAAATTCTTCTACAACAGTTGTATACCTGATTCCCAACTTCCTCGCTCTTGATTCGTTGAGTCCCACACTCGCAAGTTCAGGATCAGAATATGTACACCAAGGCAGCCATTTATAATTTGCCTTACGCGGCAAATGCAGCACTGCATTGGTGACAATTATCCCGCCTTCGTAACCAGCGGCATGTGTAAAACGATACTTTCCAGTAACATCTCCGGCCGCATAAATATTTTTAAGCGAAGTACGCATTCTGGCATCGACATCAATACCATTAGAGTTATAAGCTATACCGATTTCATTAAGATTTAGAGTAGTTATATTTGCTTTACGTCCTAACGCGACAAGAAGCTTCTGACCGGTAACAATATGTCGAGCAGTCGCCCCCTTCTGATCATTTTCCAAAATAACTTCGATTCCGCCAGAACTCTCGCGAACCTGTTCAACTTTCGCACCCAATATAAACTTTACGCCATCCTGAACCATACCATCCATCACATATTGCGCCATATCAAGATCTTCTCTGCTCAAAATATGATCACTGCGCTGAAGAACAGTAACTTCGCATCCTAACCGCTGAAAGGCCTGCGCCATCTCTATGGCAATAGGTCCTCCTCCTAATATCAAAAGCGAAGAAGGAAGCTCCTGTAATGAAAAAATATCCTTATTAGTTAGGTAGGGGACATCTTTCAAACCTGGGATAGGCGGAGCTGAAGGAGATGAGCCTGTAGCAATAACCCATGAACGTGCAGAAACAGTTTTGCCTTCCATCAGTATGGAATGATCATCTACAAAAGATGGAGAACCGAATTTAACCTCGACACCTAGAGAATTAAAACGTTCGACGGAATCATGTTTTTGAATCTCAGAAATAACCGATGAAATACGTTCCGAAACCTTGGAATAGTCAACAGGAAGAAGTTTTACAGAAGGCAGGCCGAAATCTTGAGTTTTCCCCATTAAATGGCGTACTCTGGCTGTTCGAATCAAAGTTTTACTCGGTACACACCCGTAATGAAGACAATCACCGCCTAGGCTATTTTCTTTTTCAATCAGTAAAACTTTTACTCCAAGCTGTGCAGCTCCGGCGGCAACAGTCAGGCCAGCAGCTCCTCCACCGATTATACCTAAATCGTAATCGTAAATCGGCATATCAAAACCATCCTGTTAATATTTTTCATTACATGGCAAGCGCACCCAGCAAGGCTGAACCATATAACCCGCTATCTTGATTATCGTTCAAAAATACTGGAATACGACTTAGTAGCTCATTCATTGAACTGGACTTTTTAAATTCGGTCATAAAATCCGGATGTTCAACAATAAAAGGATTTTTAGCCACAATTCCACCGGAAATATACAATCCGCCCGTGGCCAGAATGCTTAATGCGTAATTCCTGCAACATCTCGCAATAAATTTCCTATACCACTCAAGTGTAAGTCCTCCTGAAGCCATGCTTTTAGAGACTTCGCGAGGCTCTATATCCTCACCAGTTAAATATAGATGTAAAATCTTAATTCCCCTACCCGTCAAAATTTCATCACCATAGCAATACGAAATTCCAATTCGTTCTTTAACAAAAGCACAAAAATCCAATTCTTCTAAACTTTCAAAAGGAAAAGTTATATGCCCCGCTTCCGAAGGAACAGGGACAAATCCCACTGATGGAACCGGAACCAACGCGCAATGGCCAAATCCAGTTCCCGCGCCGATTACCCCTATAGTTCCATGTGGAGAAACGGTACCCTGTTGCAAAACTTTGCAACCTACAACTGCAGGAGTTTTACAGGCATATGCCTGAGCTACAAAATCATTTATGAGAGATGCTTTTTTAAAGCCGTAGACGCTGGCTCCTTTCTTGATATCAACCGCCCACTTCAAATTAGTAGGTTTACAATAAACTCCTCCCTCAATCGGACCAGCCAGAGCCATTGCAGCTACATCAAAATCCTGAGGAGAATATGGAAAGTCACTTTCCTGTAATAACTCTAAAAGATGATCAAAGCTGTCCGCAGAGTTACTTGGGATCCATACTTTCGCTTTCATAGTTAGACTACCGTCAGGGCCAACCTGAAAAGCAGCAAATCTGCTATTTGTACCGCCAATATCAACAGCAAGAATCAAACTCATTTTGACACACCCTCTTATAATTTTGCGTCTGTAAAAACATCATCTTGTGTAAACCAATGCCTGACTTTAATACAGTCAATAGAAAAAAGTAAATCAAGATAATAACTTTTTTAAGATTCTAAACAGAATGTGTCCATAATCTGACACCAAAAAACCCAGATCGGAACTCAATATGAGCTACGATCCGGGCTTAAATTATTCAATAGGATATGAAATAATCAAGAAGCTTTTACTAAAGGAATTTCATGGAGAGTTTTATTTTTACCATCCTTTTCTTCCTTTCGCATCTTAATATACTTTCTAGTTATATTTCTAAGGGCTTCGGTCTTCCCTTCTCTATCATCAGGACAAAGGAAAGCGACCAGTTTTCTTTCAAGTTTATAGGGATTCTGTTCATTCTTAATGGCAATAATTCCGTCCATAATCATTTTCTGATTAATCAATTCGTTTCTAGTTCTACAGCGAACGGTTTCTGCCATTGGAGCAAAAATCATATTACTGAGCACAACTCCGTAAAGAGTTGAAATAAATGCTACCGGAATATGTTTTAGAATAACAGCCGGATTATCAATTCCCATTAAAAGACCGATCAAACCTATTACTGACCCTGCAACTCCGAATGCTGGGGCAAAACGTGCCATGGATTGAAAAACTCGCTCCGATTCATTTCTACGCATATTAAAGAAGGACATTTCTGTCCTGAGACAATCTTTAATTTCTGCTTCGTCAAAATTATCGACAAGAAGCATAAGCCCATTTTTCAAAAAAGACATGGTTGTCTGCTCGCCTGCCTTCTCTAAAGAAAGCATACCATCCATGCGTGAGCGGACGCTTAAATCAAGCAAGGTATCAACAATTTCTTCATGAGTAGTAAGCCTATTTGTGTATGTACTGCGAACAACCCTGAAAGCTTGAAGTAATTGTTCAACAGGATAACTTAGCATAACAGCTATAGCTAAACCGGAAATGACAATAGCAAAAGCGGCGGCATTCCAGTAAAGAGCTAACCCGCCACTAAGCCAGAAACTTGCTAAAAAAATTAACCCAGCTAAGAAAACACCCACAAGATTCTTTCTGTTCATGACATGACCTCCCTTACTATCCATTAATATCAGTGTTTATGACTATGATTTCAACGCGGCGATTATTTCCTGACACCTTTTGCATAGAATCAGGCAGTTCAGGGACTGTTCCACCGCGTCCGCTGACAAGAATACGAGCAGGATCGATAGATTTCTCACTGATAAAATATTGTGCAACTTTTGCTGCGCGATCTGCAGAAAGTTCAAAAGCTGATTTCTTTCCGGCATTGACAGCATCACGATGATCGGTATGACCTATAATATGTATGGCGTGATTATTAGTTTTTAAAACTTCTGCGACTTCAGCAAGATACTTTTGCGTTTTCGGTTCGAAATCACTTTTCCCGACAGGGAAAAAGGCATCTCCGCGCATAACAATTTTTATCTGACCATTATCGTTATTATCCATGCTTATTGCACCGTCATCACTACGATAAAGTTCATCTTGAGGACTTAAAACAACTCTGGCATTTCCGCTCATTGCGGCGCGATGAACTGACAGCATATCAATCAACCCATCCACAGGGCTCAGGTCAACTTGCGACTTGGCATTTCCACTAAAGATAACTTTAATATTCTCTTTGGATTGACTATAAATAAAGAGCACTACGAAAAGAACAAACATTACCATCATCAAATCAGACCACGCAACAGACCAACCGTTCATGTCAGATAAATCAGAATCATGAGATCCGTATTCCACAAGATCTAAATCATATTTCAATTCGTCGTTTCTCACTTCATTGCTCCATGGTCAAAAGATGCGGGACAACCCCGACGGCTTCATCAACCATAAAGCAAAGCTTATGCCAAACATATTAACGTCGTATTTACAGGTGATTAAGATCTAATAAAATTGGATTAGAAAGGATAAAAGCAAGAAGTGTCAAAAAAAGAACAGATTAGAACTCATCATAAAAATTTAGAGAGCAATACAAAGACCATCTTGAGCCATTATGATCTTATCAGGTTTACTCTCAACGAGTTTAGCATATGCCTTTGTATCTTCGAGGAATTTTTCCAATTCAAAATCATCAAGAATAGGCTCCTGATGGAAAAGACACAAAGTCTTAACACCGGCAAGCCCTGACAACTCTACAGCTATAATGTTATTCGAATGTCCCCAATCTTCTTTAATTGAATTAGCCTCAGCAAATGAGTACTGAGCATCCATAATCAGCAGATCTGCATTTTTGAAAAATTCTACAAACTTCTCATCTGATAAAGCGGTCGCACTTTTGTGCTCACAATCAGTAGAATATACTGCTATTTTACCATCTTGTTCAAAACGATAACCAAATGACCCCCCAGGATGATACTGGGCTTTAACCTTTATTTTTATTCCTGCAATTTCAAATTCCTGCCCGCTGAAAAGGCGCGTAAAATTAAATTCTGCTGACAAGTCATCAAATTTGACAGGGAAAAACGGTTTACTCTGCTGCATGCGAAAGACTTTCTCAATGTCAGGATGTCCGCCATAAAAAGAAACTTTATTTCCCTTCAGGTAAGCCGGAATGAAAAAAGGAAATCCTTGCAAATGATCCCAATGGAGATGTGAAATAAGAAAATGGAAATGTGCACCTGGCTTTCCGAATCTCTTCGCCATGATGGAATTTCCCAAATCACGAAGTCCAGTCCCGCAATCACATATTAGATAGTCATCACCGGTTGTTCCGATTTGAATACATGGAGTATTAGTACCGTAAGATCCGCGAACAGAGAAAGGAAGCTCGTTATCTATAAATACATCTAAATCCGTAGTAGAATCGATTCCACGTGCAACCGCAATTTCCAAAGCAGCCTTAACTTTTGCTCTGGCTCTATCGGCATTATACGTAGCAGGTAGCGACCCTCTCGCTCCCCATATGCATACTTTCATTCAACAACTCCTAATCTAATATTCATTAACCCATTACAGTTAGACTTTGAAAAGCGCAACATACTTGGCTAGCAAAACGCTCTTCATTTTTAAGTATATCATTCTGCAATATTAAAATTAGTATTTCATTATAACTCAACTAAAAAAACATCCACTTGACAGATATCTGTTATTCACTAACAGGTTTGTTTCTATCTTCAATATTATTTTTTAGAATATCCGAATGCAAAAATTAAAATCTATGAAAATATATAACACATTAAAATATCTAGTACTAGGCTCAGGTTCACCTAGACGAAAAGAACTTCTATCCTCCGTCGGGCTTCAATTTAAAGTCAAGCCTGCCACTTGCGAAGAACCTCCTGCCCGCAAAGGACAATTACCGGAAGATTATGCGATTGAAATGGCTTTAATGAAAGCAAGAAACGTAGCATCTTTAGAATCGCAAGCAACAGTTATAGGCGCGGATACCATTGTTGCAAGGGATATGGATATTTTAGGCAAACCGCATAGTAAAGCAGACGCCATTGAAACATTAAAAAGCCTCTGCGGAAGATCGCATAAAGTAATTACAGGCTGTGCAATTATTACCGAGGACAACAAAGAAATAAGCTTTGCGGTTACTACTGAAGTTGAATTTATCGACTGCGAAGAAGCAGCAATAAAGGCATACGTAGCAACGGGAGAACCGGATGATAAAGCCGGATCCTATGGAATTCAAGGACAAGGAGCTTTTTTAGTTAAAGGGATATGCGGGTCATATACCAATGTTGTTGGTCTGCCTTTGGCAAGAGTGATAGAAGTTTTGATTGAGACGGAGGCCGTTGTTGCGGGGAATGAATAAAGCTTATCAATGCTTGTTAAATCGTCTTCCGAACAACAAAAGTTCATATGATTTTTCTTTCCGCCCCAAGCACTAAGTACAGGTTCTTGGAATCATTATGTTTAAACAGTTTATTGATACAAAAGAATTGCCATGCTAAAGTGAGGTAGAAAACTTCAAAAAGGCAAGTATTTTGAAATTACTTATACTTTTTTTATTATCTCGGGAGACTTGCATTAATTAACTTAGTTTCTCAGGGCTTAAATTAAATAACATCAAGAACTGTTTATCAATTATGCCATGCTTGTTGTGATGCTTGATCGAAGGGGTAAAAATGCGCTGTCAATGGAAGGTAAAATCATTCAAGATTTTAATAATAATCCTATTGCTTGGAATAGTTGGAAATGCCCAAGCTACTGAACTTACTATTTTTGTTGATAACTGGCCTCCATATAATTTTAAACAGAATGATAAAATTGTTGGGATCAGCACGGAGTTGATAGAAGTAGCTTTGCAAAAGGCTAAAATTAAATACAAACTTGTGCTCTACCCTTTTAAAAGAGCCCTAATTACTGTACAAAAAAAACCAAACACGATGCTCTTTACAGTGGCACGTATTCCACAACGTGAAGATATGTTTACATGGATTGGCCCACTCCATCCTAGAAGAGTATATCTTTATAAATTAAAAAATAGAACTGAAATACAAATCAATAATGTCGAAGATATTAAAAAATATTATACAGTAGCCCTATCGGGAGGATCCATTGAGCAGTTTTTTATCGCCAATGATTTTAATGAGCATACTTATCATTTAGTAAGTAAATCGGATCAATTATTGAAAATGCTATTTAAGCAACGAGCCGATCTTATCCCAGGCGATCCCTTGGATTTGGCTTATCAAATGACTAATTTAGGATACAAATATTCGGAGCTTGAAATTGCATATTTACTATCTGAGGAAGGCGGTTACTATATGATAGCAAACAAAAATACTCCTAAGAAGATTCTCATAAAGATACAGGAATCTTTAGATTCAATCTTGGCTACTGGTGCCAGAGATCGAATTATAAAAAAATATGTTAAGTAAATTTGATGCCATCATGAACAAGGCATAAGTTCTTTTGAGTAAAGCATTACCAACAAACTTTAAATTTAAACGATTATCATCATAAAAGTAATGAAGAATAAAATTCATAATGCTAACAACAACGCTAAAAGCTCCACTGACAAGGGGATAACTAACCCTTTGGAGCATTCCAATCTCGTCCTATTATTTCTGAACAGTGCTGACCATAGTGCAATTATTAAAGACACATCCTTCAGATACGTCGCTGTAAACAAAGCCTTTTTGGAACAAGTCGGATTGAAAAATGACGACCAAATCATTGGAAAAACTATTTATGAAGTTTTTACAAATACAACCCTTAAAGAAGAACTTGATAAGATCAATAAATACGATCAGATTGCCCTTGGCCTTCCAAAAGGTGAAAATATCTCAATTGAATTCAGCATCCCTAATCTGGATGGAGATGAACGCATATACAGTTCAAAACGATTTGCAATTTATGATGAGCAAGACCAAGTTATAGGCATAGGTAGCCTATCCATAAACATCACTGAAAGAAAAATCGCTGAACGCGAACTAGCTAAAGTTCGTAAAGAACTTAAAGAACAGATTGCAGTCCAAGAACAGACACTCCATAAAGCCAATAAAACCCTCCAGTTTATGAGTCACCTTTTTGAAAATACACTGGACGGAGTCATAATCACAGATGCGGATGGAATTGCGCAGCAGATTAATCCCGCTTTCACCGAAATAACAGGGTACACTTTGGACGATATCGAAGGCCAAAATCCACGAGTATTAAAGTCTGATAATCACAACAAGAAATTTTACGAAGAGATGTGGGCTTCTTTGACTAAAACAGGGAAATGGAACGGAGAACTTTGGAACCGCCGTAAAAACGGAGAAATATACCCTCAACGGCTCAGTATCACTGCGATCTATGACTCAAACAACAGAGTCACTCACTACTTAGGTATTAACAACGATATAAGTGAAATTAAGCGTAAAGATGATAAAATCAATTTTTATGCCTATCACGATGCTCTCACAAATTTACCTAACCGCAGGTTATTTTCAGACAGATTACGCACTGAAATTAACCGTTGCCAAAGGCGAAACTGTCAGATTGCTCTTCTCTATATTGACTTCGATGATTTTAAGAAAGTAAATGACTCACTAGGCTATCATGTCGGAGATGAACTCCTGAAAAGATTTTCGGTAAGAATCAAAGAAGTCATTCACGAAACAGACCTTTTTGCTAGAATTGGAAGTGATGAATTTGCTATTGCGGTGATCGATTTTGGAAACGTTAATTCGCTGATGGTTTTTGCAAGAAAAATTAGAAACATACTCCAAAAGCCATTTAGAATTGAAGGACATGACATTTTCATAACAATTAGTATCGGAATTGCGACTTATCCGGATGATTCCGAAACGGCAGAAACACTTCTGCAACATGCTGATACAGCCATGCATCAAATGAAAGGAGAAAGCGGAGTCGGAAGCGAAGTCAGATTTTATACTTCTCAAATGTTGGTACGCGCTCAGAATAAAATTGACATGGAATCTGCTATCAGAAGGGGTTTGGCTTCCAATGAGTTTATTCCTTTCTATCAGGCTAAAGTAGATTCCGAAACTGGAAAAGTTGTTGGGATGGAAGCTCTTGCACGTTGGGTAAAACCTAACGGTGACATAGTTCCTCCTGGAGATTTTATTGAATTTGCTGAACTTCTTAACCTTATCGGTGACATTGACAGCCAAATTATGGAAATTTCTATAAAAGACATGGCCACTTTTAAAAACGCAGGCTATGACGACCTCATTGTTTCAGTCAATGTTTCCTCTAAGGAACTTGAAGACCCTCTTTTTTCAAACAAAGTGATCAAGACATTAGACAAATACAAACTGAATAATAATCAGCTTGAAATTGAAATTACTGAGTCTTTGATTATGAAAAATGTTGAAGAAAAAATTAAACTTCTGGAAACATTAAGCGCTACGGGAATTAGAATATCTATTGACGATTTCGGTACAGGATATTCATCACTTAGCTACCTGAAAAAGCTCCCCATCAATACACTTAAAATTGACAGATCGTTTGTTAATGACATTTTATCAGATCCAAACGATATGGCAATTGTGTCTGCGATAATAAGTATGGCTGGTAAAATGGGACTTAATGTCATTGCGGAAGGCGTAGAACATGCCGAACAAATCGAATTACTCAAGATTGAGGGATGCACTATAATCCAAGGGTTTTATTATTCTAAACCGTTGCCAAAAGAAGAATTTCTTACTTTTTTACGAGAGCATAATTAAGGCACGATTATTGACCACGTCCCCCCCACTCACCCCCTACCCAAAACTAAAAAACCCTACCATTAAATACTACCTTATCAATTAAAAATACGTATTTTCACCCGTTTACACTTTTAACCCTTCATACAATAATACTTTCAACAGCTTAAGTTTTTTTGCTTTTGGATTATTATTTAATGGAGGATAATCTCAATGCTTGAATCTATCACGAAAATGACACAGGAAGTAGTACTTGATGGCAACAGTCCTGCTAAAGAAGTAGCAAAGAAAATAGGTAAACCTTACTCTACATTACTTAGAGAAATTAACCCGTTTGACAATAATGCTAAGCTCGGAGCACGAACATTACTTGATATAATGAAAGTAACAAATGAAGTTAAGCTCCTTGAACAAATAGCAAACAGCATTGGCTATACAGTTAAGCCAAGCAGTGAACATATAGCATAATTTAATAATTTTACGAGCCTGACCAGTATTAACTGTTCAGGCTCTTCTCATTCTGGACTTTTAAGCATTTTAAGCTGATAATTCAGCTATGAAAAAATTGTACAGCCAAACTCTAGTCAACATTGCCACTCTGGGTCCTATAGGCTTTTTACCAAAAGCCCCGGGGACATGGGGGTCAGCGGCAGCGGCTATTGCTGCCCCGTTCCTTTTTTATCCATTTTCTTTCCCAATTAAAATTTTTATCTTGATTCTACTTTTTATATTTGGAGCTATGGCCTGCTCCGAAGCTGAAATTCAATTAGAAAAAAAAGACCCTGGTTGTGTCGTAATTGATGAAGTACTCGGACAATGGGTCACATTCCTTCCTTTTGGATTAATGACTGGGTGGCAGCTTATAGCGGGATTCATTTTCTTCAGAATATTTGATATCTTAAAACCTTGGCCCGTCAGACAATCTGAGAATTGGTTAAAATCAGGCTGGGGCGTAATGATTGATGATCTTCTCGCTGGCGTATACGCTGCTGCGGCTCTATGGCTTTTCAGAATGATCTAATTAAAAAGCGTACGAAAAACATCATTTGAGCTTTTAAAACCAAATTTACGCAAAAAACATTAACAAAAAACCCTTCACTTTCAAATGAAAGCGAAGGGTTTTTCAATAGAATTCTTAAAAATAAAATTAATAAGCAGTCTTAAACTGAACTCTACGGTTCATCTCCCAAGCAGTTTCATTCTGCGCAGGATCAATTGGATTTTCTTCTCCAAAACTTACAATGCTAAGACGTTCAGGAGCAACTCCAAGCAAAATCAAAAATTCATAAGCAGCACGGGCACGACGTTCACCAAGTGCAAGGTTATATTCTTCAGTTCCACGGTCATCACAGAATCCTTCAATAACAATCGTTATGTTAGGATATTTTTTAAGAAGTTCAGCCTTTGTCTGCAAAAGAGGACGATATTCAGGTTTGATCTCGAATGAATCAAAATCAAAATGAATTATATTTCCCAACTCAGCAACGCTAGCCTCAAATTCTTTATTTGCTTCAGAAGCTCTACGCTCCTCTTCAAGAGCCTGTTCCTGAAGTTCTTGCTCTCTTTGTTGTCTAGCTAATTCTTCCTGTCTAGCCCTTTCACTTTCCTGCTGATTATTCATTCTTTCTTCAACCGCTGGAGATGCGGTAGAAGATTCTACATGTTTTTTAGAACAACCGACACTAAAACTGGCGATCATCATGAACGCCACACATAAAATTATAGCTCTAGCTTTCATTTGCCCTCCTGAAAAGGAATTTTAAAGGACAGGAGTATTGCCCACGCCAAGTGGAAAACGCTCTATTATTTTAACTTCCAATATTTCCACACTAAAGTGTTTTACAAAAAAATCAAGTCACTTAAAAAACAGAACTGTTAAAGTTCTATAGCATTATTGTAATTATTTCATTAAATAAAAGCTCAATATTTTAATAACTAATCATGAGCCTTGCCCCATGCTGGTGCAGTGGCACTTCCAGCCCCTGTAGGAACAGCCATAGCAGCATCTCCATGCCTAGTTGTTAAGTAAATCTTGTACTCTCCACTTCTGCTTGATGAAAAAGCAATAAAATACCCATCAGGTCCAAATGCCGGATCTTCATCACTTCCGGGGCCGAAAGTTAATTGCCGCTCTACACCTGAATTCATGTCATGAACAAAAATTCTGTGCCCTTCGGGAGTTTGACGGGAGAACGCTACAAATCGTCCATCAGGACTTATTGTCGGATTTGTATTATATTTACCATTATACGTTACACGCTCAACCTGCCCTGTCGCCATATTAAGCATAAAAATATGCGGATTACCGAATCTTCCGGATGTAAAAACCATCTTACTGGCTGTCCGGTCAAAGTCAGGAGAGACTTCAATCGCCCAACTTTTTCCTAAAGCTTTTACAGGCTTAAACTTCTTATTAATCAAGAAAATATCTGAATCACCATTCATGGTTAAAGTTACGGCAATATTTCCGTCAGGTAAAAAAGCTGGTCCGATAACTGTATTCCCAGGAAACGCTTTTTGATCAATTTTACCTGTGTCTTTATCCCATATACAAAGTAGATGCTGTTTTGTGCCAAGCCTTGTGAATACGAGCTTACTTCCATCAGGAGACCAGTTAGGACTAAGATTTAAACCAGCTAAAGTACTTACCTGATGTAAATTCCTACCTTGCGGACTTATAGTAAAAATTTCCTTATTTTTACCATTCTTCCTTACGAAAGCTATTGATGATTCAAAGAATCCATCACGTCCAGCTAATATTTTCATCAAGTAGGAAGAAAATCTGTCAGCAATTAACGGGAGCATCTCAGGAGTCACTCTAGAGTATTGTTTTCCTAAAATTGTACGGCCATTGTATGTTCCAATTAGACGTAGTTTCAGAGTTTTTTCGCCATTAGGCTGAATTTCCCAGCCCGTTGTTAACGCTAAGTCAACCTTTGAAAGGCGCAATGGTTTCAAATCAATATCTTCCGGAGTTACCCCACGCGAAGGATCTCCTCCCAAGATACTAGAAATAGGAACAAAATTTAAAAAAGGCAGATATAAAAGATCCTGCTTAATTTCTTTTTCAAATCCATTAGCTTCAGCAGGTAATGGTAAATTCTGATTTTTTGCTCCTTTATATTTCCCGTCAGGCAAAGTCTTAGGAGTTAACAAAATAATATTTATTTTGCGCTGTCCGGGGCCATAGATATCAACAGCAAGTGTATCTGAGGCTCTGGAACTACTCGCAGCAAGTGTAAAAAACATAACTGATGCTGCAAGAACTACAACACATTGCAATAAAGAGTATTTATTTTTGCTCATAATATAAAACCGAACCTACTGATCAAGGTCACGCAGGTTAAAGTTAACAATAATAGTTCGAATTGAACTTCCAGGAGGTTCAGGCAGAACCTCTGTATCTCGCAAAGCTGCCAACACAGAGTCATCAAAGTCAACATTTCCCGAAGAATCAAGAAGTTTAATGTCAGTAATTTCACCGGAAGATTTAAGAGAAACCTGCACACGCGCAGTCAAGTTATCTTTCTGTCCGAAAACCGGATATCGCCAATGCTTTTTAACTTCCTGCATTACAATAGATCCATATACCTGGACAAGCCCGGAAGCACCAGAACCTTCAGCAGCCCCTTGTACAGCGGTAGACTCAGCCGCTCCGGTAAGGGACGCAAGATCATTAGCAACAGCACGCTTTTGAGCTTTCTCTTTCTTTTCAACCAGCTTCCCGATTGAAGCAAGGTCCGCAGCCAAAGCTTCTTCAGCTGTCATTTTAGGCTTAGCAGGCTTTTTAGGCTTAGTAGCTTTTTTAGAAACTTTTTTCGCCTTTTGTACCTTTTTAGGTTTCGCCTTTTTAACCTTAGTTTTTTTAGGTTTCTTTTTAGGAGGATGAGTTGTCTTTATTTTTTTTGGAGAAATTTTCTCAACTTTAGGTTCAATTTTAGGCTCAGGCTTAGGTATAGGTTTAGCAACAGGCTTAACTTCAGGAGCTTTTACCGGATTTTCAGGGGCCTTAGGTATCTTTTTAAGCGCAGCATTTTCAGGAAGAGGAATCGCTTTAGGCTTTGCAAGATGTGCTGAAGGCTTACGAACAGGTGCAGTTGTTGCTTTAGGAGCCTGTGGAGATGGAGCTAGCGAAACTAAATTCACTTGATATACAGGCATATCAAGTGAAATTTTCACAGGCGAAGACACAGACCATGTCATAGCCAGTACAATTAAGCCTGTGTGTAGCAATAATGAGATTAAGAGACCGATAATTCTCATCAGTAACAACACCCTGCAAAAGAGTTCCCGATCATCTTAAATATATGTGACAAACCTTCATTACCCGTCTATTTTATTTTTTTCTGCTCTACAGGTTCAGCCACAACTCCCATCCTATCAATGCCTGCGGCTTTAATCTCGCCCATAACGCGGACAACATCACCGTACGGAACGCTTTTATCAGCCCTTAAAAAAAGCATTTTATTCTGCTTTTTAACCAGTTTTTCAAGATGTCCCTGCAGTTCGTTAAATTCTACTTTATACTCATCAAGATAAATCTCACCCTTATCATTAATTGATAAAACAAGATGCTCATTATCTTGTGGGAGTGAGCGTACAGTACGGGTTTGCGGCAAATTAACTTCAACGCCCTGAGTCATAAGCGGAGCTGTAACCATAAAAATGATCAAAAGCACCAGCATTACGTCAACAAAGGGAGTAACATTTATTTCAGCCAGCATTCCCCGATTGTTAGTGGACATTCCCATGATTTACACCTCTGCGGAAGAATAGTCATCGCTATCGCCGCCATTCTTGGATGCAGATTCCACCCATGAAACTTCACGTTCTATCCTGTTAAGGAACATTCCTGCGAAATTAACCATTTCAGTTTCAATTCCACCAAGAACGCCTAAGAAAAAGTTGTAGGCAATTGTCGCAGGAATCGCTACGGAAAGACCTATCGCAGTTGCAACAAGAGCTTCAGAAATTCCAGGAGCAACAGCAGAGAGAGCCGCAGATTTAGCAGTTCCGATCGCGTGGAAAGAATTCATAATCCCCCACACCGTTCCAAAAAGCCCTATAAACGGAGCTCCGTTTGCGCAAGTTGCGAGAAAAGAAAGCGAAGATGAAAGCTTTTTCATTTCTGAACTTACTCTCTGCCTTAGAATTCTACGCAAAGTATCCTTAATAAGTCTACGCTTATGGCTCGGGCTGACAGCTGATTTTTCGAGTACACGATATTCTTTAACCGCCGCTGAACCGATGCGGTTCAGCGGAGAACCTTTTGTTCTATTGATTGCAGTCAAACCAGCAGATAATGAATCGGCATCTTCCATAATCTGATTCCCTTTAAGGACAAGAGATCTAGCCTTGCCTAGCGAAATCAGTTTCCAAAATATAATTGTCCAGCTTCCGATAGACATAGCTGCAAGTAGACACAGCACACCTTTTACCACGATAGTGGCAGACTCGAGCATGGAGAAAATTCCGCCGTTAGATAAAAAATCCATATAGCACCGAACCTTTTTTTTAGCGTCACCGTTTAGTTTAAGGAATACGCATTAAAAGAAAAAATACATTTATTTAATAATATTTCGCACTAACTCAGGCAAAATATCTTCAACAGCACCTTTAATAGTAATATCACTCATAGAAGAATAAGCCGATGAAACCTTATTAATTTCAACTATCTTTCCACCGTGATTTTTAACTCGCGGTGGGATTAAGCTTGCAGGAACGACTTCACCAGATGTTCCGATAACAAGCACAAGGTCAGCCTGATCAACTAGTTCAAACGCATCCTTATAGGCCTGAGATGGAATCTGCTCACCGAAAAAAACAATATCAGGTCGCACAATCCCTGAGCAGTCAGCACATCTAATTGGGAGCTTTTTATCATCAAATGTAATTACATCCCTAACTTTGTACTCAGCTAAACACTCTGAACAAAAGAAATGACTTAAATTACCATGAAATTCTATAACATTATCCGACCCTGCACGCTGATGCAGCCCATCTATATTTTGTGTAATAACGCCCTGAATCATTCCTGCGGCTTCAAGCTCAGATAGGGCAAAATGTGCTGGGTTAGGTTCACACTTGTGAACCATGCGGACCAATTCCAAAAGAAACTTCCAAACCGTTACAGGATTTGACTTTAAAGCCTTTACAGATGCTACTTTTTCAGGATCATGCTTAGACCAAACTCCGCCTGGACTACGAAAATCAGGTATCCCGCTTGCAACAGAAAAGCCTGCTCCTGTCATAACTACAGCGCATCTGGCATCTTTAATCAGCTTACCAGCCTTATCTAAGGCATCTCTGTCGTATTTATTTCTGTCAAACGCCATATTAATATATTACTTATTGTAAGAAATTATCTTAACTTAAGCGTTTCATTATCTTCTGTGCAAGCTGGCGAGAATTTTCCTCTGCCTGCTCATATTCCTGAGGACTCATACCTGCGCCAAGAGCTATCTTGCGGCGCATTTCTTTGCTGACCAAATCACATGGTGCATGAGCATCATTATTAACTACGAGCTTTGCACCGAATTTACGTGCAAGCGAGACAACATGACCATTAGTCAGGCTATGCCCTTTGCGTGTAGTAACCTCAAGATGAACACCATATTCTGCGGCAAGTTTAACTTCAACCTCGGTAATCAGACCGGGGTGAGCAAGAACGTCAACCTTAGCTTCAATGGCTGAAAGATTAGTTCCTTCTGCAACTGGTTCAACAATCGTTTCACCATGCACAACAACTATCTGCGCTCCAAGTTCTCTTGCCTGAACAACCATTTCCCCGATTAATCCCGGAGGAACATGAGTAAGTTCCACTCCGCTGAAAATATCAATATCAAAAAAATGACCGTGCTTCTTGGCGAAACGGTGAATATTTTCAAGAATGATTTCAATATTACTGACATCCGCATGATCAGTCATTGCCATGGCCCGATATCCGGCAATCCTAGCTCTGCGAGCCAGTTCAGCTGGAATCAACTCCCCGTCACTAAATACTGTATGTGTATGAAAATCTATCATTTAGTATACTCGTGTATTATCTGAAAACTACATTTTATATTTAAAGTCATCAGGTGAAAGTTCTTCAAATTCATCACTGACACTGTCACTTTCAAGAATTTTTGCTTCGGCATCTTTTGTTGCAGCAGTGTCGATAACTTTCTGCGCTGCCCGCACAGGACACTTTGCCCTTACAGCCAGAGCTATTGCGTCAGATGGACGGCAATCAATTGCTTTTACATCACCATTGCAATCAACAATAATTTCAGCATAAAAAGTGCCATTCTCAATATCTACAATATCAACAGAAATAATATTACCACCAAGTACTGTAATTGCATCCAAAAGCAAATCGTGAGTCATAGGCCTTGGGAAAGAAACTTCATCTAACACAAGAGAAATAGCCATAGCTTCAATTGCGCCTATCCAAATAGGTAGAACGATTTCCAGTTCTTCATTCTTAAGAACCAGCACCGGAGCGTCGGAGTCATTATCAACCGCCAATCCGTAAATCTTCATTTCTACCATGGATCCCCCACCTTAGTACCTATAAGAGAATGATTTTTCGATTCTATGATCTTTACTTTAATCAGCTTGCCGCCAAGCTGAAAACTTTCATCCTTTCCTTCAAAAAAGATATTTACTACTCGCCCTCCGGCATCTTTGCCTCGCCATGAGACTCCGCCTGCTTCCTGCCTTTTGCTCGGTCTTTCCAGCAAAACGACCATATCTTTCCCAGTCAACTCTTCTAGACATTCTCTAGTAATATGCTTTTGCCTTTCCTGCAAGTGAGTCAGTCTTTTTTGAGCAACTTCATCAGAAACTTTAGGATTCATCTTAACCGCGGCTACGCCGGGACGGTCAGAGTACTTGAAGGAAAAACTGCTTTCATATCTGACACGTTCCATAATATCCATTGTCTGCTCAAAGTCTTCATCCGTTTCACCGGGAAAACCGACAATGATATCTGTAGTTAAAACAATATCAGGACATGCTTCTTTCAGACTTTCAACGATTCCTAAATAACGGGCGCGATCATATTTACGCCCCATTCTCTTTAACATGTTATCGGAACCGGACTGTACAGGTAGATGCAGTTGCGGGCAAAGATTAGGCAACTCTCCAAAAGCCTTAACCACTTCAGGGGCGATATCTTTAGGATGAGAAGTAGTAAATCTGATCCGCTCCATTCCTTCAATTTCAGAAATCTTATATAACAGCTGCGAAAAGCTTAAATCGCTACCGTTCTTATCCATACCAAAACTATTTACATTCTGCCCCAGCAAAGTGATTTCGCGAATTCCTGCTTTAACTAAAGCACGGCATTCATCAATAATTACCGATGACAAACGAGATTTCTGACGTCCTCGAGTGTAAGGAACAATGCAGTAAGCACAAAAATTATCACACCCCTGCATAATGTTAACAAAAGCCTGTCCCGGAATAGTACCTATTCCGGGAGGCAGAAGTTCTTCATTTGGATTTGCAAGCCCGCCTTCCCGTTCAGGATACTGTGCTAAGAAATCGTTTACGACTAACCTTTTTTCATGATCAGCAGCCAATTCCTCCAAATACTGTGGGGCCTTGGCAATGCCGTCACTTCCAAAAACAAGTCTAACATAGGGAAACCTTTCTAAAAAGCCTTCTCCTACCTGCTGAGCAACGCACCCACCAACTGCGACAAAATCACCGGGGGATGTACATAAATGCCCTAGCCGCCTTAGAATATTGTACACTTTCTGTTCAGGTTTATCCCTGACAGAACAAGTATTCACAATAAATATATTTGCTTCCGATTCCTCCACAGCCTTCCAACCTCGGCTTTCCATAGCACGGATAAGCCAATCGGAATCGTGGACGTTCATCTGACAACCGAATGTTAATACGTTAAACTTCATGAGCCGGACATACTCTATATGCGAACGAGGGTAAACATGTTAAAAGATCAAACAAAACAACTGGATAGCTATCTCATTAAAAACAAGATTAATACTAAATATTATCAAATCAAAAAAAACCAATATTTACAAAGATATAAAGCCGGAAAGTTTTAAAGAAAACTGTTCCGGCTTAAACTCAAAATTTTCTAAAAAAATTTAAGAAGGATTGCGTCCGTAGACTTCTTTGGCAATTTTCCACTGACTCCCCTCAAGTACAAATTCGAAAGTAGGAGTAAATTTGCCACGTTCACTGGTGTCGCCATAATCCCATAAAACTCTGGCTGTGCATTTTTTAGCAGAAGATTCAAAAGAAGTAATTTTAAATAATCTTAGCTTAAATGCTTTCTCAATCCAATATGACGAGCAGCGTGGAAGACTATCGTAAAATTTATCAAGAGACATATCTTCTTTATAATCACAAGGAAAAGACATTATGATAGCATCTTTGGTATAAAGAGCTTTAATTGCGGCAAAATCTCTAAGATTATATGAGTCTTTATATGCAAAAAGAACATCTTTAATTTCATCACGCACAGATTCACTTTGCTCTGCGGCAAAGGCTGAACCAGCAATGGACAATATCAATAATACTGAAATTAATAAAAATGAAAGTTTCTTCACGTGATCACCTATTTCTAATGTTTAATTAAAATTTCAATATCAATAAAACATATTAAATAAAAAATCAGCATATGCCGTTAAGATTTCGCCATTTCTTTATGCAAACAATAACTTCCTGTAGAATCTGCTCCGGATTTTTTTCTGCGGTATCAACGCTGCACTGCGCATCAGGATCAATTTCAAACCTCACATCAACGCCGATAACTTCTCCTAAATCTTTGAAGACTTTTCCTGTTTTTTGACGTTCCAAAGCTTTTGCATAAAGACCTGCCATAACAAGTCCCTGCTGCCTACCTGCTTCCCGCTTCATAGCCATGTTAACTGGACATTCCAGATGGACCTCGGCAAAAAATTCTATTTTATCTCTGGCTTCCTTGCGAAAACACAGCTCATGCCCAGTGCCATCCATAATAACGCTTCGGCCGGATTGCATGATAGCAACAGCATCCTGCACAAACAGATGGTATACCAGTCTCCGTTCATCATGTGTATATTCAGGGTTAGGAACATACAATTTACGCCTTTCATCGAGTCTTAACAGAACAGGGTCAAGGCCATTCTTGCGCATTTCTTTTAATAAACCGTCAGCTATGGTACTTTTTCCGCACCCAGGAAGCCCAGTAAACCAGACCGCCCAATTTTTATTAACGCATATACCTTTCGAATCCGGCATAATCAAAAACCTCCTCCTCAAGCACATTTTCAATAAACCTTAAAAGTGAAGAGCGTACTGTTTCTGGATGATCTGGATACCACACAGGAGAAGCTATAACGAGTCCTCTGAAAACAAAGAACGGAGCAATAACCTGTAATATTTCAATATCTCCGGTTTTTTCGAGATATCGCTCAAAGTAAGTCATATACATCTTTCTAAACTGTTCGGAGAAAGATCCGCCTTTGTATAAACCGAAAAGAATATAATTTGCGGCCATACAACTTAAGTCTCCAGCAGCTTCGCCCCATTCCCCGCGGCTTCTATCTAAAACGCTGAAACCATCTGAACCGTCGACAAGCACATTCCACGGATGAAAATCTCCATGAACAGCGCAAAGTCTGTGCGTATAATGTGCAAGCTTCCATCTCCAATCAATAAGGCGCTTTTCAAGTTTTATAAATCTACCCTGCGAAAAATGCTCACATGGATGACTGTATGCTTCATCTACCAATCCCATAATACACTCACTGCTTCCGATAAGTTCTCTTACTCTGCGCATATAAAGCGATGGATCATCTTTTTTAAGTGAGTGAATATCCACGAGCCAGTCTGATAATTCTCCGGCACGGTCATTATCAGAATCTAAAAATTTTCCCTTACGAATGCGATCAAGATCATTAAAGTAATCGTACCCTTCAAGCTTTTCATTTAAAATAAAAAACTCTTCCGGCTCGCTGAGCGGAATCATTTTACCGGATTTATTAACGTATCCTAATCCCATTGGTCTCACATGACGCTTAAGACTGCCGGAAGTTTCGTACTGAAACATTAAAACAGCCGCGCGGTCCCAATAAAACTGATGCCCGTAATTATCACCTTTCATAACGGAAATTACAGTTTCCTGCACTTTTCCTTTAACCTTAAAACGAACAAGAAGAGGCTTCCCGTAACCGAACTTTTTCATCCCCTGTTTATCTAGTGATCCGATGTCACCGTAATCAACAAGGGCCGTTTCAGTACCGAAAGCCTCTTTCAGATATTTTTCAATCATGTCGGAAGTTAATTCAACCACTTCAATATCCTCCCACTTAATGAAAATTAAGTAAGCCAGACGAAGAAAGTTAATAGCCGACAGATTATTTACAATAAAAGTTATCCGTTTGCGCTATAATTCTCCGAAACTGGATTTGTAGCGGGCCCAGAATTCATCTTCAGTATAAGAATGTTCCTGAGTACCGAGCTTTTCAACACAATAAACAGCACTGACAGCTCCAATATGTGCAGACTCAACCAAATTTTTTCCAAGAGAGAGACCTTTAATAAGGCCGGCTCTGAAAGCATCTCCTGCTCCGGTGGGATCTTTAACTTCGCTTGCTTTGGCGGCAGGCACAGCAGTTTCACCGTTTTTTTCTACAACAAGGCAACCATTTTCACCTAGAGTAACGATAATGGAGTCACAAATCTCCATTAATTCGTCTCTGGTTTTCTCAGTAGATTTCATGATCATTTCAAGTTCATAATCATTCGCTACAAGAATTTTACAACCTTTAATCATACCAAGAAGCTGTTCGCCGTTGAATGCTGGAATATTCTGACCCGGATCAAAAATATAAGAAATACCCTTTTGTCTATATATTTCAGGGAAATTCTGCATATCATCAAGGTTACCTGGAGAAACGATTGCCAGAGTCTTTTTAGAATCAACTGCGGAAAAGTCGTAATCGCAGGAGTATTTCATGGCTCCAAGGTTAAACCAAGTGATCTGGTTATTGGACTTATCTGTAGTAATATAAGCACTTGCAGTAAAATCTGAGTCAACAACCTTAATACCGTCAATAGCTATTTCATGTTTAGTCAGCCACTTATTATAAGCGTCAAAATCTTTACCCACAGTTCCAAGGATCACAGGTTTTTCACTGAATAAAGACAGTGCATAAGCTATATTACCAGCTGTTCCTCCGAATCTTTCATCAAGTCCGTCTACGAGCAGGCTTATATTCAACATGTGAATTTTATCAGGAATAATGTGATCAGAAAAACTACCTGGAAAGCTCATAATTCTATCATAAGCCATGGATCCTGAAACTAAAATCTGCATTAATAAATCTCCTTAACTGTTTTAAAAGAGGATAAGTTCATAAGTAGAACTGAGTTCTATATTTTTACAATCGGATTTACGCTATCACGCAAGCCGTTCCAAAAGCATCAGATGACATAAGCAAAAACAATTTAAACATTATGCAAAGCCGAACATTATGCTTTCTCATCCGATAAAGTCAATAAACAGCTTATGCAGTCTGACTTTCCACCCATTTAAAGAACTCTGAATTACCTTCTTTTGATTCAACAGCGACAATGCAGGGACAATCATAACTATGCAGACTTTTAACCGTCTCAGTTACTTTGCCCACAAGAGACGGAACAGTTTTAACAAGCAATATTGCTTCTGCGGAACTCTCAATCCGCCCTTCCCACCAGTACATAGATTCCATTTTATCAATAATATTCACACACGCTACGAGGTGACGCATAAGAAGCTCGCTGCCAATTTTGCGAGCTTCCGCTACGTCACTTATTGTAATATATATCAGTGTTATACGCAGATCCTGATCCACGGAATCTTCCTACTGGCAAAGAATATCATTTCCGGGTTTTGCATCTACCAAATACTTATTAATTGTAGCTAACTGTGCATCAGTTACGGTCATACCTTTTTTAACCATTCTTTCATTCGTTTTTTGCCAAGCAGCAAGATCTTTCTTGCCAAGAGAACGGCATACTCTTTTGAGAGTGTGACATGATGAACACTTTGTAACAGTCAAGCCGGAACCATCTTTAGGCTGTGCTGAAACCATTAAAACTCCGGATATCAAAAAAGTTCCTGCTACAAGTAAACTGACTAACAATTTCATATTTTCTCCTCCTAAAATTTTATGATTTAATAATACATGATTTACCATACGCTGCAACAGTTATAACTTTTACATGCCTTCTATGGCGATTGTAAGTTACACAAAGAAATGATAGCTCGTCTTAATATGGATATGAAGAACAATTTACCTAAAAAAAGTGTCTCCAAAAGAGCGGAAGAAATATATTCACGCCTGCTCAAGCGATATCCTGACCCAAAGCCGGAACTTGACTGGAAAAACGCATGGGAACTTTTAGTTTCTACCGTTCTTGCCGCGCAATGTACTGATGTGAGAGTCAACAAAGTAACTCCGGCACTATTTGCAAAATGGCCCGGCCCGGCAGAGCTTTGCAAAGCTGACGTTGCAGATATCGAAAAAGTCATCCGCTCAACAGGACTGTTCAGGAATAAAGCCAAAAACCTAAAGGCTGCCGCAGTTCTTGTTATGGAAGAATTTAATGGAGAACTGCCACGTACCATGAAAGAAATGACACGCCTTCCCGGAGTCGCCCGTAAAACTGCCAACATTGTGCTCTCCAACGCAATGGATGTACACGAAGGCGTTGCAGTGGATACCCATGTTAAACGTCTTTCATTTAGAATGGGGTTCACAGTAAGCACCAATCCTATTGTGATAGAAAAAGACCTGATGCCTTTATTCAAAAGAAAAAACTGGGGAATTGCGAATCACCTGCTGGTACTTTTCGGGCGCGATATATGCCCTGCCAGAAGCCCTAAATGTGATATCTGCCCACTAAACGATATATGTCCAAAAAACGGAATTGAGAAAAAATAATGACTGAAAACACTAAAAAACCCGGAACTTTTAAAATTCATGCAACCGATGGCAACGCTCGCTTAGGAACACTTACCACCGCGCATGGCGACATTGAAACTCCGGTTTACATGCCGGTTGGAACACAGGGAACCGTTAAAGGGGTATCGCCTCGTGATTTAAAGGAAATTAAATCACAAATAATTTTAGGTAACACTTATCATCTTTACCTCAGACCGGGGGATGAGCTCATTGCCCGCAGAGGCGGCCTGCATAAATTTGCAAACTGGGATCGCCCCATCCTCACAGACAGCGGCGGGTTTCAGGTTTTCAGCCTTGAATCAATCCGTAAAATATCCGAGCAAGGAGTCGAATTCCGTTCGTATATAGACGGATCAAAACATTTCTTTTCACCTGAAAAAGTTATCTCCATTCAAAATAATATCGGTTCAGATATTATGATGGTTCTTGATGAATGCGTAGGTTACGGAAATAACCGTGAATATACCGATCGCTCACTTGAAATGACAACTCGCTGGGCTAAGCGATGCCGTGAAGCTTACCCCGTAGGAGCCGGCGACCAGCTGATGTTCGGAATTGTTCAGGGTGGTTTCCACAAAGATTTACGCGAAAAAAGCCTCGAACAGCTCGCTGAAATTCCATTTGAAGGATATGCAATCGGAGGTTTAAGCGTTGGCGAACCTATTCCTGATATGTATGATATCCTGAGACACATCGCACCGAAACTTCCGCAGGATAAACCTAGATACCTGATGGGCGTAGGAACTCCGCTTGATATTCTTGAAGGAATTGCCAACGGAGTTGATATGTTCGATTGCGTATTGCCTACAAGAAATGCCCGCAACGGAACCCTTTATACCAGTCAGGGCAAAGTCAACATCA
Organism: Desulfovibrio sp. UCD-KL4C; assembly: GCF_006210265.1. Taxonomy (NCBI): domain Bacteria; kingdom Pseudomonadati; phylum Thermodesulfobacteriota; class Desulfovibrionia; order Desulfovibrionales; family Desulfovibrionaceae; genus Desulfovibrio; species Desulfovibrio sp. UCD-KL4C. The sequence continues at coordinate 554,553 of NZ_VCNC01000002.1, forward strand.
AGCGCGCCCAGTACCGCGAAGATGACACTCCGCTTGATCCTAATTGCGATTGTTACACTTGCAGAAATTTCAGCAAAGCATATCTACGCCATATATACACGGCAAAAGAACTGCTTTCAGCTCAGCTTAACTCTATTCATAATCTGAGATTTTTCTTAAATCTAACAGAGCAGGCACGCGAAGCTATTAAAAACGGTACTTTTGCTAACCTGCGTAAAAAATATGAGGCTGTATACGCTCCTGTACAATAAAGACGGAAGAGATTGGCCTCCGGCGGCTTAAACCCTTTTGGAAAAAGGGTTTAAGAATCCCAAAACTTGTTATTAGCTGCGAATAATTAAACTTTTAAGCAACGGTTTGTATTTTGAAACTTATACGCAACTTGTTTACTCTGCTTGGGGCAATCACCTTCTTAGGAATTGTTATTTCAGCAATTCTTTTTTTCTATGCCCCGGAAATTTTACACCGAGTTGATAAACTGAAAAAAGCGGATGCAATAGTTGTTCTGGGCGGACAATATTTCCGCCCTATTTATGCAGCAGAGCTTTATAATAAAGGGTACGGACCTTTAGTTTTAGTAAGTAAACCTGTAGTATATGAAGAAATAAAAGCTACCCGAAGTTTAGGAGTAAACCTAAAATTTCAATGGGAAATTTATCGTGAAATTTTAATTAAAAAAGGCGTACCTGAAAAGAGCATTAAATATTTCGGTGACAAGAATATGAGCACAGTTGATGAAGCTGAGCAGCTAAAAAAAGAATTCACTGAAAACAAATTACCAACTGGTATTAAAAAAATTATTATTGTTACATCTCCGCTTCATACAGGACGAGCAGGTAGAATATTTCGTGACGCTCTTCCAGACAAAGATTTTATTGTAGTAGGCGATCCATATGAACCAATTCTAAAAAAATGGTGGACCAACTTTCGCACAGCTCCATATATAGTTTTAGAATCGACCAAAAATATTTTTTACTATTTAGGTGGAGCTTTCAAAAGTTCTTCACAGAATTAAAAAGCGACCTCCCCGACATGTATATCACTGTTCAGGAAGGTCGCTAACGATAACAAGCTATAACTTTTCTTTTATAAACCCAACTGCTTCACAACCTGCTTAAGAATTACATCAATCTCATCTGATTCAGGAATATTTAACACGTTACCATCCGCCATCTGTCGCTCAATCAGCCCTTGAAACGGCGGAATTGTTATATACCACTTGGGAAGACACGGTAGGTCAGGAGGATTTCCACCCTGATAACGGTTTACAACCATAACCTGATTATCAAGTCCCAATTCTATTCCCATGCGGGCAACATCTGATGCGGTCTGAAAACTGCGCATACTCGGTTCAGACACAATAACAAGACCGTCAACATGCGTCACTGTCCCCCGCCCCAAATGTTCCACTCCTGCTTCCAGATCAACAAGGACACAATCCTTACTATCCATCACAACGTGTGCCAAAAGCGCCTTAAGTAAGGCATTAGCATCGCATGCACATCCACCGCCTGCATTGGTAAGTCCGCCCATAACAAGCAGCCGCTTACGTCCGGGGGGTATACCGTGCAAAGGGGGCGAAGACAGCGGGATATCCACAGCAAGTTCATCCGGCAAATCCCCTACATCAGGATTAAGGTTAAGAAAACCTCCCTCATGAATACGATCATGCACGAGATCTTTTCTGCTAATTATAGGCTGTGGCAATGAATCATGATCAAGCCCTGACGCCTGCCCCAGTGACAAAGCAGTATCTGCGTCAATCATCCAGACATTATGTCCATTTCTAGCCAGCCAATCCGCCATCCATGCGGTAACCGAAGTCTTTCCTACTCCGCCTTTTCCTGCAAATGCCAGTTTCATAAGCTACTCCGTCAACTTCTATTCGCTAAGTCCCAGTCCTTTACGCTTAGCTTTGATGCGTATATCAAAAAGCTCTGCAGCCTTAACCGGATCAGGCTCAATAACAAACGAAGCTCCGACAAGATCTTCAAGGCCGGAAACGGCAAGGTTGGTAACAGTTTCAGAGCCGAGAATATGCGGAGGATGACCGAGATGAGTATAAATTCCGCTGGCAACAGCATAAAGACCGATGGCTGCTGCTTTTTCAGAATACCACTCTGGAGAAGAAGCTCCGACAGGCAGATCACTGATATCAACATTTAAAGCGTTTGCCAGTGCTGCACAAAGCTGAAGGATACGTGCATTATCAACGCATGACCCGTAATGCAAAACAGGAGGAATTCCAAGCGCACCGCAAACTTTTTTAAGACCGGGACCTGCCATTTCAATGGCTTCCGGCACAAGAAGTCCGGCTTTACCTGCAGCGGTTGTTACGCACCCTGTGACCAGAACAAGAATATCTTTCTTGATGAGCTCCTTTGCAAGACCGACATTCATAGAATCCTGTTTGAACTTAGGATTATTACAGCCGACAATTCCAACGGCACCACGAACATCTCCGGCAACAATCGCTTGAACCAATGGATCAAGAGTACCACCGAGCGCAGAAATTACTGCTTCGTTTGAAAAACCTGTCATAATTTTTACTGGTTCACAGGGAATATCAACACGCGATGCATCACGTTCAGCGTAAGCTTTAACTGCAAGCTGGACTATCTCACGAGCCTGCTCAAGTGCGTTGCTTGGGTGAATATCAAAATGAATAGCACCGGAAAATCTGGCTTTTTGTGCAGTATCAATAAATCTAGTGTGATAGCAGCCGGAGACCTGCACAAGGCTCGGCATAATACACTGATAATCGACAACAACAGCTTCAACGGCTCCGGTGATGATGGCCAGTTCAGTCATCAAATGGTTACCAGCCATAGGAATTCCCTGACGCATAAGCAATTCGTTACCTGTGCAACAAAGTCCTGCGACATTAATCCCGGTAGCACCTAGTGCTTTTGCTTCAGCTATAATCTTTGGATCACGAGCCGCGGCAAGAATCATTTCTGAAACAACCGGATTATGTCCGTGAACAAGAATATTTACTTTGTCTTCTTTGATAACGCCTAAATTGGCCTCAGACATAGAAGGTGAAGGAGTTCCGAAAATAACATCTGAAAGTTCGGTTCCGATCATAGAACCGCCCCACCCGTCAGACAGGGATGTTCTTGCCGCATGAAGCATCGTATTCGGCGCATCATTATCACAGCCCATATGGGTACGATGCATCATTTCAGCGATTTCACGGTCAACACCGCGAGGAGTCATACCAAGCTTATTCCAAATATCTTTACGTTTTTGAGGAACACGTGAAAGAAATGAAATTTCTTTTTTGCGACTTCCAAAGTCACCGAAAAAGACTTCTAAAATATCAGTAGCAACTGCTTTAACATCCCGGTCTGCAACGGCAATTCCAACCTCTTCTGCTATTCGTCTGAGCTTGGATTCGTCAGTTATTTTATAGTCAGTTGTTTCACCCTCTACAATAGCTTCAAGAACTTCAATCAAGTCTCGTCCATGGTCAGAATGCCCAGCGGAACCACCTGCGACAAAACGGCCGAAATTGCGGGCAACAATAACATCAGCATCCGCCCCGCAAACTCCACGAGGAGCTTTAGGAGTAATTTTACATGGTCCCATGGTACAGTTACGACAACTGACCCCAAGTTCACAGAATTTACAATGAGGCGTTTGTTGCTGTAGCCTTTCGTGAACAGTCTCTATCCCCTCAGCTCTAGCCTTGGTTATCATAGCCTGTGCATCATCCCAAATAGACAACTCTTCTACCGGAAGCGGTTGCTTTGCCATACTCGTACTCTCCCTGTTTTTAAAAGAACAAAAATAAACTGCTTGTCTTGAAAACACCCCTGTATTCAGGACCTCAACAACAAGATAAACAATTCATAATTATTTGTTTGTCGGATATCCGACAAAACAGGTATAAAATTCAAATAAAAATCAATAAGTAATAATTACAGAAGGGATATAGGAATTTAAGGCTAGGGATTAACAGCAGCTTCAAGAGATTTTAAATCAGGAATAAACCACTTTGAACGGCCGCGTTTTACAACAAGACCTTCACGAACCATGTTATTGAGTAATGTTGAGACAGTTTGACGAGTAGCACCGAGAATTTGGGAAAGTTGTTCAATCGTTAAATCAAGCTCAAGTTCAATTCCACCATCAACAGGAATACCTGAGCTCAGTGCTTCCTTATAAAGGTATCCGGTCAGACGAGCGTAGATGTCTTTAAAAGCAAGCCCACCGATAACTGAAAATGAATTCTGAAGAATTTTTCCAAGTACACGGACCATTGTCCGATTAAACAGAGGAACTTCAGTCATACAACGCTTCACAGACTGAACATCAGTTGTCAAAAGAGAACTTTCTTCAAGAGCCTGCACAAAGCATCCTGCATGAGTTGAATAAAGATCTCCCGGTTGTAAAAGACCAAGAGTGAATTCTTTATCCTCATATCCAAGATAAATCCGGACCTTTCCACGTTCAACAATAAAAACTAAATCATCTTCCTGATCCGGACTGAAAACAATCGCCCCTTTCTTAACTTGGCGCGAATTAAACACATTTCTAAGCTCAGCAAATTCAGTACGCTGCAATTCATCAAGAAGATTAATACCGGAAAATTTCATAAAGACCCTATTGGATTACTAAAACAAATTAAAAACTTTTATGGCAAATTAAAAAGATTGCGAATCTAAAAGACTAAGAACAATTTTATAAAATTAAAATTTCTCAGTAGGATCTAGCAAATCAATTTTTTCATCCGAGCTTGAAGTTTCCCGCTCCATTTGACTGGCACACAAAGCAAGAGAAATATCTTTACCACTATCTACAAGAGCCTTACGCATATCATCAATAAGTTCTGAAACGTAAACCATACATGAGTTGTTAACCCGCTCAGTAACGCAATCACCATGACCGGAAAGAATTGAGAGGATTCGTAGTAATGTAATTTTTTCAGGAGAAACTGCAAAAGTATAAATATCTTTTTCAGCGTCCTCGTCGCTTCCTTTGACCAAAAGACCACCAGCTACAAAATTATCAAGTAACGTGGTTAAAAAATTGACAGGAACGCCCATTTCCTCTGCAAGATCTTCAACATAATAGGCTTGCTCTGCACGATTAAATCTCACACTCATTAAGCTCAGAGCCAGCAAAGATATTTTTTGTAAATCTTCCATACTGGCATTGGGCATAAAACGTTGCTGACGATATAGCATTACATTTTGAACAGCATAACTAATCTCGGAACCCAGCAGGACAATAATCCAACTAAGATAGAGCCACAGCAAAAATATAGGTAACTGTGCAAAGCTTCCATAAATTGCGTTGTACTTACTAACGCCGATCTGCCAATTAATGTATGCCCACTGTGCTAGTTGCCAAACTGTTCCGGCAACAACTCCGCCAACACCGGCACTAAAAAGTCGAACACGCGTGTTCGGCATAAATGCATAAATAAATGTAAATGCAACCCAAATTAAAACAAGTGGAGCAAGTTTAATAAAGAAACTTTCCAGAGCCGAAACTCCATAAATATTCTGCAAGGAAGAAAATACGACCTGTTTCTGTATTGAAACACTGACACTCGTCGCTGCAATAACAGCTACTGGGCAGATAAAAATAACTGAAAAGAAATCTGTAAATTTTCGCCAGAACGTCCTGCCTTTTTTTACTTTCCAAATTACATTAAAAGCTTTCTCAACAGTTCCGACTGTGGATAAAACAGTAAAAAGTAAGGTCGCAATACCGACTGTTCCTAATGTCTTCACATTTGTATTATCTACATATTCAAGCATCTTAACCACAACTTCTTCTCTTCCGGCAGAAACTTTAAGAAGCATTTCGTGGATATATGAAGAGTCCTGAAAGCCGATTCCCTTTAAAATAGAAAAAGCTACAGCTATAAAGGGGACAATTGAAAGCATTGTTGTAAAAGTTAAAGCAGAAGCTCTAATCATGCATTGATCTTTCCAAAATCCATAGAAAACGAGATAAAGTACACGTGAACATGTGTAAAAAATTCTACGTAAAGAACCAACATTATTAGAATCCCAGTTCCAAATTTCATTCATAAAAAAATCTGAAACTCTGTCTCCAATTTTCCCTGCAGTCATTTAAAGCCTCCTTAAAAACCGGAAGTAGGAACAATGTGGACCTTCAGTACGATACTAATATAACGCATTTAAATCTATATCAAAATAGAAGTTTACTGAAAAAGCTAAATGACTGTTCTGGCAAACCTAATATATCACTGAAAACTTCGTTCCAACGTTGAAGACCTAAAACATTAACCTGAGGATTGCTGAGCCGACCGGAAACATGGACATCCACCCCTGTAATAGCATCTAAAAATGCATTTACAATCTTAAGATATAAATTCGGTAACTCAACAATATCAGCATTAACATGCACATTTATAGAATCTGCTGGAATATTAAAACCACCTTTAGCTGTAGCCCGCATATACGTAGTATTCAGCAAGAAATCTTTAACAGTAAAAACACCTTTCTTTCCATCAATCACACCTTTTAAAATCGAAAAAGGTGTAGGATTAAGTTTTTTCTTGTCATTATTTTCTTTATCAACTTTTTCAGCAAAAAGGTATGACCCGTTAACAACTTTAAAAGCATATCGGCCACTTAAAGTATCAATAAAATCTATATTAGCACTAGAATGGCCACTGAGTTTAACTGAGGAGTCAGCAATTCCTTTAACATATTCTCTACCAGCATAATCAGCAAAAAACAGCCCTGCTTGAAATCCTCTGGCTTCCAGATCCGTGGTCAGGGCAACAGTACTGTTTTTAAAACCTATCGAAAGCTTGCCGGCAATATTACCTTGATGGAAAATACCTTTTATATTTCTAATATTGATTACAGAGTGCTCCATGCCAACATCTGCGCTTAACCTGCTCCCCGCAAAATCATATATACGAAAAGATCCACAGTGAACTTTCCCTGTAGCATTAATTGACTCCAAAAAAGTTTCAGGAAACTGCCATTCGGCAACTTTGTGAGTTACAACTATTTTAGCTCCATCAGATCTTTCTTTGGCGACAGGTTCATCAGGCGGCAAAAATCTATCTACATCAACATTATCAGCTTGCAAAACAAAATTAAGAACAGGCTTCTTAAAATTGCTAACCTCAAAAGTACCTTTTGCATTTGAATTATCAAGATTACAACTATTAACACGCCAATTAAGGTTATCCCCATTAATATGAAACGAACTATCCAGAGCAACTTCCCTAAACGCTTCTGGGTCTTGAGTCGCAGGCTTTTCTACCCCCAAAACACTGAAAAGATCAGAACAATCTGTTTTCCTCAATAAAAGATGTCCAGCAACCGATGCAGTTTCATCGCCTAATCTTTCAGCGTTTAAATCCCCTTCAACCTTAACTTTGTCACTATTTATAATAAAATTGTTAAGCTTAACACTTCGATTTTTTAAAGATGCTTCCCCTTGGCAAGTGAGAGTGACTTTCTTCTTAATAACCGGGATTGCTTTACCATCCAGCGATAAAGACAATTTCCCACCCTTAACCGAAAAACCATTTGTACAATTTCGAGCGGTAAAAACGCTGCCTGAAAAAACGCCACTTATATTAGCCGAAGGGCTGAGTAAGCCGCATGAAAGGTTTAATTTTAAATCTCGCCCTGCCATTCCATCTATCGGAGTGACTGTAAGAGGAGCTACGTTAATCCCCACATGGACATTCTGACCATTTATTTGTCTAAACTGAGCAGGAATATCTCTAGAACTAAGAGAAGCTTTAACACTAGTTCCATCTACGGATACATCTGCTTTAAGATTCTTAATAATTTCTCCGAGAGTCTTTCCGTTAGAGCTCAAAGACCCGAGAGTAAATTGCCCTTTCCCTGAGGTAAATTTTAATCCGTCAATTTTAACAGGAAGCTTAGACAAAGAAATTGGCGTAACTGAACCAACACCGGAAAGAAACAAAGTGTCTTTATCTTTTTCTTTGTCAAAAGCAAGATCTGCTTTTACAGTAAATTTACCATCTAGATAAGTACCATTTTGCACACTTATGCTGGTAATTTTAGGCCCGGGTGAAATTGACAAACTACAATTATCCATGCGTAACCCGTCATAGGCTAGTTTACCTATTTCTACTTTTCCATTGCATGGAATACGACGCACTAAATCAGCAATTACAAGATTCTTAAATTTACTAACAGCTGAGGATTGTTTTGAGCTAACTGCCTTAGGTGATTTTTTAAGTGCAAAAAGTTTGGTATAGTCATCAAGAGTAAGACTATCTGCAGTAACATTGAACTCTGCCCACGGATTTGCATAATCTTTCACAGAAAATTCACCGCGAAAAATAGTATCATCAATTGCTAACACTAAATTCTTAAGCTCTGTCTTTTTCAGAGTAGAATTAAACGCAACAGAAAATGATGCGGAATTGAGCACCTTATCCATTTCAGGCGGAATCTTTTCGGGAATGAATTTAGAAAAAAGAGCCTTAGGTTCAAATTTGGTAGATTTTAATTCACCTGTAAAACTAGGGTCTCCATAAATATTATTACAGACAGCAGAACCTGTAAGGCGAACCCCCAGACTTTGCAAAACAAGATTCAGAACATCAACCTTCCCTTTGACTAGGTCAAAATCAAGTGAAGCTATCCCTTCAATAGAACCGCCTGAACCTAAAAGTTTATCACTCACGACATGCAGTGAAAGAGATGTGTCCGTAAGATCTACGGTGTCATCTTTAAATGAAACATGGAGCAATCCTTTAACTTCAGCAGCAGCTTCAATATTTAGTAAATCTGTATTAAGATTTGCATTTACAGTAAAAGCAATAGGACTATCTTTTGCTAGAGGTCCAGTTCGTACATTTACGCCGGAAATATTAAATTCATTGCCTGTAACAGCGTCGTGGTACACACAACTAGCATTCTCTATACTTACCCCGCGAACAGATACTGATTTAAATAAAGAAGTACCAGCGCCGCTTCCACCTTGCTGATCTTTAGATGAAATGTTTTCTATAGGTAAATTCAGTTTACCGTCTTCTCCTCTATCAATTCTAAGAACTGGAGAGTCAACTATTACGGTATCTAGCTCAATTTTTCCCATAAGAAGAGGTAAAAGATGGACCTTAAAATCTATGTCCTTAACAGTCACCATGGGGAATGAATCGTCTGTAGGAAGGCCACTTACAGAAACAGCTCCCGTATGAAATCCAAGCCATGGATAAAAGACAAAGTCTAAATTTTCTTCAAAAACTACCTTCCGCCCAGTTATTTTTCCGAGATAAGTTTCAAGTTCATTTCGCGGACTTTCCGATTCAATATAATAAATACCACCCATGACCCCGACAAGGAGGCATAGATCAAGCAGTAGAAAAACAATCCAAAATATTTTTTTTACTCTGAGCAGCACACACAACACTCTATTTATATTTAATAGTTAATAAATTTTCAAAATTCAAATAAAGCAAAATCATATAAAATATAATGATCCCTAAAAAACTTAAGAACAACATACTCGACTAAAAAACATGGTTAAATATATCAGAATAGATACAAAAACATATATTTTTATGAATTATAGACACAAATTATTTTTCAATACAAAATAATGAGGTTTTCATGGGATGTCCAATAATCTGAGCTATAGCAGGGCACTTTACTTTAAAAGCGTAATAAACATCATCCATTACTCCCCAAAGAGATTCAAAATTGCCCTGCCCTTTGCTTAAAACAACAGGCGAATTTTCCAGCCTTTCCTTAAATTTATGGCTGCATCTATCGAGCACTGTTCCAGGTGTATCCACACCGGAAGTAATCACCTCGCAGATATCAGACATGCCGACAATCCTTGCATCTTCAAAGGTCGCATCATTTAAAATATTAGCTCCTCTGACAGTATATGTCACTTTAATTCCCTCTGCCTGCAATAGCCCGACAAGAATTGTATCTAAACCTATTTCTCCGGCATTATCACCAAGAATCAAGAGAGATTTATGCGCTCTGACCTTATCTATAAAAGAAGCAAATAAAGGTCTATCCAACCCTTTTTCGAGATGACCTAATTCAGCTTCCCAGTCAAACTGCTCTACTAACCCGCAATCCATATAATTACCAATAATTGATACTCCTATTGCAGCAAGCAGCGGGTCTGCGCTTTGATATACAGTCGCTGTTATACTTGGAAGCAACTCCAGCACTCGTTTATTAGATTCATCTTTTTGAGCTTTGAAAATATCCGCATTACCAATATGTTTTGAGGCCATCCTGAACAGTTTACCAGCAATTGAAGGAGGTGATTCATTAAAATCAGCTTCAGAAAATCCTTTAGCCCACTCACGTATAACGGCTTCATGAACATCTTCCTCTCCGGGAAAAGCCTTTCTAATTCCATTTAAAGCCATATTCAAAAAACATGGTAAACATTCAAGCTGAGTTTTCATTTATAAAGACCCTCTAATATAAAGACTATTTTTGATTCTTTTTTTTAAAAAAACGGGCTAAAAATAAGCCCACAAACTTTATCACATATTCATAAAATTTAATAAATAACTGTTTTTTAACTATTTTTTACAAAGGCACAACAGTTGCTATACTCAAAGTATCAATAACCAAATTAAAGGAGCAAAACAATGCCCGAAATAAACAGAAATCAAAATGGCTCCAATTCAAGTGGACAGGGTCGTGGACCATGTAAAGCCGGAAATAGACAAGGTCAATCCGGTGGACGAGGTTTAGGACAAGGTCAAGGAATGGGTCAAGGCCGCGGAATGGGACGTGGACTGCGAGACGGTTCATGCCGCAATATTAACCAGACTAATCAGGAAGCAGCACAGCAAACTGATACGAATCTGGAAAAACGTATTGCAGAACTTGAAGCCGAAAATGAAAGGCTGAAAGCAGCCCAAGAAAAGTAGGTCAGGATTTAAGATAGGGCGCGAAAACCTCGCGCCTTTAATTTATCATAAGTAAACAGGATAACATATATGCGGATAGCTATTGCAAGCGGAAAAGGCGGCACAGGGAAAACCACTGTTGCAGTAAATTTTGCCGCCTATCTAGACTCGATTGGAACAAAAGTAAGTTTTGCAGATTGTGATGTTGAAGAACCAAATGCTCATTTTTTTCTAAAACCTGAACTTGGTCAGGAAAAAGAAGAATTTATACCAGTTCCAATAGTAGATGAAGATAAATGTATAGGTGAATCATGTCGAAAATGTATTCAGCTCTGCCGTTTCAAATCTCTTATTTGGATGGTGGATTCAGTCATGGTCTTCGCGGAACTTTGCCATGGCTGCGGCCTATGCGATCTGGCTTGTCCAGCTGATGCAATTGGAGAAGGACAAAGAACAATCGGAACCACCTCATCTGGAAAATCAGGAAATATTGATTTTACAAGCGGATTACTCCGTATAGGGGAAGCAATGTCTCCTCCGCTTATTAAAGCTGTAAAAAAGATATCGCCAGCAGCTGAAATAAATATTTACGACTGCCCTCCCGGAACGTCATGCCCTGTTGTGACTTCACTTGAAGACGCTGATTTTGTGGTACTTGTCACCGAACCGACGCCTTTCGGACTTCACGACCTTGACTTGGCTGTTCAGCTTCTAAACACTCTGAAACAACCATACGGTGTTATTATCAACCGCTCCGGCATGGGAGATGAAAGAGTTGAAAAGTATTTAGCTGAAAAAGAAATCCCACTACTTGGAACACTACCTCACAGCCGTGAAGCAGCATCAATATATTCAAGCGGAGGTCTCCTTTATGACTCCATACCGGGATTCAAGGATCAATTCGCTAAAATTTGGTCATCTATCCAAATTCATTCAAACGAGGCCAGATAAATGAAACAATTAGTTGTAATAAGCGGCAAAGGTGGCACAGGTAAAACCAGCGTTGTTTCGGCCTTAGCAGCCGTTGGTCCCAAAAAAGTTTTGGCTGACTGTGACGTAGATGCGGCAGATCTTCACTTAATTCTGAGCCCGACAATTCTTGAGACACATCAATTTATAAGTGGAGAACGTCCTGCAATTACCCCTGAGTTATGCACTCAGTGCGGTATGTGTATCGAACACTGCAAATTCGACGCTATCTCACAAAATTTTTCTATTATTCCCGAAAAATGCGAAGGTTGCGGAGTCTGCTCCTTTATCTGTCCTGCCGGAGCAGTTACTGAAAGTCCTCGCAATTGTGGCGAATGGTTTAAATCAGACACAAGATTCGGCACTATGATTCATGCAGCTTTAGGAATTGGTGAAGAGAACTCAGGGAAACTGGTCACTACCGTGCGCAACGCTTCTACAGCTACGGCAGAAGAAAATGGAGCAGAATTAGTATTGGTTGACGGTTCGCCAGGAGTTGGCTGCCCTGTTATTGCATCACTGACAAATGCAGATTTGGCCGTTTTTGTAGCTGAACCTACAATATCGGCAGTTCATGATCTTAAAAGAGTACATCAGCTGACGGAACATTTCAAAATCCCATCAATGACCATCATCAACAAATGTGGAATCAATGCTGATCAGGAAAACGAAATTAAAAAATTCTGCTCCGAGAAAGAAATTATTATCGTTGGTGAACTTGAGTATGATACAATTTTTACAAAAGCACAGTTGGCAGGTCAATCAGCTGTAGAATTTGATCCGAATGGATTAGGTAAAAAAATTAAAAATATTTGGGAAAAAATGGAAAAAAACTTCTAAGGCGGTATTATGCCTAAGCAAAAAATTGTTATCATCGGCTGCATAAGTACAATGGGTAATATTTATAGTTGTGCTGCCATTGAAGGAACACATCCTTTCCTACCTAAAAATATTTTTGCGATTACCTGAAAAAATCTTTATTAAAGGAGAATAATAATGCCGATTTATGAATACATATGTCTCGAATGTGGAAAAATTTATGAAGAACTTTCAGCCAGTAGCAGCGCAGAGGGCGAATGCCCTTCATGCGGACAAAATAAACGAGAAAAGTTAATTTCTTCGCCTTCAAGTTTGACTGGAAAAGAAACACCGATAAGAAAACCTCATGGCGGAAGTGGTTGCTGCGGATCCAACCCTTCAGCCAAAGGTTGCGTTCCTGGCTCATGCTGCGGAAAAGCTTAATAGCAAAGAAATAATAAAAAAACTCTGGCAAAATGAATCAATACCATTTTGCCAGAGTTAAATTTTTTAAAGACCCAAAAAATATTAATTAGATATCAAATCTGAATTTAAGCCAACAATACATATCTTATTTTTATCAGCAAATTCTAATGACTTATCCAAATCAAAAAAAAGACTTTTCCCAGCTTCAACCCCTAAGCATGTCGCTCCAAGCTCTTTCATCTCTTGAACTGTTTTTAAACCGATTGAAGGCATATCAACACGATCTTCCTGTCCCGGTTTAAAAACTTTAATAATAGAGCAACCTTTTCCGCCTAATGTACAGCCACGCTTGATAGCTGCATCAGTCCCTTCAATAGCTTCTACAGCGGTAATAATGCCTTCACGAACAACAACACATTGCCCAATATCCATACGCCCTAACTCACGAGCAATTTTCCATCCGAAAGCTAAATCTTTTTCCTCAATTTCAGAGGGAGCTCGTTTTGTCAGTAAACCAGATGGGGTAAGAAGTTGCGGAGCATACACATGTGGACCGACAACCTTAAACCCTGCGGACTCAAACTCGTCAGTAACGGCTCTGAGAACAGCATCGTCACCCTTCGTAGCAAGCTTAAAAAGCAACTTTGCAGCACGAAAGTCAGGACGAATATCAAAAGCTTTAGGCTTATTGATTGTCCCAGCCATGACAACTTTGGTAACACCGTTTTTGTGAAAAAAATCAATCAGTTTAGAAAGCTGCCCAAGTTTAAGTTCCTTCCAAGCATCTACAATACTATGAACGTCATCGTTAGAATGCCCTTTAAAAGAAACAACCACAACACGGTTTCCCTGTGCTGCGGCTCCTTTAGCAACCAAGAGGGGGAACTGTCCCCCTCCTGCTATAAGTCCAATTGTTTCAATTTCGCTATCCATAAATTTATTCTGGTCCGCGGTCCGCAGGACAAACTCCGCGCTCACTTTCTCTTACAAAAGTTATAAGCTTCATGACCTCAGGAAAACTTGACAATTCCTTCTCAGCCATTTCCAAAGATTCATCCTTGGTAAGTCCTGATCTGAAAATAATTCTATATGCTTTCTTGATAGCCATACAGGTTTTGGAATCAAATCCATGTCTTCTTAGTCCAATTGAGTTAGGACCATGTAAAACGCCGCGAATACCAGTCGCCAACATATAAGGAGGTAAATCCTTTGTAAAACCGGCCATACCACCAATAAAAGCATATTCACCGATTCGGACAAACTGGTGAATTCCAGACATACCGCTTATTGTTACATGATCGCCAACGTGAACATGACCAGCTAAGTTAGATGAATTGGCAACAATTACATTATTTCCAAGCAGACAGTCGTGCGCAACATGAACATATGCCATTAGCATGCAATCATTTCCAATACAGGTACGTCCGCCTGCTTCAACAGTACCTCTGTTAACAGTAACGAATTCACGGAAAATATTATTATCACCGATCTCTAAAGTGGTCTCATCACCTTTGAATCCAAGGTACTGAGGCGCATCACCAAGAACGGCATTAGAATGAATTGAGTTACCATTACCCATGCGAGTAAAGGACTTAATTTGAACAAATGAGTCAAGCGAGCAATTATCGCCGATAATAGTATTACCCTCAACCACACAAAATGGTCCGATAGTAACATTGGCACCGAGAACAGCACCAGGATCAACAATTGCAGTAGGATGAATGCCTGTCGACATTATAAAGACTCCTTGTCTACAATAGCGGCTGAGACTTCGCCTTGCGCAGCTATTTCACCGTCAACGGTGGCTACGCATTTCATTTTCCAAATATTCATTTTACTACGTATTTTAGTAACATTTAGTTCTAACTTATCACCAGGAACAACAGGTCTACGGAATTTAACCTTATCAATACCCGTGAATAAAAAGACCTTATCTGCAACATCAATTCCATCGACACTCAATACTATCAACCCGCCAGCCTGAGCAAGAGATTCAATAATCAGAACTCCCGGCATTACAGGTAGATTTGGAAAGTGCCCCTGAAAAAAAGGCTCATTAATAGTCACGTTTTTATATGCTTTGACATGCTCACCTGGAATCAATTCTTCGACTCTATCAACAAGAAGAAAAGGATAACGGTGAGGAAGCATAGACATGATTTTTTGTATATTGAGATTACTAATTTCGGTATTACTCATCTTATTTTCCTTTTGCCAACTCAGCCTCAAGGGCTTCAATACGCTTTTCAAGAGTGGAAAGTTTTCTTCCCATATCCGGCAACTTCTTAAGTGATATTGAACTTCTTAAATATTTGCTTTTTTCAAGAAGCGGCGACCCAGCACCAACAAAACCCTCAGGAACATCGTTTGTAACTCCGGATTGAGCCCCGATAATTGCACCGTTTCCGATTTTAATATTATCTACCAATCCAGCCTGAGCGGCTAAAATAACACTATTACCAAGTTTAGTGCTTCCAGCTATGCCGGACTGTGAAATAATTAAACAATCATCCCCGGTTACAACATTATGAGCAATCTGTACAAGGTTATCGACCTTAGTACCAGAGCCGATTTTTGTTACATCAAGAGCGGCTCTATCAATTGTTGTATTAGACCCAATTTCTACATGATCACAAATTTTGACAGTACCGATTTGAGGAATTTTCATATGCTTTCCTGAAACCTGTGCGTAACCGAATCCATCACCGCCAATAACTGCTCCGGGCTGAATTATAACACCGGAGCCGATAATTATGCCGCCCATGATAGAGCAATTAGGATAAAGACAACATCCTGAACCGATTTCACAATCTTCGCCGATATAAACACCGGCAAAGATCTTTGAGTTCGGACCGATTTTCGCACCTTTGCCTACAAAAGCAAAAGGGTAAATCGTAGCTGTTTCATCAACGTCAGCTTCAGGATGAACAAAGGCAAGTTCATGAATACCTTCAAGACATCCCTGTGGCTTTGAAAAAACATGCATAGCTTTAGCTAAATCCATATAAGGATTTTCACTGATAATGGCTGATTCAACTTGGTCAGCATATTTAGCATCAAGTACTACGGCTGCTGCTTTTGTTGTCGCAAGCTGAACTTCATATTTAGGGTTAGCTAAAAACGAAAGTTCTGTTGGTCCGGCATGTTCTAGAGTATTAACCCCAGTAATATCAACATCTTTACCGGATATAGTTAGCCCGAGTGATACTGCAAGTTTTGATAAAAGCATAAATCCCTACTTTTTACCTGCTCTGTAAGCATGGTTCATTTCAAGAAGAACTTCATTTGTTACATCAACAGTGTCATCTACATAAAGGAATCCAGAGGATCTCTTGTCATATACAGCAGTCAATGTATTTTTCTTAGCGTATGCGTCAACAGCAACTTTAACTGCTTCCATTACAGGAGTACCAAGTTTCTGCTGTTCAGCTTGCATTTTTCTCTGAGTAGCCTGTGCAAGATCCTGATAATCGCGAACTTTACGTTTGAATTCTAACTCTTTATCTTGCTTAGCTTCTAAAGAAAGAACAAGACTCTGCTTCTGCAAAGATTTTTTTAAACTTTCAAGTTCTTTTTGCTGACCTTCCATTTTTGCTTTAGCAGATTTGAATTTCTTTTCTAACTGCTTATAAGCAGCCTGGCCTATTTCAGATTTCTTAAGCAATTTATCGAGAGAAACAACTGCAATCTTCTGAGTTCCAGCAAAAGCCTGTGCCTGAAAAGCCAACACCAAAATCAAAACTAAAAATAGAATTTTACGCATTACTAAAGACTCCTTTATTGTCTTACAACTAACATTCAGTGGAAAAGGCATGTCAGGTATTCCAGACATGCCTTAGTTCATCAATTTTTAATTAAACTATTTTAAAAAAACTGTCCCATTGAGAATTCGATCTTGTGGCGAGGGCTGTCTTCAAGTTTATCAAGCCCATAGCCGTATTCAACTCTGATCGGTCCCATTGGGGAGAACCATCTTATACCAGCACCGATACTTTTGTACAGCCCGAGAGTAAGCTCTTTTCCATCAGCCTGCTTAGTATCAGAAAAGAAGTCTTCCCCGTCTCCCCATGCGTTACCAACATCAAAGAATGCAACCCCGACGAGTCCGAATTCCTCATTAATTGGGAATAAAAGCTCAAAGTTCATAAACAGCATTTTGTTACCACCGATACGGTCACCGGAAACACTGTCGCGAGGCGAGATTTCTCTTGAAGAATAACCACGAACATCATTAATTCCACCTAGGTAGAATCTTTCAAAAACGGGAATATCTCCGCTACCAAAGTTATCATGAATAAATCCAGCTTTACCTCTCCAATGGAAGATCAAGTCCCAAAATACGGGAGTAAAGTAGTTGGAATCAAGTGTATATTTAACGTATGAGTCATCACCCATCAATATACCACCGCCCATCTCAACCTTTGCAGTATTCAAAGTACCAGTGGAGGGATTAAAGGCTTTATTGGTTGTATCTCTTTTAAAACCAGCAGTTACAACACTGGACCAGTTAGTTCCCTCAATATCTTTAATCTCTTGGGCAGCATCTTCAGAGATATCGTCAATATAATAGTTATCTAATCGATAGTTAGTGAAGAAGTTTGTATACTCGCCAAGCGGATAGCTAGCTTCAACAGCTCCACCGATTGTCTGCTTATCATAATCATCATAATCTTCATTACGCCAATAGGTCTGAGCTCCAGCGCCCCACATGGTATCACCGACACGAGGATTATAGAAATTGAGCCCATAACTGATGGTCTTTGAACTCCATCCGCCATTAAGACCGAAATCCCAACCGCGACCAAACAAATTTCGTTCAGTAATTTTGGCTGAAACAAAGACACTGTCCGATGTTGAGTACCCAATACCACCACTAACCATACCAGTATTTTTATCTTTAACTTTAACCTTTAAGTCCATTTCACTGGGGTCACCAGTAGGAACTGGCTCAATATCAACTTCACTAAAAAAGTCTAACTTATTTAACCTGACAATTGAACGCTGCAACTTTGATCCACTGAACAAATCACCATCTGCAAGACGCATTTCACGTAATATTACATTATTACGAGTTTTTGCGTTCCCCTCAATAATAACTCTGCGAATATGAACTTTCTGACGCTTAGTAATCATGAAAGTAATACCAACAGTTTTATCTTCAGAATTCTGATCAAATTGAATGTTTGCTTCTGCGTAAGCGTAGCCAAAGTTTGCATAAAAATCTGAAATAGCTTTCATATCCTCACGCAGAACAGATCTATCGAGATATTCACCACCATCAGACATGTCATCAGAAGCAATCAGTTCTTTCAGTTTTGCCTTGCTAACAATCAGGTCTCCTCTAAGCTCAACACGACCTACTTTATAGCGATCACCTTCAGAAACTTGAAAAGTTACATAAATTCCGTCATCTTTTATCTCAACTTCCGGCTCACCAACTTTAGCATCAACAAATCCGCGATTACCGTAATATGCTAAAATAGCTGAAGCATCGCGTTCAAGAAGCTCCTCCTTAAGTACCCCGGTTTTAGTAAACCAAGAAAGCCACCCTCGCTCAGTTAAAGCTAACTGAGCTTTAACTTCATCAGGATCAAGCTGTTTTGCACCCTGAATAGTAATACCTTCAATGTAAAGTTTTTTGCCTTCATCTATATTAAGGTTAAGGCGGGCTTGGGCTCCTTCGCCGTCCACACTATAATCGACTTTGGCTTTATAATAACCTTCCTTACGATACATTTCACGTACGGTATTAAGATCATCGGAAAGGACTTTAGGATTAAGAACTGCACCAGTTTTAGTATTAACGGCTGCAAGAATATCATCTGAACTGATTTCGTCAGCACCCTGAACAGAAATAGCTTGAATTCTAGGTTTTTCAACAACCTCAAAAACAACTTTCTTTCCACCTGGAATATCACTTACTTTAACTTTTACGTCTTCAAAATAACCGAGAGCGTATATATTTTTAAGATCTGAATTGACTTTGTAAGGGGTGTAAATGTCACCAGTTTTAATATTGGTACGCATCATTACAACGTCTTTATCAAGAACTTTAGTTCCGACGACTTCGACGTCTGCAATTTTATCCTGACTAAGCAATTCAAGCTTAACCTTTGATACAAGCTCATCGACGGCCGGTAAAAGATTAATCAGCCCTTTTTTACTTACAAATAATGGAATAGATGGTTTCTTACCGAAGGCTTCTACTAACCGGACATCAAGACTGAGGTCCTCGCCTATCTGGCTAAAACTACCATATATAGAATAGCCAGCCCCTGAAAGAAGAGCCATATCTTTTGCCGACTGCAAATTCAAAAATTCATAGCCCTGCTCATCAACAAGCTGCATCACTTTCTTTTGATCAACGACTCTAAAGCCAGCAGCACGCAATCTATCTGAAATAAGCGTCGGAAGGCTATCTTTTAGATATTGAGTATCTGCGTTGGCATTTACTTCAAAAGGGAGCACTGAAAGCACAATGCTGGAGGCTTCGTCGGCGTGCGCATTTTCTGCTCCTGAATTGAGCAAAAAGGCTAGAGCTGCCGCGATCAGCAAAAACATGATTTTAATTCTGGACATAAAGTTCTCCGGAACGCAACTCAAGCCGGCGTTTCATAATACCGGCCAATTCTATATTATGGGTCACGACTATAAGAGTCATTCCTAGTTCTTCATTTAGAGAAACCAGCATCTCACCAACCATCTTCCCTGTTTTCTCGTCTAAATTACCGGTAGGTTCATCTGCAAGCAAAACTTTCGGCTTAAGCAGAACAGCTCGGGCAATTGCGGCCCGTTGTCTCTCACCACCGGAAAGTGTGGTCACTCTATGATCCAGCCTGTTTTCCAATCCTACAAGTATCAGAGCCTCGCGGGCCATAGAAGAAGCCTCTTTCCTACCTATACCCGCTATCATCGCAGGTAATGCGACGTTTTCCAAAGTAGTAAATTCTGGTAGCAGGTGATGGAACTGGAAAATAAAACCTATCTCCCGATTCCTAACCTGCGCTCTCTTCTCAGCAGGCATATCATTAAAATTCATTCCTGCAAAATCAATATTACCCCGTGAAGCGGTATCAAGTGTCCCTAAAATATGAAGAAGAGTTGTTTTACCCGAACCTGATGACCCCATGATAGCAAGAGACTCACCGGATTCAACATGCAAATTAACATCGTTTAGAACCTGAACAATTTCAGTTGGTCCTTCAAACTCTTTCCCGACACCAGTAAGTTTATAAAGTAAATTACTCATATCTTAGAGCCTTAGCAGGTTCAAGAGCTGCAGCTTTTTTTGCCGGATACAGGGTAGCAAGAAAACAAAGCAAAAAAGCAGAAACACCTATTATTGTCAAATCCATCATATCCATTTTTATAGGTAAATAATCAACAGGATAAACATTACTTGGCAATTTAATAAACTGATATTTTTTAAGAAGCAAAGCAATCGGTACACCTATAAGATACCCCATACTTGTCCCGATCAACCCTATCAATGTTCCCTGCCACATAAAAATACGCCGGACACTGCCAGATGTTGTCCCCATGGACATAAGCACAGCAATATCTCTGGTTTTCTGCATAACTAGCATTACTAGAGTAGTTATGATGCTAAATGATCCGACAAGAATAATCATTGCCAAAATGATAAACATTGCCGTTTTCTCAAGTTTCAACGCAGCAAACAAGTTAGCATTCATCTGCTTCCAGTTTCTTATCTGCACCGGATATCCTTCGAGCAACTTTTCTAAACGCTGACCGATTTGATCTACGGCATAAACATCATCGACATGAATTTCAAGGCCGGATACAAAATCTCTTTTAAAACCGAGTAAATTCTGTGCAGCTTTGTTACTGATATAGGCTAATGAAGAATCGTATTCAAACATTCCGGTTCTAAAAACACCGCCTACCTTAAATATACGAACCTTCGGAGTAAATCCGGCTGCACTCTTCTGCCCTGTAGGAGACAACAAGTTGACTGAATCACCTATTACAAGCCCCAGTCTTTTAGCTAGTTGCGTACCTATAATTATTTCCGGGATTGTACTATTTACAGATAGCGAATCAACACTGCCTGAAATAATATCTCCGGGTAAACTCAAAACTCCTTTGGCAGAGGAAGCGTCTAGACCTCGTAAGACGACGCCCTTAACTCCGCCGCGGCTGGAAAGCATAACTTCTGAATAGATAAAAGGCGTTACACCTGTAACGCCTTTTAATTTTTCAATTTTATCCACGATGTGATGGTAATTTTCTAGAGTTCCATCATACGCAGATACTACGATATGCGCATTTACTCCAAGAATTTTATCTCTCAAGTCAGTCGAGAAACCGTTCATAACACCCATGACAACAATCAATGCCGCAACACCGATCGCTACACCGCAAACTGCAAAAAGAGATATCACTGAGATGAACGAATTTCTCCTCAGAGTAAATAAATATCTTAATGCAACGAACAATTCAAATTTCATGCGCCACCAGTGCCGGAAGAAGCTTCACTTTTCAGAAGCGGGAACAAAATAACTTCACGGATAGATGCACTGTCAGTAAGCAACATAACCAATCTATCGATCCCTATCCCCTGGCCTGCGGCTGGAGGCATTCCGTACTCAAGGGCACGAACATAATCCTCATCCATATTATGAGCTTCATCGTCACCGGCTTCTTTTTCTTCAACCTGTTCCATGAATCTACAACGCTGATCAACAGGGTCATTTAATTCAGAAAATGCATTGGAAAGTTCACGCCCGCAAACAAAAAGTTCAAATCGGTCAGTAAGGTTTGGATTTTCTTCATTTCTTCTTGAAAGAGGAGAAATTTCCGTAGGATAATGATAAATAAAATGAGGCTGAATCAGCTTAGGTTCAACAAGTAAGTCAAAGAGTTTCGCTTGAAGCTTACCTAGTTTTTCACCCTCAGTGGCTTTTTCGCCTAGATTCTTAACCAATTCCGTACATTTATCATAGTCAGAATAGATTTCAGGAGAAACATCACCTATTTTTTCAAGAGAATCATGGAACGATACCCGCTTCCATTCACCAGGGGTCAAATCAATAACTTCTCCCTGATAGGTAACTTTAGTATCACCGTTAACGGCTTTACATATCTTAGAAATCATATCTTCAGTAAGATCCATGAGGTCCACATAATTTGCATATGCCCAGTAGAATTCAAGCATTGTGAATTCTGGGTTATGGCGAGTGGAAATTCCCTCATTTCTAAAACTGCGATTAATTTCATAAACTCTTTCAAAACCACCAACAAGCAAACGTTTAAGATAAAGCTCAGGAGCAATACGCAAGTAAAGCTTCATATCGAGTGCATTGTGATGTGTTTCAAATGGTTTTGCCGCAGCTCCTCCAGGAATTGACTGCATCATAGGAGTTTCCACTTCCATGAAGCCCATATTATCAAGGTAATTCCTTATAGAGCGGACAATCAGCGTCCTCTTCTGGAAAATCTCACGTGCTTTAGGCGTAACGATCAGGTCAACATAACGTTGACGATATCTGGTCTCTACATCCTTAAGTCCGTGATACTTTTCAGGAAGCGGACGCATGGATTTAGTGATAAGAGTAACAGCAGTAGCTTTCAGGGTTAACTCATCAGTTTTTGTTCTGAATAGTTCTCCTTCAACTCCGACGATGTCACCGATATCGAATTTTTTAAAAATTTTATACAGATCAGCACCAAGGTCGTCCTTTGCAGCATAAACCTGAATCCTACCGCTAGGATCCTGAAGGTGAAAAAATGCGACTTTACCGAAGGAACGCAGAGTTAAAACCCTACCTGCCATCTTAAACTTCTTGCCAAGAGTTTCAAGCTCTTCGGCAGGAGTTTTGTCGTAATTGTCCCAAATGAATGAAACATCTGTATCTTTACTGAAGTCGTTAGGATAAAGCTTCACACCCTCATCAAGAAGGGTACAAGCCTTTTCTACACGATTCTTCAGAACCTGATTAAGTTCGTTCTGAGCTTGCAGAGCCTCAAGCAGAGGCATAAATGATGCCACATGCTCTGATTTGGTTGCCAGCTTTATTTGCTTCTTTTTGTTGCCGCTCAACTTATTAATTCTCCATAACCGAATAAAGTCTAGAAAAATACGAGATCCGTTGTCTGCCTAAGCTAATTACCCTTTGTCGTCAAGAAAGTACATGTTTTATACACCTATACCCCTGACAAATTTTTTTTTAAAAAAAGGTTTGACAAGTCTCAATCGAATGCGTAGAACCCATTCTCGTTGCTGCAGAGAACTGCACAGCATTTTTATTCCTCGGTGGCTCAATCGGCAGAGCGGGTGACTGTTAATCACTAGGTTGGGGGTTCAAGTCCCTCCCGGGGAGCCAGATTTCAATAAGGCTGTTTTCGAAAGAAAACAGCCTTTTCTGTTAGTGCTAACGTTCAATATTTTTTTGCTCTTTCTCTTTTTTAATTAGTATCATTATATATAGATGTACTAAATTTAATTTAACTTTTTTTTAAATTAACTACAAAAAATGTTTGACATCTTCGGGCCAAGTCCGTAGATATCTTTTCGTCGCGACGGGAAACGGTCGCAGTTAATATTCCTCGGTGGCTCAATCGGCAGAGCGGGTGACTGTTAATCACTAGGTTGGGGGTTCAAGTCCCTCCCGGGGAGCCAGATTACAACAAGGCTGTTTTCGAAAGAAAACAGCCTTTTCTGTTTTTTAATCCAACACTTACAAGATAAACTTCATTTCTTTTAAAATCCATATCCATACGCTATAATAAAGCTATGAACACCCTATCCTCACGATTAACTGCATTAAAAACATCTACAACCGCTACCGCCCCCATTATCGAGGATTTAAATGATGAATCTAAGCTTAATGAGGTACAATATGAAAAATTTATTATCTGCAGACAATACTCTCACCAACTTACCAAGCCAACTTTGGCAATAAGCATAAACAACTCTCACGAGCATGCTTTCTTAAACCCGTATGGTCATATTTTTCAGCTTAAATGTTTTTCACATGTTTTTGGATGCTTGATAAATGGAACTCCTTCATTCGAATTCACATGGTTTTCAGGATACTCGTGGCAAATTGCTATCTGTAAAAAATGTTTTTCTCATTTAGGCTGGAAATTCACTTCCGATTCTAATTCATTTTTCGGACTTATAAAAAATAAAATTACAATTCAATAATAACCAAAAAAAAGCCACCCCGAACAAAATATGATCGGAGTGGCTTTGATTTCAATTTGTAATTACTTATTTTAATAAAATCTATTTGTAGTACAACTTAATTTCGTTGGTTTTAGATACAGTCTGTCCAGGGGTTGGCTGACCTGAAACAAGAATGTACCCTGCTCCTCTAGGAAAATCTTTGTTTTCTTCAAGGTAATTTTCAAGGCGAGCTCTATGCCCTAGAATTGTTGTATCGGTTAAAACTGGAGTTGTCCCCCAGAAGAAGTTCAAATATGCGAGAACCCTTTTATCTAGTGTCAGACAATGAATAGGCTGTCCTGGCCTACGACTACAAAGCACTTTTGCAGACGCTCCGCTACTGGAGTGGCAAAGAATAGCCGGACTATCAATATTATCTGCAAGCAAACAAGCAGAATAACTTAAATATTTAATTGGATTGGTTTCTTTTGCAGGCAGATAAGGACCATCAGCTCTTTCAAGATAATACGGTTCAGTGGCTTCTGCAATCTCACGAATAAAACCTACAGCCTCAGCAGGATAATCCCCTACAGCTGTTTCTTCGGAAAGCATACAACAATCAGCTCCATCCATAATAGCGTTTGCTACGTCATTAGCTTCCGCACGAGTAGGAATCGGATTCTTAACCATTGAAAGTAACATCTGAGTTGCAACAATAACAGGCTTCTGCGCATGACGGCATGCTCTGATCAGTTTTTTCTGAATAACAGGAACAGAAGATAGCTTGCATTCAAGGCCTAAATCTCCACGCGCGACCATGATAACATCGGCGACCTCTAAAATTTCTTCTATATTATCGACAGCATTCTGCCGTTCAATTTTAGCAACAACAGGGAGCATTGCTCCATGCTTCTGCATTTCAGCTTTAACATCTTCGACATCCTTAGGAGTCTGAACAAATGACATCGCTATTGAATCAAGACCTATCTCAATTGCACCGATAAGGTCGACCCTGTCTTTTTCCGTAAAGGCAGCTAAAGCCAGGTTCTTACCGGGAAATGCAATCCCTTTGCGCGAAGATAAGATTCCAGCATTTTGGGCCTGAAGTTTATAAAGCTTATCTTTAATAATTGTTTCTGTAACTACAAACTGCAAAACGCCATCGCTTAACGAAACAAGCATTCCGTCTTCAAGGCCTTCAAGTAAAACAGGTTGATCAAGGGGAATAAACGGGCAGTCAGTATACTTTTCACTCTCCTCAGACAGCCCAAGGTAGACACCTGCATCCTGTCCGATTTCAAGAGGCGCACCTGCAATTACACCAACTCTGATTTTAGGCCCGCATAAATCGCCCATGATAGTAAGAGGTATTCCAAGCTCTACTTCCACTTCCCGGATCATTTTAACAACAGGCCGGAAACTTTCAGAGTCAGAATGAGAAAAATTTAAACGTAAAATTCTTACTCCATTAAGAACCATTTTACGTATAGTCTCAATACTTCCAGAGGCTGGGCCTAATGTAGCGATAACTTTTGTTCTCATATTACTATCCTCACTGGTTTATATATTTCAAAGAAAAGACTTCTTTCAGACTGATATATTTTATTTTAAAAAACAGACAATAAGACATTGATTTAGTCAACACGAATACTTAGTATCATAGACCATAATAAAAAAATGTCTACTATGTTAATTTATTGCTTCGATTTCTTGCCAAGGTCACTTTCTTTAGTTTAAAGAAGCTTTTGCCTGTTCATGCAGAGCATAAAAATTAAAATCTAACAGTGGAGAATTTGATGTTTAAGAAAACACTAACATTTGTTGCACTTATTGCTATCTCAGCTTTTCTAGTTGGCTGTCAACAGCAGGACTCAAAAGGAGCTAAAGTCGGCTTCGTAGATACTGGCAAAGTATTCAAAGAATGCAAAGCAGGTGTTGAGGGAATGGCTTACCTCAAAAAAGAAAGCGAAGACTTCCAGTCCACTTTCAAAGATATGCAGAAAGAACTTGCAGGAAACCAGACTAAAGCTAATTCTGCAAAATTCCAGGCAGCTCTTAGCGAATATCAGACCAAAATGGGCGCTGAACAGAACCGCATTGTAGGCGCACTTAACGACGGATTCACTAAAGCCGTTGACGAATATCGCAAGGAGAATGGACTGGACGCAGTGTTCTCCGTAGAATCAGCTGTAAGCTTTGATGAAAAATCTGACATCAGCGCTGCAATCATTGAATCAATGAATAAAATGGACATTAAAATCAAAGCTGAGTAGTTAAACAGACTACCACCTTTATTCGATCAAAAAGAATCTCCTTTGCTTTTTAGGGTAAAGGAGATTCTTTTTTTTTAAACTATTCTGTTACATTTCAAGTCTACTACTTGCTTTTTAAACAGTCTCGGACAATTATTCTTTTAGAATAAATTTACTTGAATTCAACTTAATACAGACGCAACCCTCTCAGCATCTCTTGCAAAGAGTGAAGAAAGATATTCAGATTCACAGGTAAAAGACCGGAGAACTACTAATGAAAAATTTAAAACTTCCTATTATCATCTTCGTAATTGTGTTTGTCATTTCTACCGCAGCATTCATTTTTTTTATAAACCGTGATTCAGAAAAAAATATAACTGACAAAGTCGATGCCCCGTCATGGATTCATGAAAACGGATCAAGCGGCAGACTGCCAATTTCAGCAAAAGTTGTAAACCAACCTGTCACGACTCAGCAAAATGCAACGGCAAACAATACCAGCACGACTTCTAATGCCAACAATAATGCCCTTTCCAAATCACTAAACATCAAAAAGAATAAAACATCTAACCTTGCTGCAAAAGTGACTAAAATTAAAGACAGCATCATCACAAATCTTTTTCTTGAAAATCTCGCAGGATATGTAGCAGACAATTACCAGCCAACGAATTCCCTGCCCTATAATCCAGCACATGGATATAGTTCCGCATCTTTCAAAGGAATTAATACCTATTTCGGTTTAAATTTAATGGGGCTAATGCCTGAAGCTGATAATATTATTTCTGCCAGAAAATCCATATGGAAAAATATTCTTTCTCAAGGAATGCTTTCAAAGGAATACGAGAAATACCACGAATCATTTATGGATTTGATTGAAGAAAAAGGAATTACTGCTGAAAAAAAATTCGCTTTAGGTGAAGGCAGATCTGAAGTACGCTCATTCACAGCAAAAGAACGGGCTGAAATGTTCAGTGTCAGCGCCGCTCCTTTGCGCCACGTTGCAGCTGTCCTCACCTCGATTGCCGAAAATCCTGATATTATTCAGGCTATGGATGGATATATTAAAGCAGAAAAAAGGGTCGAAAGCGCAAACGCGGTATTTCAAAGTGAACTGGCAAAGTCTAATTATTCGCAATCTGTTGTAGCAAAGAACAAAGCATCCCACGCTGGTAAAATTTTGAAGGATGCGATTACTGTCAGAGAAAAAATTAAAGCCGGTATTTCGAACAAAATAAAAAGCTTCTGCACAGGTCCATGTGACACGCCTGAGGACTCTTTCTATATTGCCAAGTGGGTTTTTAGAAGGGCAAAAGGGAATCAAAGCAGGATTGAATCAATTCTATCTGGAAGCAAACTGTTATCTAAACTTGCAAATCAAATGGAAATCAGAGCCGAAGCAATCAGAAATAACATGTAGTAAATTATTCCAGCCCGAAGCACTGACTGGCAACAGGAAATTTAATTATAATTTTTGTTCCTAGCATCGGGCTGGTTTCGATAACAAAGCTGCCTTTATGTTTTTGGGTAATAATAAAGTAAGAAACAAAAAGACCAAGCCCCGTACCTTCTCCGATTGCTTTTGTTGTAAAAAATGGCTCCAGAGCTTTCTTTTTTGTCTCAGCATCCATACCAGGACCATTATCTTCAATCTCAAGTCTTACATAATTTCCTACTCTTCTGATTCTTACATAAATTTTACCTACTTTATTATCGCCTTCTTTTATTGCAGAAGTTATTGCCTGCGCTGAATTTTTAACCAGATTAATTAAAACTTGCTCAATCTCGGACGGTGCACAGTAGATATCAGGAACAGAGTCATCAAATTCACGGATTATCTGCACTCCCTTGTTCCCTTTTGTTTGATATAAATCATAACCGCTGGATGAAAGCTCAATCGCTGTATTAACGATATCTGTAAGACTGGTGCAGTCCTGTTTACCACCGGTCTGTCTGCTGAACTGAAGCATATTAGCAACTATTTTAGCTGAACGCTCTCCTAGCTGCTGAATAGATTCAATTTTAGAGATAATTCCACGCTTAGTACAATATGCATAAATAGTATCAAAAGTTGTGCCGCATTCAAGCGCAACCTTCTGATTTATTTCTAAATCTGATGAGAGCCTGCGTAACACATTCTGACTCCCCTGTAGAATTCCTCCCAGCGGGTTATTAATTTCATGAGCCATACCGGCTGCCAGCCCGCCAACAGTCATCATCTTCTCAGTTTGAACCATAACTTCTTCCATTCTGGTTCTATCTGTAATATTATCAATACGGATAACAGCTCCAGCCTCCCCTTCACCTTTAAATGGAAAAACTACTATCTCAAAAAAGACTGTCCCCCCAGACTGTTCAACACAAAAAACTTCTGTTTTACCAGTTTCCTCATTTCGAATTGTACGCGATATAAGCTGTTTAAATTTCCTAATTTCAGGCATCACATCAAAAACATAGCATCCTAAAGCCTCTTTCTCCGCAACTCCTGTCCCCATTACCGCAGAGGCATTCCATAGAACAACCTTTGATTCTTCGTTAATTCCAACAAGAATAGACTGCATAGAATCAATCACATTCCCAAGATAATTACGAGTTTTCTGCAACTCCCTCTGATCTGCAAGCTTACGCGTTACATCACGAGCAACCATTACAAGATAGGGAGTACCACCAACCAAATGTACTCGCACTGTTATCTCAATAGGAACACGGACATCGTTTTTACCTAAAAGTTCAGTTAGAGAAATATCTTCATTTCGATGAAAAGTTGATGATGAACTTTCAGAACTGACGGCTCGCATAAGTTCGCATGTCTCTTTTGGAAATATAGAATCTGGAGAACTCGCTATCAGTTCTTCACGGGAATAATTGGTCTTTTTCAAAGCTGTTGCATTTACATCTGCAAAACACCATGAAGAAACATCCAAAACAAAGAAAGCATCGTTAGCATGCTCAACCAAAGCTCTAAATCGCTCAAGTTCATAGATCCGGTCACGCAGCTCCGGATAATAACTTTTACGCATTGAGTTCTCGCCAAGCCCGATAAGCTTGTTACGAACTATTTCAGCCCCCTCTGGATTAGAACGCCGCTTCATAAATCTTCTCGATATCTTCTTTTAGTAATGCAACAGGATTAGTGATCATGCACGCATCTTTTAATGCTAAACTAGCCAGTTTCGGTATATCTTCTTTTCGTAAATCAAAATCCTTAAGGCTACGTGTTATCCCAGCACTCTTTCTAAGTTTAACTATTTTTTCTACAAGAGCATCACATATCTGTTCGGAAGTTTTGCCTTCAACATCAACAGACATGGCTTTTGCAATGTTAGTGTATCTCTCTACAGCAAAAGGGAAATTAACCTTGATCACATGAGGTAAGAGTATTGCATTACATTCACCATGAGGAAGATCTAAATGACCGCCAAGGCTATGAGCCATGGCATGCACAGCTCCGAGTATAGCATTTGAAAAAGCAAGACCGGCTTCCATACTCCCAAGCATAACAGCACCGCGCAGTTCAATATTTTTAGGATCCTTAATAACAGGTACAAGATTTTCACTAACTAATTTTATTGCATCAAGAGCAAAAAGGTCAGTCAGCGCAGAATTTGCATTTGATACATATGCCTCAACAGCATGAGTCAAAGCATCCAAACCAGTTGCAGCGGTTAGCTGCAAATCCATTGTAGTAGTGAGTGTCGGATCAACAAGAGCGGCATCCGGAACCATCGCTTTGCTGACAATACTGATCTTCACGTGGCGGACGGTATCGGTTATTATAGCAAACTGAGAAACATCGGCAGAACTGCCTGCGGTTGTAGGAATACAGATTAATGGAGGACCGGGTGAATGAACCATATCAACCCCTTCAAACGAAAGGATATGAGCATTATTAGTTGTTACTATACCGATACCTTTGGCGCAATCCATTGAGCTTCCTCCTCCAACGGCAACAATGCAATCGCAATTGTTTTCTTTGTAGAACTCTGCCCCCTTCATAACTTCAACATCTTGCGGATTTTCAGAAACTTCACTGAAAATAAAGGTTTCAATATCAGATTTGTTTAGACTATTTTTTACTGCAGTAGTCCAACTACACTCCAACACACCTGGGTCACTAACGATTAAAACTCTTCTGGCGCCAAAATTTTCAGCATATTGTCCGGCAAGTAATGCAGAGCCTGCACCATAAACCAGTTCGGGAGCCACAAATTTACGCATTTCCAGAACTTCTTTCATTACTGCCTCCGTATGAGGTAAAACGAATTACATAATAATTATGCAACTCCGATATTTTAAAATATAACCCAATACTATCCACATTCTTCAACCATGAAAACAATTTTATTCTTTTATCAAAACGAAAAGCCCGTCAGGGACCTGACAGGCTTTTCTCTTATAGATAGTACAAATGTTTTCTTGGCTAAAATATCTACGAAACAGATATTGGCAATCGCAAGATCGGTCGTAGCCATAAACATTCGTACATAGGCCTTTCTGAAACAGACTACTAACTAAACTTGATGCTCATCCTTTAAAAGGTCGTTAACAGATTTTACAGGTGAAAAAGTACTAAGCGGAACCTCAACAAAAACAGTTAACCAATCTGCCATTGCTCCATTCCAAAGACCTGGCAATTCAAGCGCCTTAAGCGCACGGCCCTGCTCTGATTTATGAGAAATAAATCCTGTTTCAGGGTCAGTATAATTCATTAGATCAAACTGTTTTCCGCGGTAATCACGCAAACCGCATACGATGTCTACAGGGTTAAAATGGGTAGAAGAGTTAAGGATATCAGACTGCTTAGGGTTATCCATATCAACTTGACTTTTTTCAACAATTTGCGGTGATATTATTCCGTCTGAACCAACCACCCAAAATGGACCTCCACCAGGTTCGCCCTGATTTTTCACCATACCGCAAATACGAATCGGTTTATTCAACATAGTTATCAACGTATCAGCTTTCGCGGCCAGATCCATTATGAAAAAAGTTTTCGGCAAGGTCATATGCAAACGCGTTACAACAAAAAGAGAAGTTACGGCTAATTCAAATTCTGTGAGAGATTGTTTTTTGAGCATTTTAATACAATCAAAGACCTGACTCTGAAGCAGAATTAAAAGCCCGCCAAGCAGCTTTTTGTATTCAATAGTCTCAGTTTTAAGGCTGTCTGGAACTACATTGTCTATATTTTTTAAGAAAACAATATCACCATTTAATTCATTCAAATTTACAAGCAACGCGCCATGACCAGCCGGCCTGAATAAAACCTTATTATCATCAGTCCTAAAAATTTCATTATTTAAATCAACAGCAATGGTATCTGTCTTACGACTCTGCTCAGAATAAGAGACATCAAAGTCAAGTTCCGGAAATTTCTTCAAAAACGTGGCTACTTGTTTTTTAACAGACTCATCTTTATCAGGAGCTATAGTGAAATGCAGGCGGACCTTCCCTTCTTCATCTTTTGCATACTCAATGGCTTCAATAATATGCTCTTCAAAGGGAGTGCGAGAGCCATCAGCATGAACATGAAACGGAATCAACCCTTTTGGAAACTGCGAATAGTTAAGCCCTTTTTCGGTAAGCAAATATTCTACAATTGTGCGAAAATCTTTTTGGGCAAAGCATTCATCTAAATCCTCACTGCCAA
Source organism: Desulfovibrio sp. UCD-KL4C (assembly GCF_006210265.1). Lineage (NCBI taxonomy): Bacteria > Pseudomonadati > Thermodesulfobacteriota > Desulfovibrionia > Desulfovibrionales > Desulfovibrionaceae > Desulfovibrio > Desulfovibrio sp. UCD-KL4C. The sequence continues at coordinate 586,646 of NZ_VCNC01000002.1, forward strand.
GTTTCATTGCTTTTTTAAGTTCACTATAAAAAGCAAATTTCGGGAGCGACTCCATAAATGTACGAGCCATATTAAGTGAAGAGTCATCGCTCTCTATATCACCATCAAAATTCTTATGACCTGTTTTAAGAAAATCCAACAAGAACTTAAACATGCGTGTGGCTGCTCCGGATGCAGGAACAAATTTTGTTATGCGTCCAATATCAAGAGCATCATTAAATATACTAAGCAAACCGTTCCTATCTTCTTGAGGAATAACTGAAATCCCATCTGCTATGGTGCAGGAGCGATGCAGTTTTGTTGGTTCAAATCCTTTTTTAAGGCGCATAAACTGATCAGCCAGCACCTTAGCCGAAACACTGTCACCAATAATATTCTGCAATTTGCTCTCCACTTCGCGGAAATCTTTTTCAGTTGACATATCCAGCTCTCCTCAATTTTTAAAAAGAAAAAGCACTGTGCTTATGCAGGTTGACCGACCACTTAATAATTCAAATCATGTGATAAAGACGACTCTATCTTCCCATAACACACATTTTTGTTTGTGTTTAGATAAAAATGATAAATATGCAAAAAATAATAACTGGAATAAAAAAGCAGATACTAACTTTTAAATTTTATTACCTAATAACAACTCTATTTTTTTATTCGGAGGTTCATGTGTGGCAATTAGAAAAGCTATAACAGAAAGTTAATTTAGCAACAAAAATCAAAGATAACTTGGTAAAACTGAGCAATAAATTTATTTCCACTCAGAAATTTAACTTGACCAAATTGAAAGTAGCCTGAACTGCATCACTAAAACTTTGAAGTAAGGGAGTAATAGAACACTCACGATGAGTAACCAACTTAAATGTTCTTGAAAACTCCACATCATACACTGGTACGATAAAAAATTCTTTACGCCTAAGTTCGGAAGCAACCACCAAAGGTGAAAGACACGCTAAAGTTCCTTTATTATACAGCACAGATTTTATAGCATCATTATTACTGAATTCAAGAAAAATTTTAGGCGAAAGCCCCATACACATTAAGCTAGCCAAAAAAGTGTTCCGAGTTCCAGATCCTTCCTGACGAATAAGCCAGTTACCATCAGTTAGACTTGCGATTGGATATGGACCAGCTTCGGCAAAATCTCGATCAGAAGTTACAATCACGAGACGTTCATCACTCAGAGGCATAACCTTTGTTTTAAGACTATGCACATCTCCCTCCACAAATCCCATATCCAGAGTTCCATCTTCAACGCGCTGCACAATCTCTTTAGTACTTGCAGAATCAAAAGAAATACTCACAAGGCTATGTTTTTTTTTGAAATCGTACAAAATTTGAGGAAGAACATAGTCTGCCAATGTAGTGGAAGCTCCTAAACGTAAATCGCCTACCATAACATCCGAGACAACTATGGCGAGACTATCATTTAATTGCCTATACAAGGGGGACAAATTACTGGACAGTAACCGCCCTTTTTCATTGAGCCTGACTCCTCTCCCCACACGATCAAAGAGAGAAACACCAAGTTCAGATTCAAATTCACGGATAGCACTAGAAACACCCGCTTGCGAAATATACAACCGCGAAGCGACTTCCCGCATGTTTGGAGTGCGTGCCAATGCCAAAAATATTTCAATATATCTTAGAGTCATGAGTTGATTGATAAATTTTACTTATTAAAACCACAAGACATTTCCGTTTGTATGAAAAATCACCAGTGCTTATAGGCTTCTTCATCACACTTAAACATGACAGGAGAAGTCAATGACTATAAAAACTATTCAATTAAATGATGATGCATTTAAACTTGCCAGCGGGATTCTTTTTGTTTCACTCTTTGCCTCTGCCGCATTACAAGTCTCAAACTGGAGCATGTTTGCAACACTTAGGGTAAGTCCTCTCATAATCGGGATTATGATGGGGATAGGATATGGAAATACCCTACGGCATCATCTACCACAACAATGGGTACCAGGAATTATATTTTCTTCCAGCAACTTGCTACGCCTAGCCGTCATTATGTACGGCTTCAGGCTGACAATTCAAGATATTGCGTCAGTAGGTATGACCGGCATTCTGACAGACGTGATCATAGTCAGCATAACTTTTGTGGGTGGAACAATAATCGGTATAAAAGTATTAGGTTTACCAAGAAGACTAGCTATATTAACCGCAGTAGGTAGTTCTATATGCGGTGCAGCTGCAATACTTGGAACCGAACCAGTAGTTCGCGCAAAACCATATGAAAGCAGTATTGCTGTAGGCACAGTAGTTATATTCGGCACCATCTCAATGTTTTTATATCCCCTATTATTCAAAAGTGGTTTTTTGAATCTATCACAGCAAACTTATGGTTTATGGGTTGGCTCTACTATGCATGAAGTAGCACATGCAGTTGCAGCGGGGAATGCAGTTTCACCAGAAGCTGGTAACATTGCTGTTATCGTTAAAATGCTGCGTGTAATACTTATAGCCCCACTTTTAGTTGGCGTAGGCCTTTGGATAACCAAATTCCCAGATCCCAAAGAAACTGAAACTGAAGACAATAATTGCCATAAAAAAACTTTTCCTTGGTTTGCTATATTATTCATAGTCTGCGTAGGCATCAATTCATTAAAAATAATCCCAAGTAACATTGTCAGTATCATAAATTCACTGGATATTTTCTTCCTGACTATGGCCATGTGCGCTCTAGGCATGGAAACCAGTATAGAAAAAGCAAAAGTTGTTGGCCCAAAACCATTTATTCTAGCTGGAATTCTCGCCATATGGCTTATGACTGGAGGATATTGGATAGCGAAGGTTATGACTGCTATCAATCTTTAACTCTTACTTAACTCAGATTAAAGTTACCACAGCAAAAAAGGCTTACATCTAAGAAGATGTAAGCCTTTTAATTTTTAATAAGATATTTAATAATCACGAAAGCTCAACAAACCTGAGACAATTTCCTTCCGGCTTTACTCAGACCTGCTTTCAGCTCAACGATTTCCACAGGCTTTGACAAATAATCATCCATACTGGATCCTAAAAAAATATCTTTGTCTCCTGCCATAGCATAAGCAGTCATGGCGATAATATAGACATCTCTGTTTTCTTCTCCGGCCTGTCCCTGACGAATAGCCTTAGTTGCTTCTATGCCGTCCATTACCGGCATCTGAATATCCATAAAGACTACATCGAAACTTTCAGCCTGTAAGGCCTCAATGGCTTGTAAACCGTTCTCCACAGAAACAACATCACAACCAAGATTCTCCATCTGCTTTTGCGCAGCGAGGCGACTTATAAATTCATCTTCTACCAATAGGATGCGCATTAGATCTTGTTTAATACCATCATTCTGCGGCTCTACTTGAGAAAAAGTGAACTCCTGATTTACCACACCAAACTGAATAGTAAAATATACAGTTGTTCCCTTCCCTTCCTCACTAGATAGGGAAATTCCCCCTCCCATCATATTAACAAGACGCTTGCAAATCGAAAGCCCTAGCCCAGCTCCCTGATGTTTGCGAGTATATCCTTCGCAAGCCTGCGAAAAAGGCACAAAAAGATCCTTTATTTTATCTTCCGGTATTCCAATACCTGTATCGCGTACAGAAAACAAAACCTTAAGCATATTTTCTTTTGAAATAGGAAGCTTGTATGCATCTATGGTTATTTTTCCTTGCGTGGTAAATTTAAGAGAATTTCCCAACAAATTAGTAAATACCTGTTGCAGACGAACAGCATCACCCATGACATAAGGCGGAACATTCGGGGCAATGTTTAAAATCAGTTCTACTCCGCTCTGACTGGCTACAGCGCAATACATATCCTTTAGCTGATGTAAAACACTAATGAGTTCAAATGGTTCATAGCTAATGTTCATTTTACCTGCTTCAACCCTGGAGAGATCCAGTATATCAGAAAGAAGGCTTGTGAGTCGTCTGGACGATTGAATAGCCATTTTTACGAATCTAATCTGCTCATCCTGCAGATCACTGCTTTGCAGCAATTGCATCATCCCCATAATGCCATTCAGAGGAGTTCTGATTTCATGGCTCATATTGGCCAGAAACTCAGATTTACTGCGATTCGCCTTCTCTGCAGCCTCTTTGGCTTTAATTATGGCTTTTTCCGACTCACGCACTTTAGTTATATCATGAAAAACACAATGAACCTCCTGAAAAGTTCTGGAGGTTGAAGCGGACACACGAGCATTAAAAGATACCAGAATTTCTTCCGAGTTCTTTTTTCTCATTCGCAGTTCAATACCTTTCAACTCGCCTACGGTATTGACCTTGGAAAATTGTTTTGTAAAATCATCTCGGCAATCAGGATGTAAAATATTCGCAAAAGGTTTGCCTATAACATCTTTAGCCGTATATCCGAGGGTTTCTGTGAAACGCGCATTCACATCAAGAAATTCACCAAAACCGTTTAAAGATTGATATGCAACAGGAGCATCAGTATAGAGAAGACGGAAACGCTTTTCACTTTCTTTGATGACATGCTCAGCCATTTTTTGTTGTGTTATATCGCGAATGATAACCAAAATAACCTTGCTTTCACTTAGCTCCACCAAACGGCTACGAATTTCAATTGGAATAATGGTTCGATCGAAAACAACAAACTCGGATGAGATATTCACCTCGCCAGTGGTGGCAATACTGCTAAGAAGCAATTCTGCATCAGATTTATTCAATATCTCTCGCAAGTTTCTGCCTAAAAGCACATTAGGACTATATCCAAGAATAATGTGAGCCTCAGGATTGGCTTCTAAGATATCTCCATCCGTATCAAGAATAAAAATTGCGTCATTAGCACTATCAAAAAGCGTCTTATGTTGTAGGTCTATGGCCTTAAGTTTTTGCCCTGTCACTTCTACTTTAGTGGATAACTCGTCTCGCTCACTACGCAACCCGTATTCTTTATAATGAACCTTTAAGGCCACTTTAACCTTGGCGACTAGTTCACTGGAGTCAATAGGACGGGATATAAAGTCCAACGCACCGGCTTTTAACCCCTGCACACGCATAGAGGGAGTAGATTGGTGGGCTGTAATAAGCAGCACTGGAATATCCTTGTATTCCGGCTTCTCCTTAATATTTCTGCATAACTCAATTCCATTTTTACTCGGCATCTGAACATCGCAGAGAACAACCCCAACATCCTGACTAATCTTCTGCATTCCCTCCTGTGCTCCCAATGCAGTGATAACCGGAATAGTTGGAAGAAATTCATTAAGCATTTCCTCCATGACAAATAAATTCTCTCTCTGGTCGTCGATAACAAGAATTGATTTCTGCATTATTTATTCCCTCAAAACTATGACATTAACCACTTAAAAAGAACTCCCCGCAAGATTTTGACATCATAAGGCTTGGTTAACAATCCGTTACAACCTGCATTCATAATCTCTTCCCTATCCCCCTTCATGGCTCTAGCTGTAACAGCGACAACAGGTATATGTGCCAATTCTGGAGTTTCTCTAATAACAGCAGTCACTTCCAAACCAGTCATACCAGGCAGTTGAATATCCATCAGCACAAGATCCGGGATGAGTTTTCGAATTTTTTCCAATCCGCTCTCACCGTCATAAGCAATATGCAGTTCCCCCTGAAAATCATCTAAAATAGCTTTAAGGGTCACAACATTATCCTTATTATCCTCAACAACTACTACAACCTTATCTTTTCCAAACGGTTCCTCGAACCCAGCTTTAATAACTTCTGCTTCCTGAATATTTTGATCAGTCAAGCTTATGCAAGTATACTGATTTCCATCTTTAACGGATTGAAGGATAAGTTCTTTAAGCAATTCTCTGTTCAAAGGTTCTTTACGTGTGAATTGCAGAACATTTTTCATATTAAGAATAGCCCGTTCTTTGTCTGACAACTCATTGCCTGTGAGAATTATGAATGGGATCTTTTCCGTTTCAGGTTTAGACCGAATAGCATCAAAGACATAAAATACATTGAAGCTGGAAATCATGAAATCCAGTATGATAAGATCAGGTCCAGACTGCCGCGCCAACTGTACAGCCTCTTCAGCACCCGAGGCATGGCTTGTGCTAAATCCTAATTCCTTTAAAAGAAGTTCCATTTGAATAGTTGCAATATCATTATCCTCAACAATCAGTACATGAGCGTCACCATTGCTTTGCCGCTCCGGCAGTTCTGCTTTATGCAAAATGATATTTTTTAGCCCTTCCTCAAGTTTTTGGAGCAAAGTTTTGACATCAAGATCACCTTTTTGCACGACATTCCTGCTTCGTTCCAAAAGTTTTTGGTGTTCATCACGGCTAAGGTCTTTAGCTGTAACAACAATCACAGGCAGATAATTAAGCTGGGGAAGCTTGTTAATTTCTTCCAACACCTGAAAACCGTCCATTTCCGGCATCATCAAATCTAAAGTCATTGCATCCGGAAGCATACTTATAGCTTTGTCCAAACCAACTTGTCCGCTGTCCGCCTCTATCGTTTCATAACCGGAATCCTGCAAAATATCAGAAACTACCATTCGATCACTTTCACTGTCATCAACAATCAGAATACGTTGCAATGACTTCTGTTTCTTAAGTTTATTAAACTCTCCCAAAAGTTGTTCCCTATCGATAGGTTTAGTCAAATGGCTGCTGGCTCCAAGAACATATCCAGTCGTTGAATCATCACTTATCGAAACAATAACAACTGGGATATGCATTGTAGACGGATTGCTTTTAAGTTGATTCAATGTTTCCCATCCGTCCATCCCGGGCATAAAAATATCCATAGTGATACCTACCAGTGAATGACTAGTGGCAATCTCCACTGCAAGCTCACCGTTATCTGCTTCAAGTACGCCGTACCCGGCTTTTACAAGATGCCCCATGATGATTTCCCGTGATTTGGGATCGTCATCAACTACCAAGACAGTATCCGAAGTAGGTTCAGAAATTTTGCCGAAATCTTTTGCAGAGTAATCTTTCTTTTGATCATAATGGATCAGCTTAAGGGGTAGGCGCAGGGTAAAAGAACTACCACTGCCAAGTATAGAAACTACTTCCAGATCTCCCTCAAGCAAGTTGGCTAATTTTTTACATATAGCCAGCCCAAGACCAGTTCCATCATGTTTGCGAGAGGTTGACCCGTCCACCTGCCTGAATTCGTCAAAAATATCTTCAATATCGTCTGCGGCTATACCAATTCCTGCATCCTTAACACTCAGGACAAGCTCTCCATGCTCACTGATCAGCTCAACTTCTATCGTACCTCTATCTGAAAACTTGACTGCGTTGGATAAAAGGTTCAGCAAAATTTGCCGTATCTTGTCTCTGTCCGAGAACATATCATCGTAATAGTCGACTTTAGAGACAAACGATAAAGATTTATCCTCCAGTAGAGGCCGTATTGTTGTAGCAACCTCTTCCAACAACTCAGCCGGAATAAAGCTGACTGGGAAAATATCCATACGTCCAGCTTCAATCTTTGATAGATCCAGAATATCATTAATCAATGAGAGCAAATGTTTTCCATTTCTCTCAATAACATTTAAATATTCAGCTTCTTTTTTTTCATCCTTGCCAGTCCCCTTAATCTGCATAAGTTGCGAAAGAGCCAAAATACTATTCAGCGGAGTACGCAGCTCATGACTCATATTGGAAAGAAATTCTGATTTAAGGCGGTCAGCTTCTTCTATCTGAATTTGTTTCACTTCCAGTTCATTTTTCTGGGAATTTAAAAGATTAGTCTGTAACCTCAATTCTTCTGAACGGATGCGAAGCTCCTCATTGCGTAATTCTATTTCTTCCTTGGCCTTGCGTGCAACCTCACTGGTCTTGGCAAGCTCGGCATTCTGAGCACTAGTTTCAGCATAAAGAGCGTCGATTTGATCACGCTGAAGTATGCTTTTCAAAGAGGTGGCAATGCTATGACAAGCAGTTTTCATAAAGACCTGTTCAATTTGCCCTAATTCATGAAATAAGGTGATCTCGATAAGGCCAAGAAGTTTCTCTCCAACAAGCAATGGAGAAACAAAAATTGTATTGGGAACTATAGAGAGTGTTCCAGACTGAATCAGCGCTTCATCCTTGCTAACAACTGTTAATATTTTAGGAATACGCTCTTTGGCTACTTGTCCGATAATCCCCTCGCCATTCGCAAATTTATTAGTAAAAGACTCGCCTTCTACCATAGCATAAGAAGCCAACAAAGAACTGCTTTTTTCTTTTTCATCATGAATAAAGAAAGCTCCTGTTGTGGCCTGCATATGGCTGGCAAGAAATTTTAAAACAGATTCTGCAAACAACTCAGGTGAAGAGGCTACCGTAAGTTCATCATTAAGCTTGTTAAGGCCCTCCCGAAGCCATAATTGGCGAGAAAGAGACCGGACCAACTCATTAAAACTCGCAGCCAGTTTAGACAACTCATTATCTCCGACTACTGATATTTCTTTTAAATCCCCTGATTCTGTTATGTCGGAAACAGTTAACTGAAGATCCTCTATCTTGCATACAAGATGTTTAATCAATGCTGAGCCAATGAAATAAAAAAATATGACCAATAAAGCTAGCATAATTAAAGTATTAGTAGTTATACTACTTTGAACATTATTAGCATCTTCCATAAAACCATCAGCTTTATTACGGGCATAAGCTGTCAAATCATGCATATTGAATTCAAGAGCATTGACCTTATCAGAATTTTCCAGCTGAAATATTTTCAAAGCTTCTTTACGCTTCCCTTCATGGATTAAAGTAACTATTCGAGTTCTGACAACTTTCCACTGAAGTAATGTCCTACGCGTGTCATCCTCCAACTTCTTTCCACGCTCCCCGAGAATATAATTTCGTACGATATCAAGCTGATCAAAAACTTTTTTTTCAACTTGCTGAATACTCACCATCTGTTTATGGATCTCTGCCTCGTTCTTTGACGCAACAATGTCTTTCATCAAAGCTTGTATACGGATTACACCTTTGTGAGCTGATTGGGCTGCATTAGAAACCCTAAGAGGATGTTCGTACAAAGTTGTTGTAAGGTTTCCGAGGGTATCCATCTCTATAAGGATAAAAGAGCCAAAAAAAATCAGGGCAATTGTAATAATTACAAACGTGGCAATCAGCTTTACCTTAATTGTCATCTCATCTAATAAAACCATAAATTCTCCATGGTTATTACAAGAAAACATATTTTTAAAAATTTATACAAACAATAACAATATTAATAATTATTAAGACAATAACTATAATAAATATTAAAACAATAATTTAACTATAAACTATAAGAATAATTTTTGAAAGGGTATAATTATTTTATCAGTCATCAAGCATCTTTTTTTGCTCAAACTCAAAAAATAACTGCATCAAAGCTGCTATTTTCTAAATCCTTATCATAGATAATTGACCATGGTGAGCATGTCTGGTAGGCGCAATCCTTTGAAGCGCAAGTCTTTAATCATAAATATAATATCATCCGTATAGCACTTGGATGCTTTGCGGTATGTCTTTCAGCTCATAATTTGGAGAATGCTCATGCCGAGCCAGAAATTTATCGATTCCGTTATAGAAACTTTCCCTAAGAACCAAGTCTATTTGGACGAAGTCCTCGTTCACACGTTGTCCTTGGATGCCAGCCCCTTTGAACCCCGTGCTAAAATGCTCGTAGATGTACGTAACAAAGAGGAATTGCAAACCTTATTGTCCCTAGCTCGCAACCACAATGCAGCCCTGACTTTCAAAGGAGCGAGCACTGCCATAAACGGTCAAGCTGTAGGCGAAGACGTCATGGTCCGGTTCAGTGGTCCAGCGTGGACCGAGACTAAAGTACTAGATGACGGCAACGTTGTTTGGGCCAAAAGTATGACACCGGGTGGAGCAATCAACAAAGCTTTAGCGCCTTTTGGACGTATAATTGGTCCTGACCCTGGGTCCATATCTGTAGCAACTTTGGGAGGGATGGCCGCCAACAATTCCACAGGCATGTGCTGCACCATTGAACAAAATATTTTCCATACTATGAAGTCCATACGCGTCATCCTTGCCGACGGGACTCTTCTGGATACAGCTGATGAAAATTCTTGCACAGCGTTCCGTAAGAGCCACGGCGAACTTCTGAACGGCTTGGCAGATATCCGTAAACGCATCATGGCCGACAATAAACTTTCTGAAAAAATCAAACGTAAATATTCTATTCGTAACACGTCCGGCTATAGCATGAACGCTTTTACAGAGTTCGAGGATCCTTTAGATATCCTTGAGCATCTGATGATCGGATCTGAAGGAACTCTAGGATGTATACTTGATGTAACTCTTAATACAGTGGTTCTGGAACCTTACAGAGCGACCTCCCTTATGCTGTTCCCCACTTTGGAAGATGCGGTTAAAGCCATCTCCATACTGAGTCAGGAAGACAACCTTGCCAGAGCCGCCGAGCTCATGGACAGAATAACTCTTAAGGCCGTGGAACCTTTTCCTTCAACACCGGAAATTATTAGCACTTTGGATAGCAATGCCTGTGGAGTACTTCTGGAAACTCAGGCTACAGACGAGAAAATATTACAGGAACGCATTAACAAGATTCTGGAACGTTTAAAGGACATTCCTCAACTTACGGATCATGAATTTGTTACTGATCCAGAGGCTTATGATCGTTTGTGGGACATGCGCAGAAATACCTACCCAGCCTTTGCCGGAGTCAGCGGGCCATACGATTTTACAGTCACTGAAGATTGGTGTGTACCGCCGAAGATGCTGGGCGAGGCTGCGGAAGTCTTGCAAAACCTTCTTGAAAAGCACGGCTTCAGTGGCGGTATAATGGGACACGCATTTCATGGCAATATGCATTTCATCCTGCCTGTTCCGTTGGGAGATCAAGCTGCTGTAGACAAATTAAAAGGTCTTACAAACGACATTGTAGATGTCATGATCAACCACTTTGAGGGTTCACTTAAAGCTGAACACGGAACCGGACGTTCAATTGCTCCCTATGTTGCCCGCGAATGGGGCCCTGAGCTTTATGCTATGATGAAAGAACTGAAAAATATTCTGGACCCTCAAGGAATCCTTAATCCCGGAGTTATCCTGAGCGATGACCCCAACTGTCATTTCAAAGGGCTGAAACAACCTTGGGGGTTGCATAAGTTCGTTGACAACTGTAACGGATGCGGCTTTTGCGACTCAGTATGCCCTTCTGGGAAAATTGGTTTTGTTCCGCGCCAGCGCATCTACGCCAAACGCACTATTGATAGAATGCGTAAACAAGGCGAAGTTGAAAGAGCTAACCACTGGGAACAAGTATTCAAGCAATACGGTCAAGATATCTGTGCCACAGACGGGCTTTGCCAGTTACGTTGTCCTTTAGCTGTAGATACGGCTTCGTACATGCGATACTTGCGCCATGAAAACTTGAGCGATTTCGCCAAGAAAACAGCGCACCGAATAGGCAAGAATTTTTCCACTGTAGCCGGTATAGCATCCATGGCCCTGAACACAGGACGCGGTGTCGAAGGTTTTGTAGGCCACAGCGGAACGGCTGTCATGGATAGTTTGGCTAATAAAACAGTTGGACAACATGTGCCGGATCTGGTTGATATGAAACTCAGAGGCGGATCTCCTGCACCCTCGAATAATACTAAAAACTCGAAACAGAAAGTAGTATACTTCCCGTCCTGCGCAGTGCGCACCATGGGCTACGAAAAGGAGAGTGGGCCGAGCCGAAGTCCACTTATGGATATTACAGTGGAGCTTTTGAATCGCGCGGGATACGAAGTTGTTTTCCCTGAGAAGATGAAAAGCTTGTGCTGTGGCAAGGCCTTTGAATCAAAGGGATTATCCGAAGAAGCCGACCGCAAGTCTGACGAACTGAGCACAGCTCTGCTCAAAGCTACAGACAATGGCTACTGGCCTGTACTATGTGATACCAGCCCGTGCCTAGCCCGCATGAAAAAGCAACTGGACAAGCGTTTAGACCTTTATGAACCTATCGAATTTGCCCAACAATTCCTTGCGGAGAAACTTAACTTCATTCAACTTCCCAAAACTGTAGCTGTGCATCCCACTTGTTCTACCCGTACCATGGGTAAAGCCAACAATCTGGTGGAAGTTGCATCCATGTGTGCCGAGAATGTAGTCCTACCTGAAGGTATCAACTGTTGCGGATTTGCCGGAGATAAGGGTTTTACCCATCCTGAAGTCAACGCTTCAGCCTTGGAAGCACTGCCAGCTCAAGTAGCCTCCTGCACGGAAGGCTACAGCACCTCCAGAACTTGTGAGTCCGGTCTAACCCTACATAGCGGCAAGCCATACTTCAACCTTCTGTATCTACTGGAAGAAAGCAGCCGAAACAACTAGAAATACATCCCGTTATATCAGTACCATATAAGAAAATAAAAGGCGGGGTCATTGAAGACTCCGCCTTTTATTTTAGTGAGAAATAGAAATAAATGCCTTTTTTTTCGTGCTATTAGTATGACATAATATCACTAAAAATAGGCTTTTTTTCATTATAAAATAGACACGCAACTTATCAAATTCTATACATCTTTACATTATTTTACCAAAAAACACATTTATTACAAATCGTTACGGCATAAAAATATTAAATACACCGCATTGACAAAAGGTATGACTTTTAATAAGTATTAAAAAGTATCATTCTACTACCGAATTAACCCCAAAAGGACAGAACCATATGATATCATCAGCCAGCACTCACATTGATTACGAAGCAATTTCTGATATATTTAGATCCGCCCAAAACGAAGGTCGTGGGTATCTCTTCGAATATGAAGTCTACAATTTGCTTGGCAACTCCGGTGCTGAAACCCCGCCTAAGTGTATTCTACTGCCACGCGGGGCTCGTTCGTCTGATGCTGAACTTAATGCCCTGCCCGGTGAAAAGGTAGTGCTAAAGATAGTCTCCCCAACCATCATCCACAAGACCGAGGTTGGAGGTGTACGCTGTGTGCCCAAAGACCCTGACAAAATCAGATCAGCCGTGCGACGCATGTTATACGAAGTGCCAGAAAATTATGCCACCATGATTAACCTTGACCCAACTCATGCCCCGGATGAATATCGAGGACTAACTGGTAACGCTCTTGAGGAAGCTATTCGGCGCGATATCAAGGGAGTGCTAATGGTCCAGTTCATGCCACCTGATTCTTCGGCATTCGGCAACGAACTTATCGTAGGACTACGCAACACCAGAGAATTCGGAATGATAATATCCGCTGGCTTAGGCGGTACGGACACCGAGCTCTACGCGGAACGATTCCGCAAAGGGCAAGCAATAATTGCAGCCTCCTGCGATCTAATCGACGGCGACGATTTTTTTGAACTTTTCCGCAAAACAATTTCCTATAAAAAACTGGCAGGACTCACCAGAGGCCAGCGCCGCGTGGTCACCGACGAACAACTAATCGAGTGTTTCTCCTCCTTCATAGACATGGGCCGCAACTATTCTTCCATGAACCAAAACGCTGAATTTGTTATCACTGAAATGGAAATAAACCCATACGCATTTACCGATTTTCTTATGGTTCCTTTAGACGGTATGTGCAAGTTCGGCCTCCCAAAACCACAAACTGGCCATCGCCCCATCTCAAAAATCGAGAACCTATTACACCCCCAAAGCATTGGCATTATCGGAGTTTCTACTAAGCGCAAAAACTTCGGCCGTATCATCATGGACAATATTTTGGGTGAAGGGTTTAGCAAAGATAATCTATGCCTACTCAAAGGCGGAATTGGTGAAATAGATGGAGTGAAATGTTATCCGGACCTTAATGCTCTACCTAAAAAACTGGACCTGCTAGTGGTAGCTATCGGTGCATCTCAAGTTCCTGATTTGGTGGATGAAGTGGTACGTCTGGACGCAGCCAATGCGGTGATGCTAATTCCTGGAGGAATGGGCGAAACCGAAGAAAGTCAGGAACGTGCGGCAAAAGTAATTTCCGCCATAAACGAAGCACACGCTACCGAGGATGGTGGCCCTGTATTCCTAGGAGCCAACTGCATGGGCGTGGTTTCACATCCCGGAAACTACGACACATGGTTTATCCCAGAAGAAAAACTACCCAAAAACCGCACCAACTCACAGCATAGGGCGGCTCTTATCAGCCAGTCCGGAGCTTTCATGCTCCACCGCTCCAGCCAGTGTCCGGAAATGAATCCGGCCTATATGGTATCACTGGGTAATCAAACCGACCTAACCCTTGGCGACATGGTTAAATATTTCAAAAATTCCGACAAAGTAGATGTAATTGCAGTCTACGCTGAAGGGTTCAACGACCTAGACGGTCTGGAATTCTGTACAGCTGTACGTGAAGCAGTAGTAGCAGGTAAGGAAGTTATTTTCTACAAAGCGGGCAGAACTCCTGAAGGTAAAAATGCCACCAGCGGCCACACCGCCTCTCTAGCCGGAGATTACATGGTCTGTGAATCATGTGCACGACAGGCCGGAGCTATCGTGGCCCGTAACTTCACAGAATTCCAAGATCTGTTCCTACTAGCCGAAAACATGGCAGATAAAAAAATTCTCGGCAACCGTTTGGCAGCTGTCAGCGGCGCAGGATTCGAAGCGGTAGGCATGGCAGACTCCATCCATTCTGACGACTATCAGATCAGGTTAGCCGACTTCGCCCCCGAATCGACAAAACGGATCACAGAGATTATAGAAACTAAAAAACTTACAGGACTGGTAACTGTACACAATCCACTGGATATAAACCCATCTTCCGACGATGAGACTCATGCTTTTGTAGCTGAAGTTCTATCAGGTGATACTGGCGTGGATGCAATTGTTATCGGCTTAGATCCACTCTCACCGTCCATGCACACCTTGCTTGAAACTGACAACCCGTCATTTGATATGAAAGCGGAAAACGGCATTGTGCAACAACTTACCAAAGTGGCTCAACAAAGCGAAAAACCTATTGTCTGCGTTATTGACGGTGGCAAACTCTACGACCCTATGAGAGACACTCTTAACAGCAACGGTATTCCTGTTTTCCCAGTCTGTGACCGCGCAGTGGCAGCTCTGTCACTCTATATTGAAGCAAGGCTATATGCGGAACGCATCCGAGCCGAATCTGCCATTTAATTTAAAGTTACCGCCATATCTAAAAAGAATAAAAAAACCGCTTCCTGATACTCAAATAAGTGTCAGGAAGCGGCATAGCATATCAAGTAAAAAACAAACTACGATTATAACTCTGTACTTTTAAGAACATCAACAATCTTTTGAGCCATGCCTTCATCGTCATCAATAGAGCTATCTATTGTAATGTGATAATTTCTAGAATCTGCCCAATCTTTACCTGTATATTTTAAACAATAATTGGAACGTTCATCATCCGATCGTTTCAGTTTCTTCTTGGAAAATGCAGCTTCAACACCATATTCATCTACAATTTTTGACAACCTATAATCCATATCAGCATGGATAAAAACGTTAAAACATCTGTGATTATCTTTTAATATAAAATTACCACACCTACCAACTATAACACACGATTCTTTACTGCAAATTTCTCTAATTATTTTACTCTGCACCAGAAACAAAATATCGGTTGGCGGAAGATGATCATTTACATATGCATAATTCTGAACATAAAGTTCATCTAACAACGTATTGACTATTTTTTGTTCATTCTGAGCAATATATTCTTTTGTAAAACCACTTTTATTTGCGGTTATATCAATCAATTCATCATCATAAAATGATATTCCAAGCTTATCAGCAATTTTCTGTCCTATTCCATGCCCACCACTGCCATACTCTCTGGCAATAGTAATAACAAAAAAATTACCCTCAACACCGCTGACTTTTTTACTTTCTTCTTCCAAGGATTTATTGCCAAGCCATTTATCAAACATAGGCAATTGGGCATTGAAAAACTTGACCATCATACCGACAAACAAGGCCGCCGCAATTGTTCCTTCACGGATCCCTTCAAGCTTGTGCAGCAACAAAAAAGAACTAACGATGCCTAAAATGGCTAATGAGCAATCGACGCCAACTTTAACCTTCCCGAATTCCTTTTTAAAAACATCTGAAATTGCGACAGAAAGACCGTCAACGGGAAGATACGTGAGATTGGCTTTCACCAATAAAAAGACTCCGAAAGCAAGGGCAACACAGCCGAGAAAACACCACCCAGCCTGGGCCACATAAGAATAAGCCTCAATCCCTCTTAGAAGATACATCGTAAAATCAATACAATAACCAAATGCTATTATGGCTACAAACTGGGAAAGTTGCACAAGAGAGTAATTTTTACGCAGCAGTACAATCTGTAACAAAACGCAAAAAACATTCATAAAGATGGTGAATTCACCAATAGTGAAATTGTACTTTAGACTGTAAATATATGGTACACATGAAATAGCGGAAACTCCAAGATTGGCCTTGACCGACAAAGTCACCCCAATCGCCATAATAAAAACACCAATAATAAAAACAACAGCACGTTTAGTAAAATTACGAACTCTCATAATTGCTCTACCTTTAAGTTGTACAGAGCCCTGTCGACCGGATGGGATTCTGTATACTTAGCGAAATATTTTTTTGCTTCATCACTGGAGGGTCTTGAAAGGGCTAACGAAAGGCTGTGTACCACTAGGCATTAATCACCCTTAAGTCTCATTTCAATATCTCAAGTTATTATTGGTGACTTCTCTAAAACGATCTTCCAGTTCGCACATAGACTTTTTCAGCCCCACAATATGGACAAACATCTGTTCGTAAGCTTCTTGCGGCTTATGAGATACGATTGCATCAAATATAACCTCGTGAGATTTGTCATCATGGATGTCATCATTAAGGTCTACCAATGTTTCAATGAATAGACGGGTAAACCCCATCATGCCGCGAAGGGTCATGGCGAAATAAACATTCTTGCTGCACAGGGCCACATAAGTATGAAATTCTGATGTAAATCCAACAGCTTCCATACGAGTCTGTACATTTGAGGTATTATCTAAAATTTTAGCTAGCGTCCGGATTTCTTCCGGCGAGGCATGCAAGGCAGCCGAACGTGCGCACTCAGGCTCTAGCAGAAGACGCGCGTTACAAAGATCAGCAATAGACATCTGATCCATGACGATCAAATCCGAAATAAGTTCGCCCATTTGCCCACTTTGAAGGATATCCTTAACAAATGTCCCACCGCCGACTCCGCGCTTGGCTTCTAAGTAACCCTCTGTTTTCAATACCGCGAGAGCTTCGCGAACCATAGGCCTGCTAATACCGAGCTGCGTTGCAAGTTCCTCCTCACGTGGGAGCATATCTCCTACCTTGTAAGTCTTCAGCAAAATTTCGCGTTTAATCAACGAAACAACATCTTCAAAACTACCAGCCTTTTGCTTCTTAGCGAAAATAGGTTTTTTCATTATATAATAGCCTCTTATCTATTCTAAAAATTCGCTAAAATAGCGTTCTTTATGGCAAAGGGGCGGAAAAACATCCCCACCCCTTACCTGTTTATTTCAGGAAGTTTGGAAGCCACAGGGACAACCAAGGGATATATGTAACTAAAAGAAGACAAATGCCACACATGCCTAAGAATGGCAAAACCGCTGCGGCAATATAAGTTAGTGGTTTCTTGGTTAATCCCATGGAAACAAATAGGTTCAAACCAAACGGGAAGGTCAGAAATCCTAGTTCTACGTTACAGATCATGATTATACCAAACATTACTGGGTCAATTCCAAACATGACAAGCATAGGTTTGAATATAGGTGTAAGAACTAGAATAGCTGCCACGATATCCATAACACAGCCGATAAACAGCAAGAGAACGTTTACCAGCAGTAAGAAAACATACTTGTTAGAAACAATACTTCCAATAAACTGTGCAGCCTGCATAGGCAACTGTTCACGGGTCAACAGCCAGATGAATGGCATAGCACAGGCGATGATAAACAAAAGCGCAGAGGAAAGTATCGCAGACTGAACAAGAACCTTTTTGAACTTGGCTAAATTCATAGATTTGTAAATGACCATTTCTACGAAAAGGGCATATATTACGGACACCCCCGCTGCTTCGGTGGGGGTAAAAATACCGCTGTAAATTCCACCCAGAACGATTATCGGCATAAGCAGGCCCCAGGTAGCCTGGCCAAAAACACGCATGGTATCACGGAACGAATATATGGTTCTTGCAGACCAACCGAAACGCTTCGCAAGAATCATAGCGTATACCCCAAAACAAACAACACGCAGAACACCCGGCACGATACCGGCCATAAACATGTCGCTTACCGAGGTGTCACCGACCATGGCATACAGTACCATAGGAATAGACGGAGGAATGAGGATGCCTAGTGTTCCAGCACTAGTCATAAGACCAATGCTAAATTTTTCATCATAGCCAGCCTTAACCATAGCGGGAATCATAATACCGCCAATGGCGATAACCGTAGCCGGACTGGAACCGGAAATAGCTGCAAAGAACATACAGGTTAACAGGCCGGAAATAGCCAAACCGCCTGGTATTCTACCGGTGAGAGCCTTCATAGCTTCAACCAGCACCGTGGCGATCCGCCCCTCTGCCATAATATTACCGGCAAGTATGAAAAATGGAATAGCTAAAAGAAGGAAATTATCCAGCCCGTTGAACAGCTGTTGTACCAAAGTCGTCAGCGGCATTCCGAGAAAAAAGTAAACCGCTCCGGCGGTAGTGGCGAGAACAACGATTCCGATCGGGACAGAAAGCGCCAGTAGTAAAAGAAAGGAGAGAATAAGAAAAAGTTCCATGGTATCTCCTAGACCGACGCCGGGTTAATAAAGGCACGCAAAGACTTGATGCCCTCATGAAAGAAACGCCAACCTATAACCACGCTGAATAACAAGATGGGTAAGTAAGCAACCCACATTGGAAGCCCCAGAGAGGCCGTACTCATACCATACTTGGCGAGTTTCTGAACCAATACGTAAGCTTGGTAGCCCACAATAAACATAATAAATGAACTAAAAAAATGAGCTATTGACTTGACAAGCAGCGTAGGACGCTCAGGTAGAAAATGAATGACCGCATCCATAGTAAAGTGGGCACCGGACTTTACTGCCAAACCAGCCCCTGCAAAGGTCGCTAAAATAGTTAAATAACGGGAGCCTTCAGCCATCCAGTCAAAGGTTATACCAAAACAATACCTTGTAATAACTTGAAAAGTTGTTGCCATTGCAAGCAGGAGCAAAAGACCTCCGACGGACAACTCTTCGAATGAATTAAAAATATCTTTAAATTTCACCGCACATCTCCTTGCAAGGGCGACGAAGCCCAAGAACTCGGACAATCGCCGCCCTGTCGTTTTACTACAATGAATTACTCTCAAAACCGTAGAAAAACCCTCATTTCCCGATCCTTACGTAATGCTCTCAAAATTAGGATATTCAAATCCTCAGAACTTTATATGAGATGTCACCACGCGAGAGAGCAAACATTCACTACACAATAGAGATTAGTTACTATACTGCTTGATTTTGTCCTGAATCATATCGAAATAGGCTACCCCTGCGTATTTTCCGTATTTTGGATCTTTAGGAATATTGCCACACTTCTTGGCATATTTTGCCCAAACATCTTTTTGAGTGTTCCGGAAGGCTTCACGCTCTTCGGGCGTGAGATCCTTGATAATACAGCCTTCTTGTAATGCCTTCTTTTCCATTTCCTTACGAATCTTAACATTGACCGCCCAGTTTAGTTCCATTCCAGATTTGGCGCTGGCCCGGATGGCCTCTTTTCCCTTATCACTCAGTCCCTCATAAAGGTCCCGACTCATAAGCTTGAAAAGGCAGGTGTAAGCATGTCCACTACGGGTGAAATACTTAGCGACTTCGGAGAATTTCATGGCTACTGAAGTAGGGTTAGGGTTGTCTTGCATATCAATGACACCTTGCTGCAGTGCTGTGTACACTTCTCCAAACGGCATGCCGACGGGGTTGGCTCCCATAGCGCGAAAGCTATCTAAAAAGACCGGAGATTCAATAACACGGACGCGGATGCCTTTCATCTCGGCAGGAGACACAACGGCAAACTTAGTACAGTCGAAATCACGCATCTCATTTTCACTGTACCCAATATGAACAAGCCCTTTTTCAAGAAGAAGATCATCGTAAACTGCCAAAAATTCCGGGTCAGTAATTACCTTATGTGCGACTTCCTTACTTGGCCACATGAAGAAGAGGTCCAACAACCCAATTTGCGGAACAAGATTCCCCAATGTGCCGGTCGTACAGTCCATCATATCCAGCAGGCCAAACTGTGTTTGTTCCAGCATGCTGCGCTCTGGACCCAACTGGCTGAGAGGAAAAACGGCGATATTAATATCTCCGCCTGTTTTCTCCTTGACATTCTTGGCCATACACAAACACCCCTGCTGGTGACCTTGAATGAATTTACCAACTTGAATTGGAGCAACATGACCGTACTTCCACTGCTTTGTAGCTAATGCCGTACCTGCAACCATTAAGCCCAGTACAACAATCAGCACGAAAAATAACCGCTTCTGCATTGCGAATCTCCGACTATCTAAAAGTTTAACTTATAGAAATCATCAGCCACCCAAAATATAGCGAAGGCCTTATTTATAAAGGCTTATTAAGGTCAAACCTTATAGCAAAAAATACTTTCAATCAAGACCATTTTTACAAAAATGTGCTTTCTATGCACAGTTATAATCTCTATACACTGTTTTTATTGAACTTTATTATTAAAAAACAACATATAAACACAATTTTATGTAAGATACTTGACACAAATATTTTCTAAGCTTAAAAGTCTTACCTATTAGGTCAAGCTTTAAAAAAATGGAGAACAACTGCAATTTTAAACGGTAACAGTGCTGAACAAAACATTTAATGTATCCATACCTATCACCTATAAAAAAGAAGGAGGCATTATAATAAAACAATATAAAAAGTGTAAATCACGACTTAAATCAAGAAACATTAAGCATATTTTTTCTATTCATGGGCAAAACATAAGGCCAATCATATATCTCATTCTGTTTTCACTTAATTGGTATGACAAATTTCAAAAACTTTAAAATTTCAAAATTTTCTTGAGTAGCGAAGAACGAACAACAAATGTCCCAAAATAACCTTGTAACACTTTTAATTAATCCAAAAGCTAGAGGAGAACGTATGTCAAAAACAGTGGTTTTCATTCAAGCACCACCATATTGTGCAGGTAGTGATGAGGCTCTGAACAAGCTACGCGAAGCAGGCCTAGAGATTATTGATCGCCGGGCACAAAGTGTTGATGCTCCTGGTTATATGGAAGATCTCCAAAGGGCGGATGTCCTGCTTAACGGCAATGACCTACAAATCAATGCTGAGCTACTGGACCAGTTAAAAAATCTAAAAATGATCGGCAAATACGGTGTCGGCCTTGATATGATTGATATTCCATCAGCAACAGAACACAATGTTGCCGTCTGCAACTCCCCCGGTTGTAATTGTCAGGCAGTGGCGGATCAGACTCTCGGAATGATCCTTGGTCTGTTACGGAAGATCCCACAAGGGGATACTCATATGCGTGAAGGAAAATATGACCACACCAGCTTTAAAGGGACAGAGCTCTGGGAAAAAACTATGGGGCTTGTTGGAGTCGGTGCCATTGGAAGAGCTGTTGCCATGCGCGCCAACGGATTCAAAATGCGTATTCTTGGGTATGACCCTTACTGGCCTGCTGAATTGGCAGATGAATTAAACATAGAGCGTGTAAAAAAATGGGAAGATCTGTTACCGGAAGTTGACGTTCTTTCTCTGCACTGCAACCTGACCAATGACAACGCTCAAATGCTCAGCACTGAGCAATTCAAGAAGATGAAAAAGTCAGCTATAGTGATCAATGCAGCACGAGGCGAATTAATTGATGAAGATGCCCTTTATGAAGCACTAAAGGATGGCGAAATTGCAGGAGCAGGCATTGATGCATGGACCAATGAGCCACCTACAGGATCTCCTCTGCTGACTCTTAACAATGTTCTCGCTATGCCACACTCCGCGGCATTCACTACAGAGTCGTTCTCTAATATGGACATGCAGGTAACTAATCAGATTATCGACTTTTCGCGTGGAATCCAGCCACAACCGACAGTTAACAAAGTCAGCATAAACTAAGCTTACTCATAAAAAACAGGAGAATCATTAATGAATACCACAAGACAAATGAATCCCATAAAACAAATGTGTACTGCTCCAAGTGGTCAGCCAGAAGTTCTACAAGGTAATATTGCTTTTGCCGTCGGCTGTATCCGTGCTGGCATTCATTGCGCCGATGGTTATCCAGGAACACCAAGCTCCGAAGTAATCGACAAAGGTTTGTCACAAGTGCAGGATATGATAAAAGTAGGCTGGTCAGTCAGCGAAGCTGTTTCCGTAGGAGTCGGATTCGGCCACACCCTAGCCGGTGAAGATTGTGTTGTTACCATGAAAATTCCCGGCCTGATGCAGGCGGGTGATGTCGTTACCAGTGCGTCCTTTTTCACTCAGGATCGCGGAGCTCTCATCTATTACGTTGCAACAGATTTCACTCCAAGTTCCACGCAGCATGTACTGGACCCGCGTTACCTTTTCAAAAGCTGTTTTCTACCGGTATTCGAACCGCGTGACCATCAGGAAATGCACGAGGCATCCTCCATTGCCGTTGAAATAGGCCGAAAATACAATACAAGCGTAGTAATTATGCCTAGCGGAATGCTCTGTCACAGTGAAGGCCTTGTTCGCCTTATGGCCGAACAGTCCCGTGAACCTGTGCCCATGCCGGAAAGCCTGCATGCCTATAACTGCCTGCCAGGTTTGACCCGCAAAAACTATAATACGATGATGGACGAACGCATGCCAGCGTTAGTCAAAATGGTCGAGGAAAGCCCTCTAAACCACTGGATCAAGGGTTCCGGCAAGCGCGGCGTTGTCGTATATGGCCCAAATGCCATGTACATGAAGGAAGTTAAGGCCCTCTACGAGCCAGACATTGACATCCTCTCTTTAGGATTCACCAATCCTCTGCCTACCAACCTCATTAAGCAATTCTGTGAATCCATCGAAGGCGAAATATTTGTGCTGGATGACGGTTTCCATTACGTGAAGGAAGAAATAGAACGTAATGGCATCAAGGTTACAGCCAAACCGGAATTCGCTCATACTACCGAATGGGATCCGGCACTAATCGCTGAATTCCTCGGACATACTATAGAAAAACGCGGTAGCAAAACTCAGCCGTTGATGCGTCCACCTATGATCTGTGCTGGTTGCCCCTACCGCCTGTTCGGTGAAGTCGCCAGCTCCATGTTAAAGAAAAAAGACATTGAAGCTATCTTCGGAGACATCGGCTGTAACTCCTTGCTTTACTTTATGAACGCTTTGGATACCGGTGTTGCAATGGGAGCCAGCGAAAACCAACGCTGCGGCTATGTTCTCTCCAAACCTGAAAAAGCTTCTAAGTGTATCAGTGTTATCGGTGACGGATGCGAATGCCACAGCGGCATGGACGGCACCAGAAACAGCGCCTTCCGCAATGCCGCAGGTGTAAAAATCATTCTGGATAATGAATGGACTGCTATGACCGGAGGTCAGCCCTCCCCATCCTCCCCTGTCAATCTTGCCGGCGAGCCTAACGTGTTCAACCTTGTCGATGCTGTTCGCACACAAGGAACCGATGTAGTTGAAGTAAGCGGGTACGATTACAAAGGAATCCGTAAAGCCATGAAAAATGCCTTAAAGGCCGCGGAAGATGGGAAATTCACTACCGTAATCGTCCAAGGCACCTGTATTCGCATGGTTCCTAAAAATAAATACGGACAAAAACTTACCGTTGATGCCGACAAATGTAAGAAATGCGGTATGTGCAACATATGTCCAGGCATCAAGCTTGGTGAAGATGAAATCCCTGAATTTACTAATCTTTGCACAGGTTGTGTTTCCGAAAAACCAGCCTGTATGCAGCGTTGTGCTGTCGGTGCTATATCGATAGACAACAAACCTGTAGAAAAAGTAAAAAGTTCGGTATCAATAGCCACAGCCCCAGAAACTATTGAAACTCCTACCTACGACAAGAATATACTACCTAAACGTCTTTCCGTAGCAATTCGTGGAGTTGGCGGACAGGGTAACCTATTTTTTGGACGCGTCCTGACCAAACTCGCCTTCCTGAGCGGGTACAGCGATTCCAACGTTGTAAAGGGTGAAACCCACGGCATGGCCCAAATGGGCGGCCCGGTTATCTCTACTTTTGCCTGCGGTGAAAGCCTTAGCCCAGTTCTGGTCCCTGGATCAGTTGACTGCTTGATCTCAATGGAAATGAGCGAAGTATTCCGCCCTGGGTTCGTAGAACTCTTGAAGCCGAACGGAACTGTAGTCCTTGCCAAAACAGCAATTCTAGCCCCCGGCATGAGTGCCAGCGATTATCCTTCTGAAGAACTCATCAAAAAAGAATTGGCTGATTATAACGTTGTAATAGTAGATGTGCTACAGCAGGCATTGAATCTGGGAGACGCTACCGGACGTTGCGCCAACGTAGTCATGATGGGTGCCATGAGCAAAATAGCACCATTCAATGTATTCCCTGACGAGTTCTGGTTCATGGCCCTAAAAGGAGTCAGCCCTAAACCAGTCATCTGGGATACTAACTACGCAGCCTTCATGGCCGGTACAACCCTGCTTTAATGGACATGAATATGCTTAAACATTTATTAGATCCACAAAGCGTTGCCGTCATTGGCGGCAGTGATGATATAGGAAAACCCGGAGGACGGCTCCTCTCCAATATTTTGGAAAGGGGCTATAAAGGACGGGTCATGGTTGTAAATCCCAAAAGCGACACAGTCCAAGGTGTTCCGGCATCCAAAAACATTGCAGCTATGCAAGAGATTCCAGACCTAGCCTATCTTGCAATTCCGGCCAGATTTGTCCGCACAACTCTTGAAGAGCTGTGCACCAAAGGAGTTAAAGCAGCTGTAATTCTGTCCGCTGGGTTCGGTGAACTAAATGAGGAAGGCAAGGCCGAGGAACGAAGATTCAAAGAAATAGCCGACGCTAATGACATGCTTTTACTCGGCCCCAACTGCTTAGGTGTCATGAGCACCGAAGTTGCAGGAAAATTCGCGGGAATACTTCCGCTTATGTCTCTGGAAGGTATTGACTTCCTAAGCGGTTCCGGAGCCACAATTGATTATCTCGCGGAACAGGCAACGAAACGAGGATTACCATTCAATTCTTTTATGACAGTTGGTAACTCAGCCCAAACGGAAGTAACGGACCTTCTGGATCTATTCGACAAAGCCTATGATGAAAAATCATCTACAGTGAAAATTCTGTACATGGAAACCATCAATGACCCTAAAAAATTGATCGCTAGTGCCAAAAGCTTAGCTGCTAAAGGCTGTCACGTGGCCGGAATAAAAGCTGGAGCGACAGAAGCAGGAAACAGAGCTGCCGCCAGTCACACAGGCGCGCTTGTCTCCAGTGATACCGCAGTACAGGCAATGTTCGACAAAGCCGGTATCATTCGGGTGCAATCCCGCATTGAGCTGATAGACATCGCCTGTATCATGCGACTTGCCAAAGATAAACTTGACGGTAAACGGGTCTGCATTGTCACTGATGCAGGCGGTCCCGGCGTATTACTTGCCGACGAACTCAACCGTCAAGAAATCGAAGCTCCGGTACTAAAAACAAAAACCCAAAAACGTTTGGAAGAGGCTCTGATGCCCAGCTCCAGCGTGGTAAATCCAATTGACTGTCTACCTGCGCGCACAGCCCAGCATTTTGCAGATATCTTCCAGATCCTTTCTGAAGAAGAAGCAGACAGCATCGATTACATAATGGTAGTGCTCGGGGATTCCGGACTCTCGGATATCAGTGCCATCTACGACGTGATAATCAAAGCAATGAACACGTTACCCATGCCGATATTCCCTTCCTTCTGCACAGCTGTAACATCGGTCAACGCTTTAAAGGCATTTACCAAAGCCGGTAAGAGCTACTTTGAAGACGAGGTAGCCATGGGCAAAGCTTTAGGACGCGTGGTCAATCGTCCGCGCATTGCCGACTCCGCCGCAAATCCTAAAGATTACGACTTGGATCGTCTCAAGAAGATCATGAACGGTAAATCCAATATCCTTGATGCGGATACGGTAGCAGAAGTTCTAACCGCCGCTGGTATCAACCTGCCGGGGCAGCAAAGCATCACATCAAGAGAAACACTACATGACCTCACAGAAAAATTCCCATTTCCATGGGTTATGAAGGTCGAAGGACCTCTGCACAAGACAGATGTGGGTGGTGTCAAACTGAGCATTGGAGATCTTACGGAAGCGCAAGCTGCTTATGATGCGCTGATGAACATCCCCGATGCAGTTGGAGTACTGATCCAGCAGATGATTCAAGGAACTGAAGTAATAATCGGAATCAAACGTGAAGAGCCATTTGGCTCACTTACTGCCTTCGGTTTAGGCGGAATTTACGCCGAAGCCATGAAGGACATTCAATTCCGTCTGGCTCCGCTTGCGCCTGAAGAAGCCTTAGACATGATTAATTCCATCGCGGCTGCCCCAATCATCAAGGGTGTTCGCGGAGAACAGGGGATGGACTTAGATATCCTGTCCGATCAAATTGTCCGTGTCAGCCGCTTGGCTGCGGATTTCCCGCAAATTGTGGAAATGGACATCAACCCTTTGAAAGGGTTCGGTGCAAATATCTACGCTGTAGACGCAAGAATTATCTGCGAATAATTCCAGCATATCAAAAAGGCTTCACTGAGCATCCAGCCCAGTGAAGCCTATTCAAGCACTTTAATCATCTAGAAAAAACTTATCTATAATCAGCCGATGCAAATCGATTTTACATTAACAAATTCACGGATTCCGTAGCTTCCAAGCTCGCGCCCGTAACCGGAAATACCGATCCCGCCGAATGGTAAATGAACATCACTGCGAACAAGACTGTTGATGAAAACACAACCTGTTTTGATACGGGCCGCGACCTTTGCCGCTTCCTCTTCATCCTTGGACCAGACCGATCCACCAAGACCAAACGGAGTATCGTTTGCCACAGTGATGGCTTCATCTACAGAAGACACACGAAAAACCATTGCCACAGGGCCGAACAATTCCTCTTTGCAAACATCTTCACTTGAAGGGATATCAGTAACTATCGTTGGCGGGTAGTAATAGCCTTTGCCTTCTGGGATGCAACCACCTATTAAGATATTTCCGCCAGCCTTTACGCAACGATCGACCTGCTCCTGCAACTCTGCGCGCAAAGGACCGGAAGACATTGGCCCCATGTCCGTTTTGGGATCAAGAGGGTCACCGACAACCAGACTAGACATATTTTCTTTAAGACTGGATAAAAATTCATCGTAAACTTCATCCATTACAATAAACCGCTTTGCGGCAATACATGTTTGCCCTGTATTACCGCATCTCGACATGGTTGCAACTTTTACAGCTTCTTCAAGATCAGCATCAGCAAGTACCAGCAGAGGATCACTTCCACCCAATTCCATGACTGACTTTTTAAGCCGTGAGCCAGCAGCTGAAGCCACTTTCTGCCCAGCGTATTCACTTCCGGTGAGGCTTACTGCAAACACGGATTTATGATCCAAAACAGTTTCAACCTGACGAGCACCGATAAGTAATGTTCTGAATACATCAGCAGGAAAACCCGCATCCACAAATATTTTTTCTATAGCCAAAGCGCACTGAGGAACGTTGGAAGCATGTTTAAGAACCACTGTATTACCGGCCATAAGCGAAGGTGCAGCTATGCGAAACACCTGCCAAAGCGGGAAATTCCAAGGCATAACTGTCAGCACGGTGCCAAGCGGTTCATAAGTAATGTAAGCCTTACGTCCCACACCTTCCACAGGAACAGGTGCAAGCATACCCTCACCTTCATCTGCGTAATAATCGCATACAGCAGCACATTTTAGAGCTTCACCTTCACCCATGCGGACAGGCTTACCCATTTCTATGGCCATAATTTCAGCTAGTTTTTTACTCTGAGCCCGTAATTGTTCTGCGGCTTTTTTCAGGAGTCCTCCGCGTTCGCTGTAACTCTTTGACTTCCATTCAGTCCAAGATTCAGCTGTGTAATCAAGAATATCCTGCAAATCGCCTTCTGATAGCGGATCAAAAGAGGCGACGACTTCTTCTGTAGCCGGATTAAGACTCTGAATACTCATAAAAAGTCTCCTTATATTTTAATATATATAATGTTATTTACTACTAAGTTTAAATTCCCAGATAGGCGGTCTTAATATGAGGATTATTAAGAAGATCCTTTGCATTTCCTTCCATAGAAACACGCCCATGTTCCAGAACGTAACCTCTGTCAGAAAGAGAAAGTGAATGCTGAACATCCTGCTCTACCAGAAGTACTGTTGTTCCTTTATCAGCAATTGCACGTACATTGGCAAAAATTTCGTTAATCAAAATCGGAGCCAACCCGAGTGAAGGTTCATCAAGCATCATAAGCTTGGGACAAGCCATAATCCCTCTACCGATAGCAACCATTTGCTGCTCACCACCGGAAAGAGTCATTGCAAGCTGATCTTTGCGCTCCTCAAGCCGAGGAAACATTTCATAAACAGTTGCAAGTGATTTTTCCACATGATCTTTGGCTCTTTTGCTATATGCACCAACAATAAGGTTATCGTAAACCGACATCAGTGAAAACAATCGTCTCCCTTCCGGCACATGAATCAATCCGGCATCGACGATATTCTCAGGAGTACTTCCCTGAATATCATCCGATGCAAATTTAATTTCACCGCCAGAAGGATTAAGTAAGCCTGAAATGGTCCGCAGCAAGGTAGACTTCCCTGCTCCATTACCACCGATGATGGAAACAACCTCACCTTCATTAACATGCAAAGATAAATCATAGATGACCTGAACATCACCGTAGCTGACATCAATATTATTTATGCTAAGCAGCGACATAGTCACCCCCGAGATAAGCTTTAATTACATTCTCATCCTGAGCAACTTCTTCAGGCTTACCTTCAGATATTTTGGTGCCGAAATGAATTACAACCAGCTCATCTGATAGAGCCATAATCGCGCGCATAATATGTTCTATAACAAAGATGGTGACCCCGTTTTCACGAATTTCCCTGAACACATCTATCATTTCATCAACTTCGGTAGGTCTGAGTCCTGCCATGACTTCATCAAGAAGTAACAGCTTCGGTTTAGTTGCCATGGCCTTTGCAATTTCAAGACGCTTACGATCAGCAATGGTCAAAGCCCCGGAAATGTCATCCTTGCGATGATCAAGATGCATACTTTTAAGCACATCAAGAGCTATAGACTCAGCTTCTTCACGGCTGTTAGTAGTTGCAAAAGCTGCAACAGTGGTATTGTAAAGAACTGTTTTGGTGGCAAAAGGTTTAACAATCTGAAATGTGCGAGCAAGCCCCTTGCTACACAAATCCCATGGTTTATATCCGGTAATATCTTCACCATCAAAAAAAACCTTACCGGAACTGGGAGTGTAAACACCAGATGCACAGTTAAAAGCGGTTGATTTTCCGGCTCCGTTCGGCCCTATAAGTCCAAGTATCTGTCCTTTTTCTATTTCAAGGCTGAGCGAATTGACTGCGGTCAGTCCACCAAATTTCATGGTAACTTCTTCGAATTTAAGCATACTCATCGTTGAAGTCCTTTTTTTTATTTGTTTTTTTGGCAATAAATTTCACTATGGCATTAAACTTTTTAGTAAGTGGATCTGTCAGTCCGCTAGGCTGTAGCAACATAACTACGATAAGAATTACACCATAAAGAATAAGATGCATTCCAGGCAATGAATCACTTAAGTAGATACGGCTGAATTCACTCACCGGACGCAAAAGCAGTGCCCCGATTACCGGTCCTGCGATTGAACCGCGTCCACCGATAAGAGCAATAAAGGCAAGTTCAAAGGAAAGATCCAGCGTGAGCACTGATTTTGGGTAAATGAACAAAGTAAGTTGTGCCATGAATGTCCCCGCAAGCGAGGTCAAAAATGCACTCATAACCATAGCCCATACTTTACACTTGGCAACATTAACTCCAAGAGCCTCTGCTGCTTCAGGCTCCTCACCACCAGCAATAAGAGAATAACCAAGCTTTGAGCGTGAAACATACCAAGTAAGAGCTAGCACAGCTACAAGCATAGTCAGGATGATGTAGTAATAAGGCTCCTTGCCTGCGAACTGAAATGCAAAGAAATCATTATGCCCAGCTTCAATAGGCGGGATATTAAGTCCTCTTGGGCCGTTAAGTTTGAAAGGACCGAGGTAGGGAAGATTTTCTACCACAACCCTTACGCCCTCAACAAAGGCCATTGTGGAAAGAGCAAAATATGCCCCGCGCATTTTAAGGGTAGGTTTACCGATAAGAAAACCGACTATCCCAGAAAGCACACCACCGACAAGCATACCTATCCAAGGTGAGATAGAATACTGCAACCATAGTATTGTAGATGTATAAGCACCGATTCCCACGAAAACAGAATGTCCAAGAGGCAAAACCCCTGCAAATCCGCCTACAAGATTCCATGAGGTGGTCATATAGGCAAAAAGAAGAAGCATTATTGAAATATGAAGGTAAGTCGGACTATGAACTACAAGCGGCATTCCGAAAGCGAAAAGAACGCATGCCGCTAAACAACATTTCTTAATAAATTTTTCAGTCATAATATGTTCCTACCAATCGTATTTCTGGCCGAAAAGACCAGATGGTTTTACAAAGAGAACCAGCAGAAACAACACATAAACAATGGCTTCTGTCCAAGTAGATGTCATAAATGTCGGCCCGATGGATTCAATCAGTCCAATGATAACTCCGCCGATAATTGCTCCGGGAATTGATCCAAGCCCTCCAAGAACAACAATTACAAAAGATTTTACATCAAACGGAACACCGACTGTAGGGTAAACATTGTAAAATGTGGTAAGCACTACTCCTGATATTCCGGCTACGGCTGTACCTATTCCAAACGCGACATTAAAAATTTTCCATTGGTTGATGCCCATGAGTGAGGCTGCGTCGCGGTCAAGACTGGTAGCCCTGATTGCACGTCCTGTGCGTGTTTTCTGTAAAAAGAGGTAAAGCAGTAAAGCGGTGCCTATGGCGATCAGAAAACCGTAAAACTTCGGAATTGAGATGAAAATATCGCCGAATTCCATCATCTTTCCCTTAAGGGGATTAGGAGTGAGAGCTCTGTAGTCTGGGCCGAAAAAAAGCAGAGTAATGTTATCAAGGATATACCAAATACCCGTGGTAACAATAATTACTGTAGTAGGTTCCCTGACGTCTTTTTCAGCCACAAAGATAGGCTTGATGAGAAAATTCTGCAAATAATAGCCGAAGAAAAACATTACAGGAACCACGATTACAAGAGCTACATAGGGATGAAGACCAGTAATAGAAACAGCCCAATATGCGGCGTACATGCCCACCATCAGAAACGACCCGTGGGCGAAGTTGATAACCTTCAACACCCCGAAAACCAGAGTCAGACCCAGCGCAATCAAGCCATAGATAGACCCCATAAGAATTCCGCTGATGATGTCCTGTATAAGATATGAAAAATCCATAGAAACCGCCAAAGATAAGAAGTTAGTTTTAACAAAAGAATATTTTTTAAAAGGGGCGGCTCAATTATGCAGCCGCCCCGGCTAGCTTACTTTTTAGGGATAGGGAACACAGGAGTGTAGCCGGCGCGACGTGCAGACTTAGGCCAGATTGTGATACGCTCAAGTCCTTTGCCTATATCATTGATCTGCACAACTACTGGAGATGCATGCATGTTCTGTCCGGTTTTATCAAATTCGATAGAATCGTATGAAACTATTGCTGCAGGACCTGTTTTCAGGTTTGTTGCAGCTAAAGCAGTACGCAATTTGTCAGGGGAAGCGGAGCCGGCTCTTTCAAGAGCATCAGCAAGAACATACATAGATACGTAAGCATCAACAGCTTCGCCAGTTAAGTTGTTGCCGTATTTAGCTTTGTATTTAGCGTTAACTTCCTTAACACCAGGTTTGTTAACGTCAGTTTCCCATTCTACGATATCAAAAATATACTGAGCATTGTCTTCGGTTCCGCTAAGAAAAGTAGGATCAGCATGACCACCGCCTGTTCCGAGAATAACTTTAGGACGAACTCTGTAATCAGCCATAGTGTTTGTCAGCAAAACAGCATCTGCTGCGTTGGAAACCAGAAGTAAAACATCAGGTCTTGCACGGCGGATCTTGTTTACAACAGGAGTCAGGTCAGTTGCACTGGAAGGATATGGCTCATCAAGAACGACTTTATATCCGCTCTTTTCAATAAGTTTCTTCCACTGCGCGGCAAGTCCTGTTCCCCAGTCTCCGTTTTCGTAAACCATCGCGATAGTTTTAAGTTCAGTTCCAAATTCCTTGGACATATCTTTAAGGAACGCAAACTGATCTCTTGCCCACCATGAATCTTTAGCGGCAATACGGAAAACATTTTTAAATCCGCGTTCAGTGATGGTATCTCGTACTGAAACAGGAACTATGAAAGGAACTCCATACCGTTCAGCAACTGCAGTGGAAGGATAAGTCACACCTGAATTCCAACAACCACTGAGAACATTTACCTTTTCGGTGTTGATTAATCTTTCAGCAGCTGTAACACCTACATTCGGATCGCTTTTGGAATCAGCGTAAAACATTTCCAATTTTGCACCTCCAAGAGACTTGATACCCCCGGCAGCATTGATTTCTTCAACAGCCATTTCTCTAGCCTGCTTGCCCTGCTGTCCAACGGCTGCAGAAGGACCGGAAAGAGGAAGGATATTACCGACTTTGACAGTATCTACCGCCAAAGCAAGTGAACTGAAACCAAGTACTAAGGCACAGAGAAGTCCTGTACCCACAAGCGATTTAAAAGTTTTCATCTTTAATCTCCTTTTAAATGTGGTGTTTATAAAAATAAAAAGGCCCATCAAATGACAGACCTCTTTAATTATTAGCTATATTTTGCAATTGCCTCTTCAAGGATAGAAAGACCTTTATTCAAAGTTTCCTCATCTACCGAAAGCGGCACAAGTACTCTAAG
Source organism: Desulfovibrio sp. UCD-KL4C (assembly GCF_006210265.1). Taxonomy (NCBI): domain Bacteria; kingdom Pseudomonadati; phylum Thermodesulfobacteriota; class Desulfovibrionia; order Desulfovibrionales; family Desulfovibrionaceae; genus Desulfovibrio; species Desulfovibrio sp. UCD-KL4C. Next base: position 619,677 of record NZ_VCNC01000002.1, read on the forward strand.
TACATTGCCGAAGTTTCCGCAGGAGAGAAGAAGCAATTTCTTTTTAACAACGTCAGCTACAATTTTTTTGGTCACGACAGCATCAGGAGTTTTGCTCTCACGGTCAGCCACGATTTCAAGTGCGATCATTGCACCAAGTCCGCGCACTTCGCCTATAATGGAATACTTGTCCTGCCATGCAAGGAAAGTTTTCTTAAGCTTATCACCAAGCTCCTGTCCTTTTTCAAGGATACCGCCCTCTTCAAGGGATTCAATAGATGCTAAGGCTGCAGCACATGATACAGGGTTTCCGCCATAGGTTCCGCCGAGTCCTCCGGGATGCACTGCGTCCATAATTTCTTTTTTACCTACAACAGCAGAGATAGGCATTCCGCCGCCAATACTCTTAGCCATAGTTACGAGGTCAGGTTCAACACCACAGTGCTCCATGGCACACATCTTACCTGTACGGCCGCCGCCGCTTTGAATTTCATCGGCAACAAAGTAAATGCCGTTGTCAGCACAGATCTCTTTTATTCTAGGGAAATATTCTGGAGGAGGAACAAGGAATCCGCCTTCTCCGGCTATAGGTTCGGCCACAAGTGCCGCAATATTTTCCGGTGCGGCATTGCCGATAAACCAATTTTTGAACTGTTCGGCGCAGTAAACATCACAGGAAGGATAATCTTTACCGTAAGGACAACGGTAACAATAAGGATAAGGAATTCTGTAAATTTCAGGAGCGTAAGGACCAAAACCTAGTTTATATGGCTTAACTTTGCTGGTCATACTCATAGTGAGTAATGTTCTACCGTGGAAACCACCTTCATAAACGACAATTCCACTTTTGCCACTGGCAAGCCTTGCAATTTTAACTGCATTCTCAACAGCTTCAGCTCCACTGTTAAGAAGAACTGCCTTCTTCTCAAAGTCACCTGGAGTCATTTCGATAAGCTTTTCAGCTAGGGCAACATATGGCTCATACATGGCAATGTGAAAACAGGAATGGACAAGTTTCTCAGCCTGCGCCTTGATTGCGGCGACGACTTTTTCATTGCAATGGCCGACATTGTTGACTCCGATTCCGCCAACAAAATCAATGAACTCTTCCCCGTCCACATCAGTAATGGTGGAATTTGAGGCATGATCTGCGAAAATTGGACCCAAGTTGCCGACTCCCAGAGCGACTGCCTTGTTTCTTCTTTCCAAGAGCTTTTCTGTCTTACTCATCTGTTTAACCGTCCTTTTTTATGTTTGGTCACATAATGCATCTCCTGTGCCACATAATATTATACAATAAAAACAATCACATCAGACAAATTAAATTTTTAATTCAAGCTGCTTTTGATTCAATATTGAATCAAAAGTCTGTATTAACGAGTATCAAGAGCTTTTTTGATTCAAATTTGAATCTTAAATTAATTTAAATATGATCAAATATTTTTTTTAAGCGGTGTATTTAGTGAGTAAAGAGATAAATACAGAAGTGTTATGGCAAAAAAAGAACAACACAAATGTCGATCCACTTTTGAATCAGAAATCACTTAGAATGGTTAAGCCCATGTTTTTTCAGCTTTCGCACAACTGAAGGCTGACTTATATTTAAATATTCAGCCATCTCTCGTGTAGTTCCGCATGTTTTCTTAGCTTCAATAAGAATATCGCGCTCCAATCTATCAAGCGCTTCCTGAAGGGATGCTCCGCGTTCAAAGCTAACTTCGCTATCCTCAGCACCATTCAAACTCTGCTCAAGATAGTTATCCAGCAACTGCTCTTCAGCAACTGCAACACCTTTTTTGATGAGACTGTCCAGCTCACGAATATTACCGGGAAATGAATAATTTTGGAGAGTTCTTAAACTTTTAGGAGAAAAGGTTTTAAATTTACCGTATCTATCATTGTATTTTTTTAGAAACGCAGTTGCCAAAGCAAAAATATCTTCCACTCTTTCGCGCAGTGGAGGCATGGTCAGGGTAAATACATTTAATCGATAAAAAAGATCCTTACGGAATTTCTTCTTAGCCACCTGCTCTTCAAGATTTTTATTGGTAGCAGCAATGATGACACAATTAATTTTTTTTGGAATAGATCCACCTAGCGGAGTAAATTCTTTCTCATCTATACACTTAAGCAATTTAGCTTGAACCGATGGAGGCATTTCGCCAACTTCATCAAGAAAAAAAGTTCCCCCGTCAGCAAGAGCCATAAGTCCAGCTTTTCCAGTCTCTCTAGCTCCTGTAAAAGCTCCTTTCTCATAGCCGAAAAGTTCAGCTTCAAAGAGCTGTTCTGGAACGGCAGCACAGTTGATGGCCAAAAAAGGGCCAGAAGATCTAGGACTCTGCTGATGCAGAAGTTTAGCCATTAAAGATTTACCTGTACCGGATTCTCCAAGCAATAAAATCCCAGAAACCTCTAACTGGGATAATTTAAGGGCGCTACCGAGCAAACGCCGTATGGATTTACTTTCAGCAATGAAAGCTCCTTTCCCAAGTTCCATCATATTAAGACTGGTTATTTCTTTACGGGCTTTTTCAGTAATTTCTCTAGCTGTCTTCAAGTGTTCCCGCAGGTCAAGCAGTTCAGTCACATCTCTTTCGTTTACGACCACCATGGACAACTCGCCTTTCTTATCAAAAACGGGTGTCCCAGTACAAAGCAACTGTCGTCCTGTTTTGACAATATTCTGCAGCATACTGACCTGATGTTTCTTCTCTAAGACCTCTTTGGAAACAGAAACATCGACCAATCCCTGCTTGAGAATCACATCTATACGTTTCCCAACAACTTTTCCCGCCTTAACTCCATTAAGATTTTCAGAAGCTTTATTAATGTTGCTAACTATACCTTCACCACTGGTGACCCATATACCGTCACTTGAAGAGTCAAAAATGGCTTGCAGAGTAATTGCCATTTCCTGAAAAGAACTGAGTTCCACAGCCAGTTCTTCAAAACGGGATGGCTTTTGAAGACTAATTACAGCTCCTTCAAGCACGTCGTCCACAATCAAAGGGGTTATTTCAAAAAAGAGCTCTGCTCCTTTTTTTACAATTCTGCCAACTCCGTTTTTAAAATCCTCTGAGGCCAACCCCTGTTTTACAAAAGGAGTTGCAATCGGAAGTATAAACTTAGAATCAATACCTATAACGGCAGCTCTGTCATGCCGCTTAAGAAAATCCATAGCTACGTTATTCATATTGGTTACAATACAATTATTATCAACAACTACGATAGCATAACTTACACAATTCATCACTTGCTGGATCATCTCATACTGCATGGCATCACTCTGGAGGTATTTATTATTCTTTAAATTACGAGCAGTCTCCTTGATAGCTTATTCGTTTGCAATAGTTTTTTTACCAAAATCAAGACATTAATGTCATTTTTATAATTTTTTGATGAATATTATTCGTACAAAATTACAAGTAAGCATTTTTTACACTAAAGTAAGTATATAATTTTCTTATGGGAAAATTGCTGACTCATAAAACGCCAGCGATGGTTCGGAGATACGGCCATTTATATGATGCTACGATGCAATCCACCTAAAATAGTTCCGGTAGCATCAAGCTATCCGAAAGTGTTAGCAGCACTTGCAGACTGATAAAAACTGGTGGAGGTATGGTTATCGTAGTTCATCTGAGTAGGAGCTGTTTTCTGGTTGTCAGCGTAGACTGGATAGGCCGGAGTGGTCTGCCCGTTAAGTGCTGTCTGAGCTATAGTCAGCGAACCGTTAACAATATTTTACGCAGTAGTATTGTTACTCCTGTAAGGAGTATGGATAGTGTCTGCCATTGTTCACGTCCTGTGAGCTTTGCACGTCCTGTGCGTTTGGCGTTATTGATTGAATTAGATAGGTGAGATTAAGGGGTTAGAAACTCTTTGGTATATTTGGTTATATAAGTATGTAAAAGCTCGTCAAAACTCATACTTGCCATTTTACTGCCTACCGGGGAAAAGAACCCAATACCAATTATTTTTTGGGGAGAAATCATTTTTATCTTCATATTATAATCATATTTTCCATCTGGAAAAATCGGGAGTTTTCTTCCAAAACTCTTCCTGAAATGTGGGTCTGAGTCAAAATTGATAAACTGCCGCCTAAACCCGTTAACCTTCTCTTTTCCATAAAAATAACGCCTATCCAGTTCTGATTGTGATATAACAACAAAATCAAGGAGATTTCCCTTATCAGCCTTCGCGTAAATATAACTTGTAACTAAACCCGGAGAATTAAGGTTAGGAGTTTCGTCTATGCTTGAGAACATATAATTATCAGAGACAGTTACCGGAAAATCTTCTTTACGTCTTTTGGGTAATAAATTGTATGGAATAATGCTACTTTCTATAACCCCCCGCCATGCATAAAAGACGATCCTTACGCCTGCGTCTATTCGAGCATCTTCTTGAGTTTTAACACGAGCATCGCCTTCGGACCACTTACCACTTTCCATAAGAGATATGGCTTTGTTTATTGAGCTTTTAGCTACAATAGTATCCCCTAAATGGAAGCAGGCTACGGCTTTATCCCAATGAAAAACAGCACGCTTGTTATCGAGTTCTAACCCTGCATTCGCATCAACAAGCATTCTTTCAAAGTTTCTAGCTCTATGGTTTTCTGCGGCAGATTGAAGTAACTGAATTGTCCTTACAACTTCTTGGTTACGTTGGTCTTGAGATTTTAAAGAACAGCCACCAACAAACATAAACATCGCAATAACAATCACCGCACTAAATTTATTCAGCTTAGACATTATAAAATTCCTTATTCTATTTCAGAGGCTCTACATATTCACCCAAAACAACATTATCAGAAGCCCTTTTCTTAAAATCTGCTCGGCGTTGCTCTATGGGTTTATCTAGTTCTTCCTTAGATAAGGCTTCTGCATAAGTAATAAAGATAGCTTTGTCAGAGTCGATAGTGCTTGCACAGAGCTGTCGAGCTGTCCCGTTGCCTGAATGCATATCAATACCACAATTATACTCAAGTCCCCCAATATTAAAGGTATCAATATCATATGATCCTATTTCATTTCTTAGCTTTTCTTTCCCGTAACTAATATAGAGCAACCTACTACTCTCTGAGAGTACATCAATTACTACTCTTTTATCGGCAGATCTGAAATCATATATGTCAATACTATTAGCGCTGATCGATGTAAGCTCACCAAAATAAGGAATACTTCTATCAACTTTAACAGTTAAACTAGGACGCCTCTTCATATAAAAAGTATTATCAACAACGAAGCCCTTGCAACACCCCGAAAAACACAAAACTACAACCAATAACATTAATATATTTATTCTTTTCATAACTCCTCCTTTTTTATGCAGGATTGTCGTATGGAATAACAAATCTCAACAACTATTATAACTTTAATTTCCTCCTTGACATTTACCCCAACCTATAGAGTTTTAAGTTTAAATGAAACATTAAGGCTCCTTGAGTGGCGGGCATTACCACACCGAACGATGTGTTTTTTATACCCTTTTTTATTTGATGAACTTCCCTTTTTAAGATTATTATTTATTTCATAGGGGTACGTTATGAAAAAACTGTTAATCGTTTTAATGCTATTTCTTGTGTATGCTTGTGCGAGTAAAAAGCCTAAAATGTCACGAGAAGAACTTTCAAGGCTCAGAACTCAACCTGTAACTATTGATATTAGCGAAAAAGCTTGTGTAGAAACTAAGGCACAAAAAGAAATTGACGCTAAAAAACCGCCTGTTAAACATACAACTAAAGAAGAAGAATGGGAAAAACAGAAAAGACAAACGAAAGCATCAGCAGCATTTTACACTATACTTTCGGCAACAATTGATGCAATTCACTAACGAAAATAATTATTCCATTGCCCCCCCCTAAAAAGGATACGGTATGAAAAAGTTGTTAATATTATTAGTGTTCATGTTGTTAGTTGGTTGTGCGACTGGCAAGCAAGCCGCTCCGGGTTATTCTATAGTTGAAACGACTAAGAAATATACTGTTTATCAAGAAGACAAAACCGGAGAACTTCATAAGGTTGATAACTCTGTTATGAATTGTAAGTATGAAGGAACTTCCGCCAGTCAAAAAAACCAAAATGGAATTGATTCAGCCGCTAACCTTACTGGTGAAGCTCTATTCTGGGCTATTATAGAATCAGCTCCAAGCCCTTAACGAAAATAATTATTCCATTGTCCCAACTCCAAGGCTGGTTTTGTGTCGACTGTTATCGTGTATTGGCTATTGTGGGACAAAAACGAGGATAAACATATACAAAAGAAAAAGGTTTACATTTAACATGTAAACCCTTGAATTGCTTCTGGAGCCAACGAGCAGAGATGAAATGACGACTTACTAATTGAATCGGCATTAAAAAACAGACCAGTTCTGCCAGTGCAAAACACCACACAATCGAAAACAATTAGACAACCTGCAAGCAATTGGACATAATTTCTTTATGAACGAATCAACAATCACTCTTTGTCACTCTGCGTTATCTGAACAAGTTGTACAGGAGTTGTACAAAAGTGAAGGCAAAAAGAAAAGGGGCTTAGATTTTCATCTAAACCCCTGAATTACCTGGTAGGCCACGAAGGACTTGAACCTTCAACCATCGGATTAAGAGTCCGGTGCTCTACCAATTGAGCCAGTGACCCGTGCGTGAAAAGTGGTTTAGAGTGGATCGCGTTACTTGTCAACATTATTTTTATATTTTTCATTAAAAAAGGTCGATTAATGAATTTAAAGAAACATTTAGTAATATTTATCAGTATATTATTCATGACCGCTGCAGCCTGCCCTAATCAAGCCTATAGCGCTCAAAGACAAAACCCGAACCTTAGCACTAAGTGGAAACTATATAGACTAACCCCTGAAGACCAAGCTAAAACAGGAATTCAAACAGATATTTTAGCAGCTCTTATTCTCGAAACCAAGAACGGCTGGTACACATACTCACATAATCCCGGTAAAATGGGGCAGCCTACAACATTAAAAGTAACGCTGCTTCCCCATAAAACAATTCTTTTACCCATTTATCTTGCTGGCAAACTGAAGGATGATCCTTTCAACCCGGGTAAAAAAATAGGTGTATACCCTTCCCCTACTCCCATATTTATTCCTATTCCTTCAAATCTTAAATCTTTCACTTTGCAAGCAAAACTATCTCTACTCATGTGCTCAAAAACTGCGTGCATGCCGTTTAAGACCGACCTAAGTTTCTTAGGCATGGGAGTAGTTCCTGAAAAACTTTCTTCTGCCAGTTCCCAAAAATGGTGGCCAAAATTTTTAAAAGCTACTTCAAAAGTAAATAAGAATAAAATTTCTCTTAAAAATATTTCTGCAAAAATAAATAAAAATGAACAAATCTTAAAAACTAAAATCAAACCAGTCCCTGCCAATAGCGCTGCAACTAAATCAAAACTGGCGCCCGTACCGCCTAAGTCTGAAACAGCTGCTGCATTTTCATTTGAATCCTTAACCCCGCAATCTTTTACCCCAGGCCTTGAAGTTTCAAACCTTACTACAGCCGTTCTTTTCGGTATTCTGGCAGGATTACTGCTGAATTTTATGCCTTGCGTCCTTCCGGTTATCAGCTTGAAGCTTTCCGCCCTGCTGGCAGGTTCTCAGAACGTAGAGGAAAAAGAACGTAAAAGACGCTTTAGAGAGCATAATCTGTTTTTTGCAATCGGTATAATACTTTACTTCGGAATCTTGAGCGGAATCTTAGGGTTAACAGGACTGGCATGGGGACAGATTTTTCAAAAACCGCCTATTGTTATCATCCTGACCGGAATAGTCTTTGCGCTGAGTTTAAGTTTATTCGGAATTTATAATCTACCGATTGTAGACCTGAAAATCAGTACAGTAAGCTCAGGTCCGCGCAGACAAGCTTTGTTCACAGGAATACTTGCAACTCTTCTGGCTACACCTTGCAGCGGTCCTTTTTTAGGCGGAGTTCTTGGATGGGCCATGATTCAACCGCCTTATATAATCGGTAGCGTCTTTATAAGCGTCGGAGCGGGAATGGCTATACCGTATATTGCAATGGCAATCTTTCCCGGTCTTGTAAAAAAATTCCCTAAACCCGGACCATGGACAATATGGGTTGAACGCACCGCAGGTTTTTTCCTTGCAGCAACATGCATATATTTAATCAGCATTCTGCCTGAAAATATGCTCATACCCACACTTATTTTTTTATGGTTCACTGGAGTCGCTGCGTGGATGTGGGGACTTTCTTCCGGCTGTAACACCAAATCAAGTATGATGATTTTAAGAACCGCAGCGCTTGCCATTTGTATTGCCGCCGGATTCTGGGCCAAAACTCCGCCCATAAAAACTGCCCACTGGATAAGTTTTAAGCAGGAGGACTTTGCTTCGCGAATAGGTAAAGAAGCCATGCTTGTTGAATTCACAGCCGACTGGTGTCCATCCTGTAAAGTTCTTGAGCAAACAGTTCTTACATCAAATAATCTTAATCGTTGGCAGAAAAAATATAATCTCAGTTACATAAAAGTGGATCTTACAGCCCCTGACAAAACTGCGGACGCTTTTCTACGTGCTATGGACAGCAGATCAATCCCGCTCGCGGCCATTTTCAAAAAAGGCAGTAACAGCACAGCTCCGACAGTTATTCGGGACCTCTACACTACAAGCCAAATGGATGCAGCTTTAAAAGAAACACTTAGCGGAGATTAAACTGAATATCTTATGACATTATTCGATATTATTATTGAGCTCTGCCCCTTTACGGGATGGACTGTGTCAGTTAAATACATTTGCTGAACTAAAATGCTTATAATTTTAAAAATGATAAATAATTAAGGATCAATATGCTTAACTTTCAATTTTTCATCCCTACCAGACTTATTTTCGGTCCCGGTAAACTTGCAGAACTTGGTACTACACCAGATCTTCCTAAAGGTAATAAAGCTCTCATAATAATCGGTGAATCTGGTGCAATGATCACCAACGGTTACCTTGATAAAGTTCAAGCCGCACTTGGTCGACAAAATGTTGCTACAATTGTTTTTGATAATATTTCTCCAAATCCGAAGTCTGATCAGATTGACGAAGCAGCTAAATTCGCCCGCGAAAAAGGTATCGATTTTATCGTTGCACTCGGCGGTGGTTCCACAATCGACGCAGCAAAAGCAATTGCCCTGCTAACCACTAACGTTGGCAAATGCTGGGATTTCATTCAAGCCGGATCAGGCGGAGGAATCACTGCTGAAAATCCTTCCATCCCGCTTATCGCCATTCCGACCACAGCAGGAACAGGAACAGAAGCTGATCCCTGGGCGGTTATCAGCAAAAGCGGTGGCACTGAAAAGATCAGTCTCGGGAACGATTCCACTTTTCCGTTCATGTCAATCATCGACCCTGAATTAATGCTCAGCGTACCTCAGCGTACTACTGCATATACTGGAATTGATGCATTCTTCCATGCTGTCGAAACTTTTGTTTCAACCGAGCATCAGCCGATGAGTGATATGCTAGCCCTTGAGTCAGTACATCTCATCACAAATTATCTACCAATGGCAATTGAGCAGGGAGACAACATCGAAGCACGCACTGTTATGGCATGGGCCAGCACTGCCGCTGGAATGTGTGAAACTCTTTCCCGCTGCATCTCCCAGCATTCTCTGGAACACGCTTTAAGCGCAATGTATCCTGATCTTCCACATGGACTGGGACTTGCCAAGCTTTCACTTCCATACTTTAAGCGCCTTGTACCAGGCAGTCCTGATCGCTTTGAAGATCTCGCTATGGCAATGGGTTACGACACTTCAGAGTTTGATGAGAATCAGCGTGCTTCAGTGTTTCTGGAAGGATTACGCGCCCTGCTTGAACGTACCGGCCTAGCTGAAGAATCACTAAAAACCTATGGCGCAAAAGAAGAAGATGTTCCGAAACTGGTAGAAATTGCTATGACCACAATGGGCAAACTTTTCGCGTTCACCCCGACAGAAATGAATCAAGACGAGCTTGAATGTATTATGTCTGAAGCAATTGCAGGGTAATTAAATCTATTTACGAATAATTCACCGATTCCTCTTGGCAAAAGGTGTTTATTTCGCATAGTATTGAAGTTGTTTTAAATAACCGAAACTATAGTGCAGTATGCCCGTCAAAAATAAAAAAATTATTCAGTGCCCATTTTGCAACAGCAACCGTCTCTATCTTAGACGCGGTTTGGTTTCTGATGCATTTATTTCGCTGCTGACATCAGTCAGATCGTTTACCTGCGGTTCGTGCAGTAGAAGTTTTCGAAAATATAACAACTATTTTACAAGCAAACAGGCTCTTATTCACATTCTGATAATACTTGCAATACTTGCCATTGCTAATCCTGACCTGATCAATCCTAAAAATTGGTTGATGAAGGAACAGGTTGTAACAAATCAGGAAAACCCGGCAATTGAGAAGCTAAACTCTGACGCTGACGCTGATCCTGAAAAATTACTAGCAAACAATGAAACCATAGCAATTATCACGAATGGGACCATAACAACTGTCACGGCTGTAAACGGAACAACTAACGGCACTGTCGACGCAGTTCATGAAAATGCGACAGTTACGGAAGTAGGTTTCAATGCAACAGAAATAAATATGGCGGCAGCAAAAACTCCTGCCAAAACCGGACTTCAGAGCGGAAAACTTAATTCAATTTACTTTAAAAACATTAAAAAGAAAACGAGGATAAACCTTGACATGGGAGGCTCTCCGCTTTCTTACACATCCTTTTTCCTGCGTAATCCTAATAGACTTGTTGTAGATGTTATAGGTAAATGGGAATACTTCGGTCCAACTACTTTAAGACCTGAAAATCCTATTTTTTCCAGATTCAGAATCGGAATTTATGAGAATAAATTACGCATGGTCATGGACCTGAAAGGAAACACTCCTGCTCCTACAATTTCTAAGACGGATACAGGTTTAAACATCGATGTAAAGTAATTGATATAGCTGATAAAATTGAAATACTATTTAATATAAATCCCCTGAAACGAACATGAACATCTGTTTCAGGGGATTTTATTTGAATGGTAAAACTTAAGTGCGTAGATCAATCAATAAAAATCATATCAAAATTATCTCCAGTAATTGATTTGGCACCATCCTTTGTAACTTCAAAAGTATTTTCCACCCCGACCATCCCTACACCGGGAATTCCCATTTTAGGTTCCAACGCAAAGACCATTCCTTCTTCAATCGGCACATTAAAACCTTTGGCAATTGGTGGATAGCCATCAACAGTCAGTCCTATTCCATGCCCTAAAAAAGGAACTTTGCTCTCGCCAAGCCCCATGAACCCTTCTAAATATCTGCTCTTTTCAGCTTTACTCATAACCAATGCGTAAATATCACTAGGTAATGCCCCGGGTTTTAAATTCTCTGCTGCCAAATCCTGCATATCTTTGCAAAATGACTGCGCGTTCATAATATTGGATGACACGGAGTCCCTTGAACCCGACCAATAAACTTGTGTTTTATCGGTATGGTATCCCTCCATGACAAAACCGACATCAGTGGAGAGTATACTTCTATTTTCCCATTTTTTAGTAGAGCTGCCCATAAAAGGAGAAGCAGGATGCTCACCGCGAATTCCTAAAGGGCCATTAAATGAGTTCGGATATATCCCAGACTCTCCGGCAGCAACAATCCCCAAAAACACTTCTTCCCCGAAAGCCTGCATCCGCATATGACCTTGATGACCAAGTTCAAAAAAGACGTTCCAGATAAAATGAGCTATCTCAAGTTCTGTCATTCCGGCCTGTAAAACCTCTGGCACAATATCAACAAGAGCCATATTGTGAAGCTCTCCAGCCTTACGCATTATTGCAAGTTCCCATTCAGATTTCAGCGAACGAGCAAAAGCAAGGGCTTCATCGCAAGGAACAAATTTAGTGTCGGACATTCTGGAAGTCAGCATTTCGCCGAGCTGCCACGTAAGTCCAGCGCTTTCAACACCGATAACTTTTGATAAAGGCTGGCATGCATTTTTTGCAAGCGGCACAAGATCCTTAAAAGATTTAAATGAACAAATATTTTTAATTGAACTTTCAATACGCGCTCTTTCAACTGACCTGCGAACAAAAAGGACCGGTTCACCTTCAATTGGCAGCCAAAGAGCTCCGTTAACAATTGTTCCGGATAAATAAAAAATCTGTAATTTAGAAAAGGCTAATAATCCGCCAGCCTCAGGAGCTGTTTGAGCTAAAAATTTTCTTGTCTTAGCCCAGCGCAATTCAAGTTCTTCTCTGGGAACAACTATATTTGTTTCAATATTGCTCACGTCTTTAAATCTCCTTATCAAAATTAAGTTACTCATGAATTACTTTTAAAATATATACTTTTTAAAGCTGAATGAGTAACCTGAATAAAATGTTAATCACACTTAAGATTGCTAAAAAAGTGATCTTTGCAAGGTATACATCTTTGCTGTAGCATGCACGAGCTTATTCCTCATGAGGAGAAAAGTTATATGTTATTATTTGATGAAAAAAAGTTAGCCGCGCTTTTAAGTGAGGTCAAGGTCATAGCCGTAATAGGCGCAGTGGATAAACCAGGCAGGGCGGTTGATATGGTGGGCCGCTACTTGATTGAATCAGGATATAAAGTTATCCCCGTTCATCCTAAACGTCAGGATGTTTGGGGTTTAAAAACATATAAATCAATTCTTGATATTCCGATGGCAATTGATCTTATAGATGTTTTCAGGGCTCCGGAGTTTTGCCAGAACCATGCTGAAGAATGTTTAAAACTAAGTTCGCACCCAAAAGTTTTCTGGATGCAGCAAGGCATACAAAGCCCCGCCGCCAGAGAACTTTTAAGCGCAAAAAATATTACCGTAATTGAAGATAGATGCATTATGGTTGACCATAAAAGGCTTATAGGCAAATAGTTATGATTGAAGCGTTTGATTGCAAAAGATGCGGCCACTGCTGTCAAGGCGAAGGCGGTATCATCATGACCCAAAAAGATCGCGCAAGACTGGCGGATCACCTTGGTCTGTCAGAAGAAGAAATGATTTTAAAGTTCAGCGAAACCGTAAATGGTAAAATACGCCTTAAGAGCAAAGAAGACGGATATTGCATTTTTTTCGATGAAGGTTGCGGGGTTCACCCCGGTAGACCGGATATTTGCCGAGCATGGCCTTTTTTCAGAGGAAATCTGATTGACAAAACAAGCTGGGAAATGATTCAGGATTACTGTCCGGGCGTTAATAAAGATGCAGGACATGAACAATTTGTTATTCAAGGCAAAAAATACATCCGCGCCGAAGGATTGCGCCAGCATGATCCTGAAGTAGCACCAAACGCACTTATTACTGAAGACGACTAATCATATGAATTTTCTGGAAGCACGGCGAATATTAGGAATTGATTCAGATGCAAAAATTGCAGACGTAAAAAAAGCGTTTCGCAAGCTGGCCTTTACAATGCACCCTGACCTTAACCCAAGCCCGGATGCTGCACAAAAATTTCGAGAAGTTAACGAAGCTTACGTTTTTCTTAGAAACGAAATGCGCGGATCCTCAGAAAAACCGTCATCTGCCGGAAGAGCTTCACGCAACGAACAAAAATCAACTTTTACATCCAGAGCCGAACAAAAAAATGCTTCCCCAGGTGCCGGAGCAAAAGCGTACCAGCAACAGCAACGAACTGCGCGCGCTGAGACTAAAAACAACAATCGATATACTTCTGCCCAAAAAAGCAGGTCTTTTTACCAAAAAGAAGAAGATGTTCTTAAAGACATCCTCAATGACCCGTTTGCAAAACAGGTTTTTGAAGATATTTATCGCCAGATAGGTAAAGACAAAAATTTCAAACCTTCCTCAGGTAATGGCAAAGAACGAAAGCTGAACATGCATTGGGGTGATAAATCTTTATCAGTTGATGTTTCACGGGGTATTTTCGGCGGAATTAAATCATGGGTACGAGGACAAATGGATGATGAACAAACAGTTTTCTTTCCCGCATCAACTCTAATCCCCGGAAGAAATGTCCGTATAACAATTCAGCAAGGTTTCCGAAAGATACCTAAAACACTTGAAATAACACTACCACGAGATTTCATTATAGGTAGGCCCATTCGCCTCAAAGGCCAAGGCAGACAACTTGGACCTGTCAAAGGTGATCTTTATTTACGTATTCTTGCAAAATAAAACACATGTTAAATTAAACTGACTGCTTAACATCCTCTCTCCTCCAAAAATAAATATATTCTATTCATCTTTTCTCTTGTTTTCCTCCGTTTTTTTTACTAGCCCCTTATATAAGGAAGGACTAAATCCTTGCTTTATGATGTTTTCACAATTAGCTATTTTGACTGTTATTTTTTAGCGGACCAATAGATACATAAAAAAATGGGAGTCCAACTTATGCTGGCCATTCTTGACTACAAGGCTGGAAATCAAACCAGTGTTCAGCGCGCTCTGAACAAATTAAGCATTCCAAATGTAATTACTTCCGACCCGGCCGTTCTCTCCAAGGCTACCGGAATTATATTCCCGGGCGTTGGTGCAGCCGGTCAGGCTATGGACGAACTTACCTCCGGCGGCCTAGACGAACTTTTAAAAGATTTAGTTGCACAGAAAAAACCACTCCTCGGCATCTGCGTTGGATGTCAGATCCTTCTGGACTACAGCGAAGAGAACAACACCAAAGCTCTTTCAGTAATCCCTGGAGAATGCAGACTATTCAACCCATCATGGGTAGATTACGAAGGAACTCCCATCCGTGTACCGCATATGGGCTGGAACCAGATTGAACTGAAACAGGACTGTATCCTTTTTAAGGATATTGATCCTAATGCATATTTTTACTTTGTTCACAGTTACTATCCGGCTCCAGAAGAAAAATTTATTATCGGTGAAACAACTTACGGCCGCCCTTTCTGCTCCCTGCACGGACGCGAAGGACTATGGGCTGTGCAGTTCCATCCTGAAAAAAGCGGAACACCGGGCCTAAAACTTCTTTCCAATTTTTACGAATACTGCAAGGAGACTTCCGATGCTTAGCAAACGAGTCATACCCTGTCTGGATGTGCGCAACGGGATCCTTACGAAAGGCGTAAAATTCAAAGATAATGTTGATATCGGCGATCCTGTTGCAACAGCTAAAATGTATTATGAGCAAGGTGCTGATGAAATCGTATTCTATGACATTACCGCTTCTTCTGAAGGACGCGGAATTTTTCTTGATGTTGTAGAACGCGTTGCTTCTGAAATTTTCATTCCCTTCTCTGTCGGCGGCGGAATTAACTCTGTTGAAGACATGCGAGCTGTACTTTTGGCCGGAGCAGAAAAAGTATCCGTTAACTCCGGTGCTGTAAAAAACCCGGACATTATCAGTCAGGGTGCAGCCGCTTTCGGAGCGCAATGCATCGTAGTGGGAATGGATGTTAAAAGAGTTCCTAAGTCAGAACTAATTCCTTCAGGATTTGAGATTGTCATCAACGGCGGACGCAAATTCATGGGCATAGACGCTCTTGACTGGGCGAAAACCTGTGAAGCGCTCGGAGCCGGTGAAATCTGCCTAAACTCAATTGACGCAGATGGAACAAAAGACGGATACGATCTTGAACTTACCAAGCTCATATCCGAAAGCGTCACTGTTCCTGTAATCGCATCAGGCGGTGCTGGACAACCTCAGCATATGGTTGATGCTGTAACGGAAGGACGCGCATCCGCAGCACTTATCGCTTCCATTGTCCATTATGGAGAATACACTCTACCTCAGCTGAAAGAATACATGTCCTCAAAAGGCGTTAAAACTCGCAGCACTTGGTAGCAGCTTTTATAATTTGATAATAAAAAATCCCCCCTGCCAATCAACTTAATTGGTAGGGGGATTTTTTATGAAGTATAAAATTAACGTATACACAGTTTATAAACGTATTATTTTTTAAGCATTTCCTTCACCATGTTCAAATAAGGCTCAATTCCGCATGGAATTTCTTCAGGCCATTCAAACGGGACATCATCCCTTTCTGCTACTGCAGTTACAATCATATCTTTAATTTTAATAAAATCTGACGGATCATCAAAAACTCTACTAGACGGTAAAAAATAACTACTGCCGTTGTCACGAGAGCTTAAAACAGGAAGTCCGCAAGCCAAAGCTTCAAGGACAGAATTTGAGCAGGCATCATAATATGAAGGAAGAACAAAAATATCTGAGCTTCCGTAAAATTTCGGCATATCAGTTACTTTCCCTAAGAACCTGACACGCTTTGCAACTCCGAGAGTCTCTGCCAAAGCCTGATACTTTAACGGGTTACGCCCGCCTGCCACGTGCAGATAATAATTTTCAGGCAACTGCGCCAGTGCTTTGATCAAACTGGATACGCCTTTAAGCGCAAAATTTGTAGTGGCAGTTGATATTACAATATTTTTATCAGTCAAAGAAAATTCAGCCCTACTTGCGACTCTAGCCTCTTTGCTAAGTCTGGAAAAAAGAGAGAGATCAGGCTTGTTGTAAACAACTTCTATTCCACGCTCACCAAGGTCAGGGTGCGAATTAATCATCCATTCCGTAACTCTGTGCGAAACACAGATGATGCGGCAACCTGAACGAACCTGACGCTTTTCAATATATTTAATAAGCAAATTTACAAGAGCAGTGCGTCTGCGAAACATTTTAAATGAACGGGCCAGTCCTGACGGCCATGCGCGACGTGAAAGCTTCCAAAAAGATTCAAGAGGTCCACCGCCTATGCGAAGAAGATCCTGATTAAGTGACTTGCCAAGACTTATACAAAGGTCATAATTTCCTTTTTTACGAACCATCTCAGCAGCCACAACAAACCACAATAACTTTCCAGCGCGACACAAACCGTAACGTCCGACATTAATAACCTGCACACCCTGCGGAGGATTTTCCTCAGCTCTGGAACAAATAAAATCAACACTGTATCCTTGCTCGGCCAAAGCCTGACTGAGATTATATCCAAAGCGCTCTACTCCGCCATAGCGGCTGAAACGCGGAAGCATGATTGCAATTTTATTCATTTTTAATTCATAACCTTATAGAATATCACAAAAAAACTTAAATTTATTATTATCATGCGTAGTCAGCAACACAATTGCACCCTTGCGGGCTGTCATATAAATTGATACCTGACAATTGAAGAAATTAGCTAGACTACTGTACCGCGCGCGAATGTTAGTCGGAAACTGCTGACTTGCCAAGCTGAACAGTAAATCAGGAGAAATACGTGATTTTTATAGCACAACCTTGGGACATGAAACTATTAGTTATCGTCAACCAGATAATGAGAAAAAACTGGCTTGATATTGTAATGCCGCTTATTTCATCCGCAGCTCTTTTATGGGTAATAATTATTGCAGCTACAGCATACGGTTTCCATAAAAAAGGTCCTAAATTTCTAATTATAATGCTGGTTATTATCGGATCTATGGGAATATCAGATTTCTCAACAGGAATAATTAAAAAAACAATAGGTAGAGTTCGCCCTGTTAATTCTGTTCCTCTCACATATTATCGGGAAGACGGAAAGTGGCAACGCAGACCACTTGACTTTAAACCACTCAAGAAAAAAGGTAACTCCTACCCTTCAGCCCATGCTGCCAATTCGATGGCTTTTGCGCTGATGTGCATGTTCTTTTTCCGCAAGCTGAGACCTTGGATGATTTTTCTGCCATTGGCAGTAGGCTACTCTAGACTGTATTTAGGAAAACACTTCCCGACAGACGTGCTGGCGGGATGGGTTGTTGGAACATGTGTCGCCATTTCAGTCTGGCTAGTCTGGAAATATCTTATTAAAAACAATATCCCTGACAAACTGCGGACCTAAATTTTACAACAAACTGCAATAGTACTACAAAAATAAACCCCGTCAGCAATTGGCGGGGTTTATTTTTGTAAATTCAAAATCAATCTCTACTCAACCACAGCCTCAGCCTGATTGCGATATTTCTTGTAAATTTTAAATCCTAATAGAGTTGAAGCAATAAATAAAATTACAGCCACAACCATCTGAGAAGTTGAAGAAACATTCACTCCACTTCCGAAAAGAGCAAAAACAATATTCTGCGGCAGATATCCTACTGCAGAACCGAGAATAAACGGTATAGCCGGAATACTTGTAACTCCGGCAAGAAGGCTGGATATAAGGTTGCTTCCAAGTGGAAAAAACCGAATGGTCAAAGCCATGTTAAATGGACTTCTACTCAAAAAATCATCAACTTTTTGAATACGGGCGCCAAACTTATTTTGAATAAAAGAACGCCCGACCAGTCGTGCATAAGTAAAAGCAAGCGCACAGCCAAGTCCGGTCCCTATGGAACCGAGCAAAGACCCTAGTACGGCTCCATAGGCATAGCCACCCATGAAGCAAACTATCTGTCGTGGAAATCCGATAGCTGAAAAGAACGATGCCAGACCGACATAAGTCAAGACACCGATAATCCCACGCGACCGCACATGTGTGTCTATCCACTTTGTATCAAGAGCATCACCAAGTCCCGCATATCTTATAAGATACACCGACAAAGCAAGCACGCCGAGCATTACAAGCCCTTTTACAAGAGCTTTGACACTTACTTTTGAGTCACTTCTGGAAGATGTCATAAATTATCTTTTTCGCTGCTGCGCTCTTTAACAGAATATGAGAAATGACGACTCTGCAACCAGCGTACGCCTAAAAGATCATATCCTCCGGCAATAGCCCTATCCAAAGTTCCATATTTGGACTCACCTAAATGGCGTGAACGATGATTCACTTTTATCTCAGCAACACCTGCCCCCTGCATCTTCATAAGAGTAGGCAGAAAACGATGCATTCCGTTAAAACGAGGAATGGTGCGGACCATATCGGTACGCATTATTTTAAGAGAACAACCGGTATCTTTAACCGATTCGTGGGTTAATTTGTTTCTTATTGCGTTAGCAATTTTGGAGGCGATTCGTTTGATCCACACATCTTTACGCTTTCTGCGCCACCCTATAACCATGTCATACCCCTCATCATAAAGGGCCAACATGGCAGGAAGATCTGCAGGGTCATTTTGAAGATCTGCATCCATAGTGGCGACTCTAGGTGCAAGGGCTTCATCAAAACCTGCACAAAAAGCGGCTGACTGACCTCTGTTCTCTGCAAATGAAATATATCTGGCTTTAGGATAAGTCGTACAGATTTCATTTAAAACAGAGAGACTTGCGTCTTTACTGCCGTCATCCACAAACACAACTTCATATTGGATATTAACAGGCTCAAGAGCCGAATCAATTTCCTGCATTAGTTTTCGCAAATTATCCTGTTCATTATAAACAGGGATTACGAGGGAGAGGTCATAGTTTTTTGTCATAACGAAAAAGTAGATAAGAAAATTTAATAATTTTGTAAATAGCTGTTGACAATGAAGAGGTCGAACTGTAGACATGCTTTCAGTGACGCGGGGTGGAGCAGTTTGGTAGCTCGTCGGGCTCATAACCCGAAGGTCGTTGGTTCAAATCCGGCCCCCGCAACCACTAAGTTTTTTGATGAACCTATCTCATGACGGGTTCTTTTTTTTTCAGGGCTATGTCCATCCATGAAATGGACGTTATTAATTAAGGCCCTGATAATATTTGAAATATTTTTGCAAAAATCATTTTTTTGATTGACAGCAAATACCAGAATGTGTAGAAACATTCTCAGTGACGCGGGGTGGAGCAGTTTGGTAGCTCGTCGGGCTCATAACCCGAAGGTCGTTGGTTCAAATCCGGCCCCCGCAACCACATAGCTCTTAATAAAAGGCTTAATCGAAAGATTAAGCCTTTTTTGTTATTCTGCAATATTCCTTCAACAATCTTATCACCTTAAAACATTGCTCAAATTTTCGACTACTCCTTCGCCTTTATAACTCTCGCAATTCTAGATCTAACCGGAATATTACTGGAGTTTAGCCCCGGCTTCTGACCATGCAAGTCAAACTCCAGCTTCACACCCGGCCTAAAAATAAGGGTATGAGTAGAACCTCCGAAATGGAACATTCCTAACTGATCACCTTTATTAACATGCTGCCCTTCGTAAACGGTTATTTCATTGGATGAAACTTCCGCCATACCCACAAACATTATTCCCATCAGACCAATGTCAGGATTATCAGCTTGTATTAGAATCAATCCTCTGGCAGCGACCTGAGTGATATATCCCTGTGAATTGTTAGGACCTGATGGATCAAACCCCATACTTTGGGCCTCGGCGTAATATGAACCGTCTATAATCTTAGTTTTTACAATTGTTCCACTCACAGGGCTATGCCAGCGGTGATAACTGAGAGCGCTGAGAAAAGCCTGATAAACAATCCCGCCTTCAAACACTTTGGCAAGTTCTTCATCATCTAACATATGCGCAAGTGAATAAGGCTGAGCTTTGATCCAGAATTTATCACGCAGTTTAACATTACCAACCAATCTAAACGGAGCAGATTCACAAGCATTACTAATGACTGAATCGTCTTGAGGTGAAGCTACAGGACGACGACCTTCACGAAAAAAACGGGTAAAAAAATCATCCCATGAAGTGAATCCATAATATTTTTTCTTGGGGTAGCAGACAAAATCCTTAGCGAAAGTAGGCATTGCTTTTTTAGCATCACTCCCGAACCAACCATGTTTCGGATCATCACTCAAAACATAACGGGAGTCCGGAGAATCTAAATAAACTGCCCATTGAGTCAAAATTTTCTTAAGCTGCCTATTCACCTTTCCATTTAAAAAGGCACTGGCTCCAGCTGGAGTCCCCATAGGCCAATCTAAAATCGCATTAATCGGAAAACCTACCAAGCCTGTTTTATTAAATTCAGGAGCTCGCGTCATAAGGGTATTCATAAGTTGCAACATATGAGTATAGTTCCTGACCTGCGGTTTACCGGTTGGATCTTTATCATAAGGCGGTTTATGCGGAACCTGATTAAACATTTCAGTAAAGAGCATAAAGAGTTCAGGGTCACTCTCGATCAAGTCTTTAAATTCCTGAAGAACCGGAAGCAAAGAAACATTACCGGATGCATCAGTCTCCTTAATCAGATCAGTGCGCCAATCATTTAAGACCTGCTGATCAGAAGGCAGCCACTTTCCTACTTTATATGGTGCTATTTGTGTTGTTGTATCAGCAAATGCAGGTTGCACTGCAAGAAAAAACAAAACTGCAAGGAAAACCGTAAAAAATCCGAATTTAAACAAATTCTTTTTCATACCCGCTCCTTTTTTGTTTATCATCATCACTTGTTATAACTGGTTAATATTTCTTCTGACAGATCAAGATAAATCGGAACTATGAATACTATTTTTATTTTAACTTATTTTAAGAAATGAGGAAACGAAAGATTTAAATTTTATTAATCATCTCAAGTATTTTCTATATAAGCCATTACAATTCTACTTTATATAGACGAATTCTAAATTAAATATTAAAACTTAAGCAAATTGAATTTTATTTTCAAAAATGATCAAAATTAGATCAAACACTTTTGTTCGAAAGTGAAAATTTTAGTCGACATGTTGAATATATAAAAACATGTTTACCAACATTTTAGTTCGCATATCGACATTTTTACTTTTCTGTTTTATTTTAGCGTCATGTATGGACAACCAGAACTAAGGGGACACTAGATGAAAAAACTGATCAATGATGTGGAAAATGTTGTTAAGGAACAGTTAGAAGGGATGGCCCTTGCACACCCTGAGTTAACAGTTAAATATGAACCCTACTACGTTTACAGATCCGATGCTCCGATTAAAGGTAAAGTTGCCATTCTCTCCGGTGGAGGTTCCGGTCATGAGCCCATGCACGGAGGCTTTGTCGGAAAAGGAATGCTGGACGGAGCATGCCCCGGTGAAGTTTTCACTTCCCCTACCCCGGACCAGATGTACGAATGCGCTAAAGCAGTCGACAGCGGTGAAGGAGTTCTCTTCATAGTTAAGAACTACACCGGTGATGTAATGAACTTTGAAGCTGCTGCAGAACTGATTGCAAGCGAAGGTATTAAAGTCCAAAATATTTTGATCGATGATGACGTAGCCGTTAAAGACAGCTTATACACTGCTGGTAGGCGCGGAGTCGGAACCACCGTTCTTGCTGAAAAAATTGTCGGAGCTGCGGCAGAAGCAGGTTACGATCTTGAAAAATGCTCTGACCTTTGCCGCAAGGTAAATCAGTATGGACGTTCTTTCGGCGTAGCACTCACATCATGCACCGTTCCGGCAGCTGGAAAACCTACTTTTGAACTTGCTGAAGATGAAGTTGAAATGGGAATCGGTATCCACGGCGAACCTGGAACTCATCGCATGCCCATTAAACCGATTGATGAAATGACTGAATACTCAGCTTTACAAATCATTGACGATCCTGCTTACACACGCACAGTTCGCGAATGGGACGGAAGTGACTGGGCAGAAAAAGAACTTGTCGATGTTCCTTTTGCTAAAGGTGACAAAGTTATCGCATTTGTAAACAGCATGGGCGGAACTCCTGTTTCCGAACTTTACACAATCTACAAAAAACTTGATGCAGTTTGTAAAGACAAGGGAATTACCATCGTGCGCAACCTTATCGGACCTTACATCACATCACTTGAAATGCAGGGTTTTTCGATCACCCTGCTCAAAGCTGATGATGAAATCCTGAAATTCTGGGACGCTCCGGTTAAAACCCCCGGTTTAATCTGGTAAACGACCCTACTTGAATAATAAAAAAGCAGGCGTGGATTTTTTCTGCGCCTGCTCCTTACTTTTGGAGAATTAAAAATGCCCATAAATAAAACCCAATTGATTTCATGGCTTAATAAGCTGAATACAGTTTACACTGACAAAAAAGAATATCTTACCGAACTTGACGCAGCAATCGGTGACGCAGATCACGGCATAAACATGAACCGCGGATTCTCAAAAGTAATTGAAAAGCTTCCTACTGTGGAATCAAAAGACATCGGAACCATCCTTAAAACCGTAGGCATGACTCTTATGTCCAGCGTAGGCGGAGCCAGTGGCCCTCTCTACGGAACGTTCTGGATGAAAGGCGGTATGGTTCTGGCTAATAAAGAAGAAATAAATTCCGAAGATTTTTATAAATTTATTGAAGCAGGAGTCGGCGGAATACTCCTGCGCGGCAGACCTAATCTCGGCGACAAAACTATGTATGACCTATGGGCGCCAGTGCTGGAAAAAATTAAAGAATGCGCCGATAACGGTGATGATGTTTCTGCCATTGTGGATACCATTCTCCCAGTTGGTGAAAAAGCTTTAGCCGACACCATTCCGTTGCAGGCTAAAAAAGGACGCGCAAGCTATCTTGGAGAAAGAAGCATAGGTCATCAGGACCCGGGCGCAACGTCATCTTTTTACATGCTTGAAACCCTGAAAGAAGTACTTGCCAGCTAGAAATTAAGGTTTACGCTTCTGGAATTTACTGGAAGCTGATTGCCTTGAGCTACTTTGGAGCTTGATTGAAATGATCGGAATAGTAATAGTTTCTCACAGTCAGAAATTGGCTGAAGGCGTGCTGGAGCTGGCCTCGCAGATGGTTCAAGGGTCTGTGGTTATTAAGGCCACAGGCGGCATTGATGACCCTGACAATCCAATTGGCACTGACCCTATGAGAGTCATGGAAGCCATTGAATCTGTAGCTGCGTCTGCGGAAGATGGAGTTCTGGTTCTTATGGATCTTGGAAGCGCGCTTATGAGTGCGGAAACTGCGCTGGATTTTTTACCCGACGAGGTAAGAGAAAAAGTTCTGCTCTGCTCTGCTCCAATTGTGGAAGGAACTATGGCTGCGGCCGTTCAAGCTTCTGTCGGAGCATCTTTACAGGAAGCAAGCGCAGAAGCTGCCACAGCTTTAGGCGTAAAAATTCAGCAATTAGCTCCGATCACAGGAGATACTCTCACAACTCCTGATTGCAAACAGGCAAACAAACCTTCTGAAAATGAGCTAAGCACTGAACTGGTTATCATTAATAAATTAGGACTACATGCTCGCCCAGCTGCCAATCTGGTTTCAACTGCCGGTAAATTTAAATCAAGCATTAAGATTAGCAAAGGCGACAAGACAGCCTCTGCAAAAAGTATCAACCAAGTGGCCCTACTCTCAGTCAAAAATAGTGACACAATAACTATCACAGCTTCCGGACCGGATGCGCAAGAAGCTCTTGAAGCTCTTATTAAAATACATGCAGATAATTTCGGTGAAAGAGATGAAGATGTCACCGAAATTATCAAAGAAACCACCCCCCTCAGTCAGCCCACAGACGGAACCATATGCGGAGCACCCGCTTCCGCTGGATATGCTGTCGGCCTTGCTTATGTGCATCAGGCCAGTCTGCCGGAGATAACTCGCACAACTGTTTCTGACAGTGCGACAGAAATTAAAAGACTTGATCAAGCTATTTCTGCAGCTCTTACGGACTTGAAACAATTACAGCTCGAAACCGAAAAAACAGCTGGGAAATCCAGTGCGGCTATTTTCGAAGTGCATGCACTTATTCTTAGCGATCAAGATATGCGCGACAAAGCTGCATCTGCAATTTCAGAGCAAAATATTAATGCCGACTTTGCATGGTTTGAAGTCATGAACGGCATGGCTACAGATTTTAACAGTCTGGATGATACTTATATGCAGGCCCGCGCGGCAGACGTTATAGACTGCGGCGGAAGAGTTTTGCGCATTCTGACCGGAGTAAAAGAGCAGGCTATTAACCTTAAAGAAGAATCCATTATAGTGGCTCATGACCTTTCACCTTCTGATGTTGCAGGTCTTGATCTTAAAAAAGTTTTAGGGGTGATCACTGAAATCGGCGGTACTACCTCTCATGCGGCTATTTTATCCCGCTCCATGGGAATTCCTGCTGTAATCGGTACAGGAGAATCCATTCAGCAGATTACAAATGGCAAAACAATCGTTTTAGACGGTTTTGATGGCAAAGTCTGGATTAATCCAGACCAGTCTATTAAAGATGAAACGGCTAAGAAAAGAACTGCATGGCTCGCGGAATGTGAAGAAGCCAAGACCAAAGGGGCTGCTCCGGCCAAAACTCTTGATGGAACAGAGATACTGGTTATGGGAAACATTGGAATCCCTTCAGACGCTCCTCGTGTTCTGGAATACGGAGCTGAAGGCGTAGGTCTTTTTAGAACCGAATTTTTATTTCAAGACAGAAATGCTGCTCCTGACGAAGAAGAACAACTTGCCGCATATGTTGAAGCTGCCAAAGCCATGCAGGGCCGTCCGGTTATCATCCGCACACTGGATATAGGCGGGGACAAACCTGTTAAATATATAAATACGCCAAAAGAAGATAACCCGTTCCTCGGTGAACGCGGCGTGCGTTTTTGCATGGCACGTCCTGAACTGTTCCGTACCCAGCTACGCGCCCTTCTTAGAGCTGCAACCGCTGAAAACATCTGGATTATGTATCCTATGATTTCAGATGTGGATGAACTTAAATCTGTTCTGGATTTTCAAGCAAAAGTCCGTGATGAACTTATCAGCGAAGGATTAACTATTACTGATAAGGTTAAGACAGGAATCATGATTGAAGTTCCATCTGCCGTTGCAATGGCTGACAAGTTGGCTGCTATTTGCGACTTTTTCAGCATCGGAACAAATGATCTGACTCAGTATGTTATGGCTGCGGATCGCGGTAACGGTTCAGTTTCAAAACTTTGTGACAATCTTAATCCGGCCGTGCTTCGTATGGTAGCAATGACCTGCAACGCAGCTAAAGCCGCCGGAATTGAAGTTGGCATGTGCGGAGAACTGGCAGGAAACAGCAAGGCTGCACCTCTTCTTCTGGGCCTCGGCCTTGATGAACTTAGCATGAACGGACCAGCTATTCCCAGTGTTAAAGAAGCTATCCGCAACGTTCACATGAATGATTGCCGTGCTCTGGCAGAAAAAGCTCTTACAGCTAAATCAAGCGATGAAGTGAAAGCTCTCTTAGTATAGCCGAGAATTTTACGTGCTCAAATACTCATAGCTTTATGGGCAAGACTGAAGGCGATAACCCACATGGTTCCCCCCACAAAACTATCCAGCACTCGCCATGTAACCGGCTTTCTGAATAGGGGCGCCAATGCGCGCCCACCAAAACCTAAAGTGTAAAACCATATAAATGATGCGGTAATGGCTCCAAACCCAAAAAAATAACGCCCATCACCTGAATACTGCCCGCTCATAGAGCCAAGCATTACGACTGTATCCAAGTACACATGCGGATTAAGCAAAGTAATAGCAAGAGTCAGCAAAAGAATTGAACGAAGCCCTGAAACAGTTCCTTCTTCAGTTTCAAGCTTACCACCCTTTATTGCTGACCTGAAAGAACCAATCCCATACCAAGCAAGAAATACAGCGCCCCCCCAAGCGGCAGGTTTCAGCAACATTGGATTTGATGCCACAAGATCCCCTACGCCAAGCACACCAATCGTAATAAGCACAGCATCACATAACGCACACACCAAGCATATTTTCAAGTGATGATTCTTCTTAATACTCTGCGTCAACACAAAAGCATTCTGCGAACCTATCGCAACAATCAGCCCTGCTCCGGTCCCAAATCCCTGCATATATGGTAATATCATAGACATATAGTAATCTCCTTTGTTCACGTTAAGGAGACATTAAGCATCTGATCTAAATTAGTAAAATTAAATATTTTCATTTATTATTAATTTTGCTTATATTTAGTACATGCTAGATTACAAATTTTTAGAAGCACTCACCGCGGTAATAGAGGAAGGCGGATTTGATAAAGCGTCTGCCAAGCTTAACCTGACTCAATCTGCTGTATCCCAACGCATAAGAACTCTTGAGGAACAGATAGGTCAAATACTGATAGTGCGCTCCGTACCGCCAGAACCTACGCAGGCAGGACGCAAACTTATAAAACATCTGCGGCAAGTACGACTTATGGAAGATAATCTGGCGGAAGAAGCAGGACTTAAAGATCCAGACGACTTTATCAGCATACCGCTTGGGGTGAACGCTGATACTCTGGCAACTTGGCTTTTTGATGCACTCAGTGAGTTTCTAACGGAAAATAGCGTTCTGCTTGATCTTTATGTTGATGATGAAAACCAAACACATGAACTTCTTAAACGAGGTGAAGTTGTAGGATGTATTGGAACAGGAACCAAGACAGTAAAAAGCTGTAAAAAAGAATACCTCGCAACCATAGAATATTTATGCGTTTGTACTCCGAGATTTCGGGACAAGTGGTTTAAAAACGGCTTTACGATGGAGACCGCTTCAAAAGCCCCCGCCGCTATATTCAATCGCAAAGATGTGGCCCATGAAAGAATGCTGAATATTGTTTTTCCTAAAAAAACAATTACACATCCAATTTTTTACGTTCCTTCGTCAGAACCATTTGTAGAAGTTATCCGCCGTGAGTTTGCCTATGGAATGGTTGCAGAGTCTCAAATTGCCGAAGATCTTAAGTCCGGCAAACTTATTGATCTGCTTCCAGAGGTGCGGGTATCGGTTCCGATGTATTGGCAATCATGGAGTGTGGATACTCCATTGCTAAGCAAACTTAGTAAGGCTTTGGTTGGGTATTTTAAAAAATAATTTACCTGTTAAATGATGATATTAACTTATTTATCACTTTCTATCCCCATACGCACAACTTTTAACACACAAAGGATCTCATGAAAAACGCAAAGGATTGTACCAACATGACTGAAATCAGAGCCGAAATAGACAATATCGATACTCAGATCGTTAAATTAATTGCTGCACGATCTAAATATGTACATGAAGCCGCAAAATTCAAAACCGATGAAAAATCTGTCAAAGATTCAAAACGTGTACAACAGGTTATTGAGTCAAAAATAAAATTAGCTGTTAAACACGGAGCACCATCGGCACTAGTTGAAAAATTGTATAAAATAATGATCAATTTTTTCATCAATGAAGAAATGAAAGAATGGCAATCTAAATAACTTAATTCTTATTTTGCAAGAAATAATAAGTATTATCTGCAATATTTAAAAATTTAACACAAAATTGAAGCATATCTAAAATAAATTATTATCTTTATTTTGACACCTTTTTAAAATTCGTATACACCTAGTTTCAACTTGAAATAAAAATTTCAGTTTTCACTTAAAAACAGTCAGTTATAGTAATTTATATATTTCTAAAAAGGGTCCCACCTTTTGTGAAAAACGAAGAAACTAGTTCTACCTCCCCCAGCAATGTACATTATTGCTGCAGACTTGTTCTCTTCCTCCCCTGTAAAGAGAATCTGGAGGCGCACCCCGCTGATAAGCGTCTCCAATTTCTCTTTGCCTCCAATTTCGATCCAAGACAAATTTCACCGCGAAATTAAAATTTATTCCTCTTGTAAAGCAACCCTATTTTAAATAGTGTTCTTTCCTGTTGGCTATATGGTAAACGCGAAGCAAATCGCACTTATTTTACCTCCTCAGTTCCAATGAATATTTACACATCACATAAATTTTAAAAATACAAAGCTAACACTTAGTTAGCAACAAGGTTTTATCATGGCAAAAGATTACCAACCAAGAATGCACTCGGCTGAACATATGCTAAACGCAGCAATGGATCGTAAATTTAAATGTGGTCGCTGTTTTAGCGCGCACATCAATAAGAAGAAATCTAAATGCGACTACAAGTACAAACGCGGCATGACAGACGAAGAAGCAGCTGAAATAGAAATGACTGTAAATGCTGCAATTTCCGCAAACCTCCCTGTTACTGACGACCTGATGTTAGTAGAAGAAGCAGAAGAGTTATTCAATTTAGAACGACTTCCTGAAGATGCAGAGACTGTTAAAATTATTAAAATTGGTGATTTCGACACCTGTCCTTGCATCGGAGAACATGTTGATAACACCAGCGAAATCGGTGAATTCAAGATAGCTTCTCACAGTTTTGATGACGGGGTATTACGCATCAGATATAAGTTAGGCGCAGTCTAAAAATTTGCAGGCTTAAAAATTGTTTACAGTAGCAAATTCTGTTGATAGTTTTTAGGCCTGCTGTTTAAAATATTCATTCCGTGCAACTGGCGAACTTAAGTGGATAACCACGAGGAAACACGGAATAAGCTTACTGCCGCTCGCCTGGGCCGCGTCACACGACGTGCATCCTTTCCTCTTTACCGGAGGAACAAACAAAGGAGTTGCCCATGAATTCATATCGCGACCTTATCAAAAATTCAGACCCAGACATTTTTGCTGCACTCGAAGGTGAAGAAAACAGACAACGTGCAGGCATCGAACTTATCCCGTCCGAAAACTATACTTACCCCGAAGTACTTGGCGTTTTGGGCAGTGTTTTCACCAACAAATATTCTGAAGGTTATCCCGGCAGACGCTATTATGGCGGACAAAAATACACCGACATAATAGAAGAAATTGCCCGCGAAAGAGCCAAAGAAGTATTCAGGTGTGAACATGCAAACGTTCAGCCCCTCTCAGGTTCCCCCATGAATCAGGCTGTATACCTAGGTTTGCTAGAACCTGGTGATACTATTTTAGCAATGGACCTTTCACATGGCGGACATCTGACACATGGAGCTCCCGTTTCCTTTATGGGGAAGCTATTTAACTTCATCCGTTATAAAACTGATCCAATCGATGGCAGCATCGATTTTGATGAACTCCGCAAGACCGCGCTTGAACATAAACCCAAGATGATTCTGTGCGGTTACACCTCGTATCCGCGTGATCTGGATTATGCTGCATTCAAAAAAATTGCAGATGAAGTTGGTGCTATAACCATGACTGATGCCTCACACTATGGCGGCCTTGTTGCGGCTGACGTCATGCTGAATCCTTTTGATTTCGGATTCGACGTGGTAACGACAACATCTCATAAATCGCTTCGAGGACCACGAGGCGGAATGATTCTATGTAAAAAAGAATTTGCGCAAAAAATAGACAAAGCAGTCTTCCCCGGTTTGCAAGGCGGTCCGCACATGAATACTATTGCAGGTATCGCTATCACTTTGAAAAAAGCAGCCGAACTTGATTTCCACAAATACGGATTGCAAGTTCTAAACAATGCGAAAACTCTTGCCACAGAATTAACTAAATCAGGAGCCAGTCTAGTGACAGGCGGAACTGATAACCACATGATGGTTGTTGATACGGAGAAAAGCTTCGGTATTGACGGGAAACGGGCAGAAGAACTGCTGGATTCAGTCTCCATCACTACTAATAAACAGATTATCCCAGACGATCCTAACCCGCCTCTGAAACCTAGCGGAATCAGAATCGGAACTCCTGCAGCAACTACGCGCGGTATGAAAGAAGAAGACATGTCTCGGCTTGCCAGCTGGATAATCAATATTCTGAAAAATCCTGACAAATTAGAGCTTGCAAAAAAAACTAAGCACGAAATTGAATCTTTTTGTTTAAAATTCCCGGTTCCGGGGATTTAATTAACTGTTTTCAATCAGCCCGGAACAAGATATTTTAAAATTGTTCCGGGCTTTTTTATATATTTTCAATTTTTCCCAAACAGTTTTTACTTAACAAATCAAAATATGCCGGATAGAAATTCCTGCTCTTGATTAATCAAATTCAATGAGTAAAATTAGGATAAAATCAGCATGTCTTTATATGAAATAATTATCATATCCATAGCTCTTGCAATGGATGCCTTTACAATAGCCGTTGCATGCGGACTCTGCATGCCGGAAGTCAGTAAACGGCAGACTTTCAGGCTTGCGTTTCACTTCGGACTTTTTCAAGCACTCATGCCGCTGATAGGTTGGGCCGCCGGACTTGCTGTAAAAACATTAGTGGAGACATACGCACCTTGGATTTCATTTATTCTGCTTTCCTTTGTAGGCGGAAAAATGATTTTTGAATCTTTTCAACATGACGACTCATGCGATGTTAAAAAAGATCCAACCAAAGGATTCTCATTAATTTTGCTGTCTGTTGCAACAAGCCTTGACGCTCTTGCGGTTGGCCTCTCATTTGCCATCATGAACTATCCCATTGTAATGCCGTCAGTTTTAATTGGTATTACAGCATTGACATTAACAGCAATAGGGATCCAGCTAGGTAAAAAATTCTCCAAGGCTTCTCGTTACAGCCATGCAGCGGAGCTTTTAGGCGGTATTGTCCTGATCCTCATCGGACTTAAATTGCTATTTCTGTAAAATAGTACATGACAAATAATTAAAAATTATTCATTTCTACTTTTGACAGCGAACAATCCTAGGTATACTCTTTTCGTATAGATTCGTTTATTATCCTAACAAACACTTAAAGTCAGGTTTGCATTGGCAAACCAAGGATGGATATTTTTACCAAATGCCCTTATTGCAGCCCCCTCCCTATAGGCCTAAATTTCCTCTTCAGTCAGGTCACCTTCAAACTATTTTTCCACGACTTTTCAGAAAAGTCAGCTTGCCACCAGTTATAAGAAGAAGAATTGACACTCCAGACGGAGATTTTTTAGACATAGACTGGCATTTAGCCGGCAGCACAAGACTGGCTGTTATTGCGCATGGTCTTGAAGGCGACTCACGCAAACATTATGTGCTTGGAATGGCTAGGGCCATGGTCTTATCCGGTTGGGATTGCATTACCTACAATTTTCGCGGTTGCGGTTACGAAATGAACAGAAGACCGCAAATGTACCACAGCGGTGACACCGGAGATATTCATACTGTTCTTGAATACGGTCTTAATCACGGAATATATGATGACGCGGCTTTGATCGGCTTTAGTATGGGCGGAAACCAAGTATTAAAATACTTAGGAGAACATCCTGAGAATGTTCCCGAAAATGTTATCAGGGCAATCGGCATATCTGTTCCCTGTGACCTGTTTTCAGCGGCCAGACAACTCTGTAAAAAATCAAACTTTATTTACAGCCAATACTTTTTGCGATCACTCAAAAGAAAGGTCATCAGCAAACACAGACAATTTCCAGATCTCTTCCCGCTTGACGCATTACCATTCGTTAAAAATCTTATCGATTTCGACAACTACTATACAGCTCCACTTAATGGCTTTAAAGATGCTTCAGACTACTACACTAAGTCGTCATGCAAACAATTTTTAAGCAGGATTAAAATCCCTACTCTGATTTTAAATGCACAAGACGACCCTTTTCTCTCTCCTGAATGTTATCCCATTTCAGAAGCTAAAAATAATAATTATTTATCGCTCCAAATCCCTCAATATGGAGGGCATGTAGGCTTTACTGATCTGCCTCAAGAAAAACAGCTATGGTCTGAAAGTCGCGCTGTAAGATTTTTAAACACATAATAAATAAAGTCCCTGCGGATATTTCTGCAGGGACTTTATTTTAAGTACTAAACTTAAAACTTATCTTATAATAGGCATGACAGCTCTTTTCGCAGCCGCATGAAATGGCACCCCAGATATACGGGCGCCGTACCTTTAGCGTCTTTCTCTATACAATCTGCAAGCATACTCATCTCTATAAGTCCTAAATTACCAAGACTTTCCTTAAGTGTATGAGCATGAACAATTATCGATTCAAAATCTCCATCGTCAATTGATTCATCCAGACTATCCAGCTGCAAGTGTAAAGAATCTGCAATTTCTTTCATAAAATCATCTAATTTTTCCGATTGCAAATTCAACTCCTTTGAAAGGAACTCTCGAGCAATTGATAATTGGTCACAACTCATAAGAACCTCCTCCAGCGCGCTAATCACCGCGCCTCAATTCTTCAACAAGATCAATCAATTCTCTAACTTCTTCAGAGAGATGCTGTGTTCCGGACGATGCCAATTGACTATTTTTTGTATTCTCTTCAGTCATTGAGTCAATCTCTCCAACACTTTGATTGATTTCTTCAGAAGTTGCTGATTGCTCTTCAGCAGCTGTTGCAATTGACCGAATCTGATCAGCAGAATTTCTAGCCAATTCAACAATTTCAGAAAGCATAGTTCCTGAAGTGCGTGAAAGCTCCGTAGCCCCTTCAACAGCTGTTACTGTTTCATCCATGCCTTTAACATTTTCACGTGCCAATAGCTGAATAGAACTGATACTGCTCTCTACTTGCTCAGTTGCACCAATTGTTTTTTCAGCGAGTTTACGGACCTCATCGGCAACAACAGCAAACCCTCTACCAGCCTCCCCTGCTCTAGCCGCTTCAATAGCGGCATTAAGCGCAAGAAGGTTTGTCTGGTCAGCAATATCATTGATAACACCAAGCACATTGCCTATTTCTACGGATTGCTTGTCTAGTTGCTCCATTGTTTCCTTTAGTCTTGAAGCTCTGCCTTGAATATCTGTCATAGCTGCAATGGTGTCTTGAACCATTTCAGCTCCTTCACCTGCTTTTTTCATTGACGTCTCAGAGCTATGACTTGTTTCGGAAGCATTTTTAGCAACTTCAAGAACTGTTGCATTCATTTCTTCCATTGCTGTAGCAGTCTCAGCGACTCTCTGCTTCTGAAATTCACTTCCGCGCAGAATCTCATCTGCACTACTGGTAACTTCATCAGTAATTGTTGAAACACGATCAATAACGGCCTGTAGCTTTTCTGCGGCGGCCAGCATGCCTTCCTTCTTGGCTCCTTCTGCCCGTTTAGTTGCTTCCTGAGCTTCAGCCGCTGCTTTTTGAGCAATCTTAGTCTGGTCCTGTGCCTCAGCTTCCTTAAGTTTAATATTTTTTATATTCTCAGATAAAGTTGAAACCATAGAATTCAAAGCTAATTGCAATGTCGATATTTCATTTCTACCCTGCGGATTTAGACTTACTTCAAGATTACCATCTGCAACAGCAGATGCCGCATCTGTTGATTCCCGAAGCGGTGTAACTATAGTTTTGATAAGATAAAGGCTTAATGGCAATATTAGAATCAAAAAGACTGCGCTAGAACCTACTAAGATCTTCATCGTAATAGAATTTGCGCTATCATTCATGTTGCCGCCTATACGAGCTTTTGCTATATCAATGTTGTCTAAGTATACACCAGTTCCAATCCACATGTCTGTTCCGGGAATCATCTGAGCATAACTTATCTTTGGCTGAACTCCAGCGCCCGGCTTTTCATAATAGTAAGTAACAAAGCCTCCACCACTATGAGCAGCCTTTGCTAACTCTTGAATTAAAAAAAGTCCGTTCTGATCCTTTAATCCGGCTAAATCTTTACCTTGCAGGGACTTATTAGGAGGCATTGCCATATTTACAGTACCTTTATATACAAAAAAGTATCCTGAATTATCTTTCTCATATCTAATAGGATCTATTGCAAAACGAGTAAACTTTAATTGCTCTTCTTCGCCCTTTATAAATTTTAATTCTTGTCCCAAAGAAAGAGCCATACTTTTAATTGCAACGTGTAATTTATCTTTTTGATCTTCAAGCATGACATTTTGAGTCTCACTTACACCATATGAAGTAATATCACGGATAGCCCCTAAAAAGAAAACTCCGGTAACAATTACAAATACGACCATTAAAGCGAGCAAAAAGAAAAACCTGGATCCAATTGATAAATTTTTAAACATATGCCCCTCCCCTATAAGACATTACAAAAACTAAAGACGTTTATATCTCATACTCAGGCAAGTAATTTTATACCGATCACGAATAGCTACCTTCAATATACACGACCTTATAGCTTTGTGATAGTTTTTTATAAAATTGATTAAACAAAAAAAAGAGCTGGAAGTTATTCAACTTCCAGCTCTTAAAATTTAAACTTTTATGCGTAATTAAATTACATAATCTATCATATTTCTTGAAGCAACAACCTGCTTAATAAAAGCAACGCATTCCTGATGAAGGGGATTAACCTGATAAGCATCAAGGTCATCCTTTGATTCAAACTCAGAATAAAGCACAACGTTACAGTCAGGGATAGCTGCAAACACATCTACACTAACTTCAATATGTTTTAATTCTTTAATTTTACCAGATAGATTTTCAAGAATTTGTTTCATCTTGATTCCATTTTCAGCGGCAGTTCCGCCTTCGGCCTCATCTTTCAAAGTCCACATGACAATATGCTTAATCATTGCTTTCTCCCTTAATTGATTAATACGTTAGTACTAAACCCAACCTTCACCTATTTATCCAGCCATTTTGAGCATAAATAAACTCAAAAATTCTATAATTACGTACGTAATTCTTCAACAAGAGCAACTAGCGCGTCGACTTCACCGGAAAGATCTTTTGCAGCCTCTGCTGCACGCATACTGTTTTTTGCATTATCTTCAGTCATAGAATCAATCTCAGCTATACTACGGTTAATCTCTTCAGACGTTGCAGACTGTTCTTCCGCGGCGGTGGCTATGGATTGAACCTGTCCCGCTGCGTTACCGGCGAGCTCAACAATTTGAGACAGAACATCTCCTGAAGCCCTTGAATGGTCCGTAGCTCCGCTAATTGCGGTGACGGCACTCTGCATACCGGAAATATTCTGCTTAGATAGCTGCTGAATCAAGGCGATACTTTTCTCGACTTCATCTGTTGCACCAATAGTCTTTTCAGCCAATTTACGGACTTCATCAGCAACAACAGCGAAACCTCGTCCGGCTTCACCGGCTCTTGCAGCCTCAATTGCAGCATTAAGGGCTAATAAATTAGTCTGATCAGCAATATCGTTAATTACACCAATAACATTTCCAATATCAGTTGATTGAACATTAAGTTTATCCATCAACTCGCCAAGGTCATTAGTCTGCTTTTGAATGCCAACCATTGACTCAATGGTCCCTAGAACAACTTGGTGTCCTTCGGATGCTTTATTCTTTGTCTCTTCTGTGTCTTGATTTGTTTCAGAAGCATTTCTGGCAACTTCTAAAACAGTAGCTGTCATTTCTTCCATCGCAGCGGCAGTTTCAGCAATACACTGCTTTTGGAAATCACTACCTGTCATTATTTCATGAGTACTCTTTTCAACATTTTTAGAAATATCTACAATATTATTCAAAACAGATTCGAGCTTGGTAGCAGCTGTAAGCATCCCTTCTTTCTTCGCACCTTCAGCTGCAGAACGAGCTTCGTTAGCTTCCTTGGCAGCCAATTTGGCAACACGAGTCTGCTCCTCAGCTTCAGTGCTCTTCGCTTTAATATGCTCAAGATTAGATGAAAGAGTCACAACCATGGAATTTAAAGCATTCTGCAGGGTAGAAATTTCATTTTTACCTTGTGGGTCCAGCTTAACGTCAAGATCACCGGAAGCAACTTTAGTTGCAGCCTTGGTAGATTCATTGAGAGGACGTACAATAGAACGTGTCATGAACAGACAAAGCGGTAAAACAAAAAAGACTAAAACAGCACCGACGATCATCGCAATTTTAATTGTACCTGATTCAGCTTGTTTTATCATAACACCTTTAATTTCGGCTTTAGCTTCCTCAATATTATCAATATAGACCCCTGTTCCAATCCACATGTTGGTACCTGGAATCATTTCCGCATAGCCAAGCTTAGGCTGAATCCCCTTTCCTGGTTTATCAAAAACATACGCTACAAATCCGCCACCGTTTTGAGCGGCGCGATTTAATTCCTGAACAAAATAGACACCGTCTTTATCTTTAACTTTTCCTAAATCTTTTCCTTGCGCGGATTTTTTCGTTGGTAAAACAACATTAACGGTTCCCTTATAAACAAAGAAATATCCTGATTTATCTTTTTCAAACCTGATTTTATCAATTGCTTTTCTTATAAATTCTATTTTTTCATTAAGAGTAGGAACATCTTGCAACTCTTCCCCAAGAGATAATGCAATTGTCCTAGTCGCAACCTGAATTTTAGCTTTCTGCTCAGTTAGCATAACTTTTTGAATCTCATCGACTCCGTACTCTGAAATTTCTTGAGTCTGCATAAAAAACATTGCACCGCTCAAGACTATAAATAAGAACATAATTGCCAGCAGTACAAGAAATCTGCCACCAATTGATAAATTTTTAAACATGCCATCCTCCATACATTGACTAACTTGTCTACACCACTCTGTAAAAAGCTTAATATAAAAAAGTTACTAACCTATCTTATACTAATAATCCAAAAAAAAATGATATCAAAAATTATTTTATAGTTATTAATAATTTATTATCGAACAACGAAGCAATAAGTACAAAGTAACTATTAAGTCTATATCTTTACTTTTAACTATAAAAAAAACTTTTCCACCGAGCGAGCGAATGGAAAAGCCTATGCAGTGCAGCAAGTAACCGATATATTTTCAGTTGCGAGGTGATGTTACCGGATATAGAAAGAATCTAATTTACATGCCGCAACTATAAAATTTTTATAAAATCAGCTGCCACGCTTTAACCGTGACAGCTGACTAGTTATATTAACTATTTTCTACGTTCAGAGATCAGTTCAGATATGTGATGAACTTCAACATTAAGTCCATTCTTCTTAGCGCCACCACGCAGCTGCATTACGCAACCTGGGCAATCAGTAAGTAGAATATCTGCGCCTGTTTCTTTGATATTGTTCATTTTCTTAGAAAGTAGCTGTGCAGAAACTTTAGGGAACTTAACTGAATACGTTCCACCAAATCCACAACAGACTTCTTCTTCAGCACACTCAATGTAGTCGAGGCCGGCTTTTAACATCAGCTCACGAGGAGCTTCTTTTACTTCTAGCCCTCTGCACAAGTGACAAGGAGCATGGTAAGTAACTTTTTTACCCTTTGAATCAAGGAAGTCATCTTCGCTGACACCGATAACATCGTTCATAAAGGAACTGTAATCGATAACTTTATCAGCAAATTCCTGAACGCGAACAGCGTATTTAGGATCATGTCCAAGCATTTTTGGATAGTTGTGCTTGAGATGAGACGCACAGGAGGCACACATGGTCAGAATGTATTCACAATCAGAGTTTTCGAAAGCTTCCATATTCTGAATTGCGACATCTTTACATGCTTCTTTTTCGCCCATCATCTGCAATGGAAGTCCACAGCAGGACTGATCCATAGGGAACTCAAGTCCGATGTCCTTTCCTCTCATACTTTCAACTGTGGCTACAGACTGCTCAGGGTAAACAAAGTCCTGCACACAACCGGAGAATATAGCTACTTTATGCTTAGGATTAGCAACCTTTGCAGGTTTAACCTTATCCCACATGTCACGGAAAGGAACTTTCGCAACAGTTGGGAGAGCTCTGAAGTCATGATTAGGAGCAAAAATCATTGGAAGGTGACGAATGAATCCATCTTTACCTGCCACAGGTTTCTGTGCATGCTTTGCGATGCGCAAGAACTTGTGGAACAACTTACGGTTTTTCATCATCTTACCAAGCAATGCAGAAGTAAGAGGATGGCCTTCTTCATCCTGAATTCTAGCGTGAATTTCTTTGATCAGACCTGGAAGGTCTATACCGCCTGCACAAATTTCTTTACAAGCTCCACAGTTAATACAGTTCTGAACAAGATTTTTAGCTTTATCAGTTCCATGGAAGAAATAAGTAAGAATAAGGCCAATGGCTCCGATATAGATATGCCCCATTTTGTGTCCGCCGACCATGCGGTAGACAGGACAGACATTGGCACATGCACCGCAACGAACGCAGCGCAAAACCTGTGAAAACAAAGGATCTTTTGCAAGAGCACGTCTGCCGTTATCGAGGAAAACAAAGTGAACTTTCTTTGTGCTGTCTACAGCAGTTGCACACTCGTTAGCACCTGTTACCCAGGTAACATAAGAAGTGAGAGCCTGACCTGTAGCATTACGAGGCAGAGCTTTTAGAACACGCAAAGCGTCATGCAATTTAGGAGTAAGTTTATCAAGTCCCATCAACGCGACATGAACACGAGGTAATGTTGTAACAAGTCTTGCGTTACCTTCGTTAGTAACAACTCCGACTGTTCCGCTTTCAGCAATTGCGAAGTTACCACCTGAGATACCCATGTCAGCTTGAGTGAATTTCTGGCGAAGTTCACGACGGGCAACTTTTACAAGCTTCTGAATATCGTCATCCTGTTTTTTACCGGTAACATCAGTAAACAAATCACTTACTTGATGACGAGAAAGATGAATAGCAGGCATAACCATGTGGCTTGGGCCTTCATGACGGAGCTGAATGATCCACTCACCAAGGTCAGTCTCAATAACTTGAAGATCAAGATCTTCAAGATGATGATTGAGAAGAGTTTCCTCAGCAGTCATAGACTTAGACTTAACTATAGACTTACACTTTTCTTCAAGAGCAATGCGACCGATTATTTCATTTGCTTCTTGAGCATCTTTAGCTAAATGAACTACTGCGCCTTTCTTTTCAGCTTCTTCTTTGAACTTAGCATAAAGCTCATCGATATTCTGAGCAGCACAATCTTTTGCATCTGCAATATCTTTAATTAATGCCTTATCATCTATATTTGCAAAAGCATTGGCTCGACCGGTGCGGTAAGCAACAGCAAAATTATCCATTGCTGTACGCAAGAAATCATTTCCTAAAGCCTCGTCGATCTGCGATTTGTACTCTTTAAAACTTTTAGCGTCCTGCATTATACGCCCTCCAGAAGAAGAATATGAAGTTCCAGCGGTCCATGTACACCAACAGCAAGAACACGTTCAATATCTGCTGTACGACTTGGCCCGGTAATAAAAGATGTATAATCTGCATTTTTCATGCATTCTTCCATGTAAGATTCTAAGTCATAAGAATCAGCGACAATCTTAGATTTTGGAAGAACAGCAACATGAATTTCACTGACCATAGTTGCAAGTCTCAATTCTTCACTGCGACAGTTAAGTACAAGACTACCAGTTTCAGCTATACCGTGATCAACAAAGGAAAAACCAATGTCAATTCCGCCAAGGTGTTTACGCAGTCCGTCTTTTAGTAGAACAAAACCATTCTCTGAACAGAGTTTTCCCAAAGAAGAAAACTGTTTTTTACTAAGAGCAGGTGCGGCTATGGTTTTTCCGTTTTTTGTTTCGCAAAGCTCACCGGCTTTAGAGGAAAGTCCTTCTTCGCAACCTGAAACAAGAAGTTTACAAGCTTCTTTCTTGCCACATAGATCCATTGTATACTGAAACGCCTCTTCAAGAGAGGACACTTCTGAAACAGCGGCACCCGCTATTCCAGCTTTTTCAGTGAAAAGTTTGACATTTCCATTGTCGACTGTCATTTTTTCTCCACGGTCAAAGGGTACACTACTTTGTAATATCCATTGGCATTCCCAGAGTAATACAGCCTCGATTCTACTCGATTGCAGTACTCAGCCCTTCCACAGTCTGATCTGGGGTATGTTAATCGGGTCGTTCCACAATCGGAACGGCCCGAACCTTACAACTACTCCGGTGCGCAGATTGACTCCACGCACCGGATTTATTCTAATATTATCTGCTACAATCCAAGAACTGCAACAGTATCGTTAGCAATTTCTAGCTCTTCATTTGTTGCAATAACTAAAACTTTAACAGGACTGTTATCGGCACTAATTGCTGATGGAGTTCTATCCCAGTTCAAGTTTTTCTCAGAATCTATAATGATTCCAAAGTTTTCGAGGTTTGAACAAGAGTTTGCTCTGTATACAGGATCATTTTCACCGATACCGGCTGTAAAGATAATTGCATCTACTTTGCCGAGTTCGAAGAAATAAGAACCGATGAACTGACGAACTCTGTGAGTTGCCATATCAAGAGCCAATTCTGCACGCTCATCACCCTTTTCAATACGGGAATGAATATCGCGAAGATCGTTAGAACCGCAAATACCTTTAAGTCCACTTTCGTTGGTAAGCATTTTAACAACGTCAGTAGCACTCATATCTTTTTTATCAGAGATAAAACCGACAACAGCGGGATCGATATCACCGCAGCGTGTTCCCATGATAATACCACCAAGAGGAGTTAATCCCATGGAAGTATCTATGCATTTTCCGTTTTTAACAGCGGAAAGAGAAGCTCCGTTACCAAGATGAACAGTAACAAGATTGCACTCTTCAAGAGGTTTACCGAGAACTTTAGCAGCTTCACGAGCAACATATTTATGTGAAGTTCCGTGTGCTCCGTAACGACGAAGACCGAATTCTTCATAATATTCGTAAGGGATACCGTACATAAATGCTTTAGGTTCCATTGTCTGATGGAAAGCAGTATCAAAAACGACAACCTGTCTTACACCTGGGAAAAGTTCAGTTGCAACTTCAATCCCGATGACATGTCCGGGGTTGTGCAAAGGAGCCAAAGGAATACAATCTCTAATTCCCTGAAGAACTTCTTCAGTAACTTCAACAGGTGTAGAGAAAAGTTCTCCACCATGCACGATTCTATGACCGATTCCGGCAATTTCGGAACTATCTTTAATAACACCTTTTTCAGGATCGGTAAGAAGTCTGACAACTTCATGCATTCCCTCTTTATGAGTAGGGAATGGGCATTCAATAGCTTCTTTAAACTCTTTAGGAGTTCCAAGAAATGCTTTGTGGGTAAGGCTACCCATATCGTCGCCGATACGCTCTACAATACCTGAAGCAAGAGGATTTGCTGCTTCCATATCAAGAAGCTGATATTTGATTGATGAACTACCTGCGTTAATAACTAATATCTTCATTAAATAAGTCCTTTTTCAGCCTGGGCTTGAATTGCGGTGATAGCTACGGTGTTAACGATATCAGGGACAGTACATCCTCTGGAAAGGTCATTAACCGGCTTGTTAAGTCCCTGTAAAACAGGTCCGATTGCAACTGACTGTTCAGCTGAACGCTGTACAGCTTTGTATGTATTGTTTCCGGTATTAAGATCAGGGAAGATGAACACAGTTGCGCGCCCTGCTACCTGACTATCCGGAAGTTTTGTTCTAGCAACAGTAGGATCGATTGCAGCGTCATACTGAATAGGACCTTCAATCATAAGCTCAGGATCACGCTCTTTAGCAATGCGGGCAGCTTCTTTAACTTTATCAACATCAGCACCTTTACCGGACTGACCAGTTGAGTAAGAAAGTAGAGCTACTCTAGGTTCAACACCAAAGATCCGTGCAGTTTGAGCAGAGCTTAAAGCAATTTCAGCCAGCTGTTCAGCATTAGGATTAGGGTTGACTGCGCAGTCACCAAAGACAAGAACACGATCTTTAAGGCACATCAGGAAAACACTGGAAACAATAGATGCGCTAGGTTTTGTCTTAATAAATTCAAAAGCAGGACGGATTGTCTGTGCAGTTGTTGTGATAGAACCTGAAACCATTCCGTCTGCATCGCCCATATGGACCATCATAGAACCGAAATAGGTAGGATCAAGCATTCTATCTTTAGCATCAGACATGCGAATACCTTTGTGCTCACGAAGTTTAAAATAAGCTTCGCAATAGCTTTCAAACTGAGGAGAAGATTCAGGGTCAAGAATTCTGACATTATTCATATCAAGACCGAGAGCAGAAATCTTAGACCCAACTTCATCAGCCTTACCAAGAAGAACTATGTCTGCTACTCCGCGACGAGTAAGAATATCAGCTGCGCGTAAAACTCTTTCAGCAGTTCCTTCAGGTAAAACTATGCACTGCTTGTTAGCTTTTGCTTTCTGAACAAGTTTATACTCAAACATTTTAGGAGTAACTTTGTCAGATTTTCTTGAAACAAGGCGATGTCTGAGTTCATTTGAATCAACATGAGATTCAAATATTCCCAAAGCGGAAGCTGTTTTACGCTGATCTTCAGGATCGATACGTCCGTAAAGTTCGCTCAGAATCTGAGTTGTGCGATAAGTATTTGTATCTACGGAAAGAATAGGAATTGGAACTCCAGTCCA
The DNA here is from genome assembly GCF_006210265.1 of Desulfovibrio sp. UCD-KL4C. Classification (NCBI taxonomy): domain Bacteria; kingdom Pseudomonadati; phylum Thermodesulfobacteriota; class Desulfovibrionia; order Desulfovibrionales; family Desulfovibrionaceae; genus Desulfovibrio; species Desulfovibrio sp. UCD-KL4C. Next base: position 662,331 of record NZ_VCNC01000002.1, read on the forward strand.
TCCTTCAATCAACCTATGCACGCTAGGGCTGGGCTGCAATCCGCCGGTAAGAAGAATACCGGAGATATCTGGAAATGAAGTAGAAAGTCTGGATGCAAGACTGCTCAAAATGATATCGGAACGGTCACCGGGAGTAATAATCAGGCTTCCACCTTCAATATATTCCAGGAAGTTACCGATACGCATAGCAGCGATAACATAATCATCTACAAGCGTATCAAGTCTGCCGTGTCCATAAAGAACTGAAGCATCAAGCCATTTACGTACATCATTCATACTTGGATTACCGAGACTTTCGTCTTCAGCAATACCGTAAACAAGCAGATCCTGAGCACATCTGGTATTACTCTTAATGCCGGAAATGATTTCAGACATTTCAGTAGAACTAACTGAGGTTCTGTTAATTATGGCAGCAACAGTATCTACACCCTTGTCTTCCAAAGCATCAATAACAAGCTGAGTTGAAGCAATGATATCTTCTGTGGTTTTTCCTCTGCCGTTTGCTACAAGCAAAACAGGGCAACTGAGGTTAGCGGCTATTTCCGCGTTGATATCAAATTCAAAGTTCTGGTCTTTTCCCTGAAAATCGGTTCCTTCACAAAGGACGAAGTCGAATTTTTCTTCAAGCTTACTATATTTATTCAGAATGTTTTCGAGCAGCAGTGAATGTTTACCACTGTTTATAAGCTCTCTAGCCTCTTTAAGAGTGTAAGCGTATGTGTCCTCATAATTGATATCAAGATTAAAATAACTCATCAAAAGATTGATATCATGGTCGCGAGAGCCAGTCTGATTATCATTGATAATAGGCCTGAAAATTGCGACATTTTGTATGTCTCTAAGTAGCAATTGCATTACGCCCAAAGCGATAGCAGATTTACCGCTTTTCTCTTCGGTGGCAGTAATATACAAATTATTAGACACTGGAAAACTCCTGTGTGTCGTGCGGGGGGTTGGGTATCTGTTTTCCGGATCAGACAATACCCGCACTGTTCAACATGATAGCCAAACGGGCCGGAAGTAACTTTACTTTCCTACATACCCGATAAATTCCAACCGCCCTATAAAAGCGGTTTTTTGCTAAGTAGTCCAGACCGTTTTTCAGATCTGGACTACTTAAAACTATTTATTCAATGCATCTGCATAAATTTCAATAACATGCTTAACTTCAATTCCACCACCGGACTGTGACAACATATCACCAAGCTGCATCATACATGCAGGACATGAAGTTGTGACAACATCTGCGCCGACAGCTCTTACATTTTCAGCTTTACGCTGACCAATGCTTTTAGACAGATCATAATGATAAAGAGTAAAACTACCACCGCTACCACAGCAACGATTAGCTTCGTTCATTTCTTTAAACTCATATTTACCGTTCTTTTTCAGCAGTGAACGTGGCTGAGCAGTAACTTTAAGAGATTTAGCAAGATGACAAGGGTCATGATATGTTACAACCTTATCACCGCCACCTTGTTCTGCTGTTAAGCTTACTCCGACTACATCAACTAAAAATGCACTTATATCCATAGCCTTATCAGCAAGATCCTGAACTTTTTCTTTGAAAATAGGATCTTCATCATCAATCATTTTAAGCCATGTTTCTTTTATTGTAGCAGTGCAAGTTGCGCATGGAGTAACAAGGTAATCAAAGGAGCCATTTTCAAAAGCTTGAACATTCTGTTTCATCAGTGTCACAAAAGAATCCTGATCTCCAGAAGCCAAAGTAGGTATTCCGCAGCAGGACTGTCCTTTAGGCAGAAAAACTCCAACGCCATGATAATTAAGAACGTCCATTACAGCATGTCCGACATGCGGAAACATTTTATCAACAACACATCCAGGGAAAAAAGCAACCTTGAGGCCGCTAGCTCCACGTGGAGTATCAACGCTTGGGTAATCTTTTCTAAAAGGACGCTTGGAAAGCGGCATAAAATGACGCTCACCAATAACTGGTTTTAACAGAGCACAGCTTGCGGTTCCAGCTGCTGTATCAGCAACTTTTTCAAATGGACCCTGAAATTTTGCACTCATGTCAGTCAAGAAGTTGAACAACTTAGGACGAGTTAAAAGACCTTTAAATATCAACTTTTTAGTTGAGGACAACCCTTTGTAAGTTGTTACAATAACGCGTGCTTTAATAAAGATGTCCATGATCTTAACACCGCTTGGACAGTTCGCAGCGCATGATCCGCAAAGCAGACATCTATTAAGTTTTTCATTAACCTGATCAGGATCGTTAATAAGTTCGTGTGCAAGCTTCTCAAGAAGAGCAATCTTACCACGTGTTACGTCAGCTTCCTGCATGGTTTCAGCAAAAACAGGACAAACAGCCTGACACATACCACACTTCATACAGGCGACCATCTGATCGTCCAATTCCATGAGCTGTTTAGCTAATTTTTGAAGGTCGGACATTTACTTACCCTCAATGATTTTGCCGGGATTAAGAATTCCCTTAGGATCGATGGCTTTTTTCATACGGAGAGAATAATCAAGAGTAGCCTGTGAAGTTTCCTTCACCATCCATTTGGATTTAGCCATTCCGATTCCATGCTCGCCTGAGAGGGTTCCTTTAAGTGAAAGAGCAACGTCAAATATTTCGTTAACAGCCTCTTCTACGCGATGGAATTCTTCTTTATTTCTCTTATCGCAAAGAATTGTGGGATGAAGGTTACCATCACCTGCATGGCCGAAGGTTCCGATAGCAATATTATATTTTTCAGCAATTTTGTTCACACCGCGAATCATTGCAGGGATCTGGCTGCGTGGAACAGTTGCATCTTCAAGTACTGTAGTAGGCTTAGCACGTGCAAGAGCAGGAAGTGCATTACGACGAGCAAACCATAGGTTTTCACGTTCTTCTGCGGTTTCGGCAGCATGAACTGCAGTCGCCCCGACTTTATTACAGATATTAACAATCTTTTCAGCATCGTCAGCAACTTCAGCAGGATGACCATCAACTTCAATTAAAAGAATAGCCTGAGCTTCAGTTGGAAGTCCTGCTTTAGTGAAAGCTTCAACATATTTGATGCTTACATGATCGAGAAGTTCGAGAGTACAAGGAACAATATGGTTTGCAATGATTGCTGCAACAGTTTCAGAAGCTTTATCAATATCGTCAAAAACAGCCATCATTGCTTTAGAAGCTCTTGGAGGAGGAACGAGTTTAAAGATAATGTTGCTAAAAACTCCAAGAGTTCCTTCGGAGGCAACCATAAGACCGCCGAGATTGTAACCTGTTACGCATTTAACAGTGCGTGATCCGGATTTAATGAGGTCACCGTTAACATCGAAGAAATCAATTCCCATAACGTAATCTTTAGTAACGCCGTATTTAAGGCCGCGAAGACCACCAGCATTTTCTGCAACGTTACCACCGAGAGTTGAAACAGCCTGGCTACCTGGATCTGGAGGATAAAAAAGGCCGCGTTTTGCGACTTCTGCTGCAAATTGTGCAGTAACTACACCAGGTTCAACTACTGCGTATAGATCTTCTTCGTTGATTTCAAGAATTTTATTAAGGCCGTTGGTAAGAACTACTATACCGCCAGGGTGAGGAATAGTTCCACCGGAAAGATTGGTTCCTGCACCCCGAACAGTGAGGGGTAGCCCATGCTCATTACAAAGTTTAGTAACTGGTCCAAGCTGCTCTGTAGTAGTTGGTTTAATTACAAGTGATGGGACAGCAGGATCAAGAACTGCTGAATCGTAAGAATATGAATGCAGGTCAGATTCGGTATGGAGAACTCCTCCAGCACCGACTATTTTTTCAAATTCTTTTGCAAGTTTTGCATTGGACATTAAATGAACTCCTATCTGAAAAAACTTTATGGGTAATGGGTATATAATGAACCCTACTCTACTTGTTTTTAAAACCGGCCGGAGATAACTCCGGCCGGTGATTAAAACAAATTAGAACAGGTGAGGTAAGAAAACAAAGGACATGAGAGACGCTACAACACCTACAATCAAACCGTAAAGCAAGAAAGGCCATACGGTACGCTTGAGGATTGCACCTTCCATTCCGGACAGACCAACAACAGCACAACCAGCAACGATGTTATGGATACAAATCATGTTACCCATAGCTCCACCAACAGCCTGCGCTGAAACAATAATCTGATGAGGCAGGCTGAGACTTGAAGCTACGCCCCACTGGAATTCTGCAAACAGAAGGTCGGAAACAGTGTTTGAACCTGTTATGAATGAACCGAGTCCACCAACAAATGATGCAAACATAGGCCATGTCTGCCCAGCAAGACCGGAAACAGCTTCTGCCAATGCAAGAGGCATGGAGAGGTAATTGTTAGGATTAAGTGCTGCGTCAACGATACCGGAACCTCGGAAGATGGAAACCAATGCAACAGAGAAGAACAACGCAATTGTTGGATTCTTCATCTTAGCAATAGCTTCTTTCCATGCCATTGCAGCCTTATCGCTAGGCATTTTGTGTATGAAGATAGTAAGAATTGCGACAAGAGCAAAAGGAATAGTACCTGGAAGATAGAGATACTTAATTGAGGCATTAACACTTGCGAAACCGAGGATGTGCTTGAAAGGAATAGAAACACCAGCAAGCATACCTTTAAGTCCAAGATCAGGAATACGAGTAATAACGAGGATGAGACCGATAAGGATATAAGGAGTCCAAGCACGAGCCTGACTCATGTGAGCTTTAAATTCAGTGGTATTTTCAGCTGAAACAGTACCAGTCCATTCTGCATCCCAAGTGGAAGCAGGACCGAAGTCCCAAATTTTTTCAGGAACACAGAACCCTCTTTTAGCACCGACAATAGCGAGACCGAGACCAACAAGACCACCTATAAGAGAGGGGAATTCAGGCCCGACAAACCATGCAGTAAATAGATAAGGTACTGCAAAAACAGTTGAAGTGAAAAGTGAGAATTTCCATGCTCCTAAACCTTCACTCCAGCTCTTATTCTGACCGAAGAAACGGGTCATGAAACCGAGCATGAATAAAGGAAGGATGTAAATCATAGGAAGATGCATGATGGTTGACCACTGACCAACTATTTTATCAAACATTTCCATAGAATGAAAGTTTACACCAGGAGCAGCAGCAAGAACCGCTGCGTCCACAAGTGTGGTCAAATATTTCATACCGAGAATAACAGGAGTACCAACAGCACCGAATGTTACCGGAACTGAGTTGAAAACCAAACACATAACAACAGCTGCAAGAGGAGGGAAACCAAGACTTAAGAGCAAGGGAGCTGCCAATGCTGCAGGTGTACCGAAACCAGCGGCACCTTCAATAAATGCAGCGAACAGATAACCGATGATAAGAACCTGAATACGACGGTCACGGCTGATGTTTTGGAAACCGTACTGAATAGTTTCCATACCGCCACTATACTGAAGTGTGTACAAAATAATAATCGCACCGAATACGATAATAAGAATACCAATAGCGGTAATGATACCCTGAACAGTAAGCGCTGCAACATAAGCGGCAGGCAGATTCCATACAGCAACAGCACCGACAGCAGCAGACAACCAAGCAACTGGCATTGCTTTAGTTGCAGGCCAACGCATTCCTACCATCAAGATCAAAGCGAGAGCAATCGGGACGAGTGCTACAAGAGCAAGAATTTCTACAGACATGTTTTCTCCTTAAGCAGAAAAAAATCCAAGTTTGTTATTACGCTTCGATGAAACAATTTCATCGGACCACATATGCGTAATAAGATTTCAATTTTTTAAGTCTATTGACTGACTCCTCCCTTATAATCCTACAAGGCACCTTCAACCTTACAGAAAAAAAGGAGCTTGCGGGTGGACATAGTCCACCCGCAAGCAATGAGGTTGTTATTTGCTTTCGCTGGAACCAGCGGCAGCCATATATTTAAAATACTCGTAGCGATCATTGTAATCTTTTTCAATTTTCGCACGATATTTTTTAGACACTTCTGGGTTGGTACGTTCAAGCAAGCCATAGCGGTTTTCGCCAGCCATGAATTCCTGAATTGTTCCGTCAGGGTCCTTGGATTCAAGGATGAATGGATTTTTACCTTCTTCAGCAAGAAGTGGGTTGTAGCGATAGAGAGGCCAGTAACCACTGTCTACAGCCAACTTCATTTCTAGCTGAGTTTTACCCATACCTTTTCTGATTCCCTGGTTGATGCATGGAGCGTAAGCTATGATCAAAGAAGGACCAGGATATGCTTCAGCTTCCTGAATTGCTTTCAGGAACTGCTGTTTGTTAGCACCCATGGAAACACTGGCAACATAAACATAACCGTAGGTCATTGCGATACGACCGAGATCTTTTTTACCTGTGCTTTTACCGGAAGCTGCAAACTTAGCGATAGATCCGAGTGGTGTTGCTTTTGAAGCCTGACCACCGGTATTTGAGTAAACTTCGGTATCCATTACGAAGACGTTGATGTCTTCACCGGAAGCAAGAACGTGGTCTACGCCGCCGAAACCGATGTCGTATGCCCAACCGTCACCACCGAAGACCCAGAAGGACTTCTTAGTGAACAGATCTTCCATTTCAGCAATTTCATAAAGAAGATCAGTCTGAGGTGCAGAGTAAAGAGCCTGCAGAACCTTCTGACCGCATTCTTCGGAAAGAGCAGCATTATTACGATTTTCAAGCCAGCCTTTCATTGCTTCTTCCAGCTCGGCAGGAACGCCTTCGCTGATAGCTTCAGTTACGAGGTCAGCAAGTTTTGCACGACGATGGGAAATACCCATTTCGATACCGAAACCAAACTCAGCAGCATCTTCAAACAGTGAGTTGCCCCATGAAGGACCATGACCGTTTTTGTTTGTGCAATAAGGAGTGGTAGGAGCAGATGCACCCCAGATTGAAGAACAACCTGTTGCATTTGCAATGATCATGCGTTCGCCGAACAGCTGAGTGAGGGTTTTGACGTAGGGGGTCTCACCACAACCAGCGCATGCACCGGAGAACTCTAAGAGAGGACGCTGGAACTGGCTGCCTTTGACAGAAGTTCTAGCTGCAAGATCATCTTTTTCAGGAATAGACTGTGCAAAATCCAAGTTAGGGATTTCAGTAGGAGTCTGAGTTGCAATAGGTTTCATAACAAGAGCTGATTCCTTTGCAGGACAAATATCAGCACAGTTACCACAACCCATACAATCCTGAGAGTAGACCTGCATGCGATATTTAAGACCCTTGAATTCTTTACCCTTAGCATCGACAGTTACGAAGCTTTCAGGTGCGTCTTTCAGGTCTTCTTCGCTAACGAGAACAGGACGGATAGCAGCGTGAGGGCATACAAATGCACACTGGTTACACTGAATACAATTTTCTGGAAGCCACTCAGGAACATTCACAGCTACGCCGCGTTTTTCAAACTGAGAAGTAGCCAGAGGGAAGATTCCGTCAGGTTCAAATGCAGAAACAGGAAGTTTATCACCTTTCTGAGCCAAGATAGGGCGAACGACATCTGATACAAATTCTGGATCGTCATTTTCAGCGACTTCAGTATCAGCAAGGTCTTTCCAAGACTCTGGGTAATCAACTGCAACAAGATTAGCAACAGCCTGATCAACTGCAGCAGTATTCATATTGACGATTTTATCGCCTTTTTTACCGTAAGCTTTTTTGATGGAATCCTTAAGCAAAGCAACTGCCTGCTCAAAAGGAATTACGCTGGAAAGCTTAAAGAATGCAGTCTGCATGATCATATTAATACGACCACCAAGACCTACACCTGCTGCAATTTTGATAGCATCAATGGTGTAAAATTTAAGTTTCTTTTCAGCGATAGTGCGGCGCATGGAAGCAGGAAGTTCTTTTTCCATGTCTTCTGCTGACCAAGCTGAGTTGATCAGGAAGGTTCCGCCCTCTTTGATTCCGTCCAACAGATCATAAAGATGAACATAGCTTGGGTTGTGACAAGCAATGAAGTCAGCGCTTGTTACCAAGTATGTGGACTGGATAGGACTGTGACCGAAACGCAGGTGAGACATAGTGACACCGCCAGACTTCTTAGAGTCATAAGCGAAGTATCCCTGTGCGTACATATCGGTGTTGTCACCAATAATTTTAATGGCCTGCTTGTTAGCACCAACGGTTCCGTCAGCTCCAAGGCCCCAGAATTTACACTGAACAGTTCCTTCAGGAGTTGTATCGATATGAGCGCTAACTTCAAGTGAAGTACTTGTTACATCGTCATCAATACCAACGTTGAAGTGATTTTTAGGACCGGTTGCTTTCATGTTGTCGAAAACAGCCTTGACCATGCTAGGTGTGAATTCTTTAGAACCGAGACCGTAGCGACCTGAAGTAATAACAGGAGCTTCGCCGCGTTCCATGAATGCAGTACAAATATCCTGGTACAAAGGATCACCAAGAGCACCAGGCTCTTTTGTGCGATCAAGAACAGTAATATTTGTAGTAGTAGCAGGAAGAACCTGCATAAAATATTCAGTGATGAAAGGACGGTACAAACGAACTTTGATAAGTCCGACTCTTTCGCCCTGAGCGATCAGGAGGTTTACAACTTCTTCGATTGCTTCACAACCGGAACCCATTGCAACAATAACTCTTTCAGCTTCTGGATGTCCAACATAGTCGAATGGTTTGTATTTACGGCCGGTAAGATCTCCGACTTTCTTCATACATTTAATTACAACTGAAGGCACCTGATCGTAGAAAGGATTACATGCTTCACGAGTCTGATAGTAAATATCAGGGTTCTGAGCAGTACCACGAATAGATGGATTTTCTGGGTTCATGCCTCTTGCACGGAAATTAGCAACAGCATCCCAATCAAGCAAAGAAGCCATGTCATCATAATCAATAACTTCAATTTTCTGAATTTCGTGAGAAGTACGGAACCCGTCAAAGAAGTGCATGAAAGGAACACTGGATTCAACTGCAGCGAGATGAGTAATTAATGCGATATCCATACATTCCTGAACGGAACTGGATGCAAGCATTGCAAAACCTGTCTGGCGACAAGCCATTACGTCCTGATGATCACCAAAAATTGAAAGAGCCTGAGCTGCAAGAGCACGAGCAGAAACATGAAAAACACCGGGAAGAAGTTCACCGGAAATTTTGTACATGTTAGGGATCATGAGCAGGAGACCCTGCGATGCTGTGTAAGTTGAAGTAAGAGCACCGGCAGCAAGTGAGCCATGAACAGCTCCGGCTGCACCAGCTTCAGACTGAAGCTGCTTTACATTTAAAACCTGACCGAAGATGTTTTTGCGACCCTGCGCAGCCCATTCTTCAGCAACTTCACCCATAGTAGATGAAGGGGTAATGGGGTAAATAGCTGCGGTGTCACTCATAGCATAAGCTACATGTGCAGTCGCTGTATTACCGTCCATTGTTTTCATAATTTTAGCCATTAATTTCGCTCCTTAGAGATTTAATTAAACAACCTCATCGAGTTAAGACTTTGTTTTGAGCCTGAATGCAGGCATAAGATTGAATACTCAACCAAAGCCTTACTCAAATTTTGTGCCAAACATGCAACAAATAAAAAAGTGTTATAAATAGGATAGTTACATATAAGTTACACTTAAATCAGTAATAACCCTATTACTACTATCCTAAAAAACGGACAGAGAGCAATTTTTCACAAATTAAAACTCCCCGAATTATGCAGGGACGACATAAAACATTATTATTTACTTTTGTAAACAGCTATAAAACAACAAAAAAAGCCTTGTCCTAAAAAAAAGACAAGGCTTAATCCTAAAAAACAGACAACTAAGGATCTAATTATATTTCACATTTAACAAATTAATAACTAATTTCATATTTTTTAAGCAAAGCATAGAAATGTGAGCGAGAAAGCCCAGAAACATCTAAGATTACAGGAATTTCACCGTGATACCTGCTTAACAGCTCTACAAGATATTTTTTTTCAGCTAAACCTTTAAATATTTTTAGTGAAGGCAATTCACTTGAAAAAAGATCTGAAACAGTTGCTGAAACGGCTGATTCAACCGATCCATTATTTTTTTCCAACTCGGTTGTTAAATTATCGTCATTACTATCACCATATGCACTTGCATATGATTCTGTTTTTTTCAAATTAGATTTAGCCATTTTAATTCGCAAATCATCTGAAAGATGCATAGCATAAATAGTATTTCCACTACCACTTGCAACAAAAGCCTGCTCAACAACATTGAACAGTTGCCGAACATTGCCGGGCCATTCATAATTATCTAAAATATCATAAAAATCTGAATTGGCAACTTTTGGGGGTACTCCATATTGAGTACGAAGCCTACGCAGATAAAAATCAGTAAGTTCACGTATGTCACCGCTTCTTAATCTAAGCGGCGGTAAAATTATATGAATAGTTTGAATGCGATATAGAAGATCCTGACGAAATTCTCCTTTAGCAACCATTGCATCAAGATCTCTATTAGTAGCAGCTATTAATCTGAAATCACTTTTAAATTCTTTATTTTCACCGACAGGACGATATGTTCTTTCCTGTAAAACTCGCAAAAAAGATTTTTGTACCGAAAGAGACATCTCTCCTACTTCATCAAGAACCAACGTCCCCTTATCCGCTAAAGGAATAAGCCCCTTGTGATCCGCCTGTGCGCCCGTAAACGATCCTTTCTTATGACCGAACAAAGTACTTTCGACCAAGTTTTCGGTTAGAGAGGCACAATCAACCACAACAAAATTATTATTCGCACGTCTGGAATTATCATGAATTGTACGGGCGAAAAGCTCTTTACCTGTTCCGGTTTCACCCGTTACCAAAACATTTGCATCAGAACCTGCAGCATGAGCTATGAGGTCATAGCAGCTTTTAATTTCGGGACTTTTACCGACAATATTATCTAAATTCAACGCTACTAACTGAGCTCTGTTTTTCTTTTCTTTATGAAAAGCCAGAGCCCTGCTCATGGAAAGCGAGATCTGCTTAATTGAAGACGGTTTTACTAGAAAATCCCATGCTCCACCCTGAATGGCCAGCTCTGCTCCATCATCATCACCTTTTCCGGTCAAAATAATAACTTCAGGATGCCCAGACGATTCCTTTATGCGCGACAGAAAATCTAAACCATTACCGTCAGGCAAAGATATATCTAAAAAAACAAGATCAAAAGCTCCAGTTTCTACTTTATCCATACCGTGAGACAATGTTTGTGCATAATCTCCTTCATGCCCTGATCTAACAATAAGACTTTGAATTGTTTCGCAAACCTGAACATCATCATCTATTATAAGAATTCTACCCATCATTTTTCTCCGTGGACAACATAACTTCTCTAATAGCGTCTGCAATTATATTTTTACTATAGGGTTTCATCAGAACTTTCCTGACATTTTTAACTTCAGAAGCAACATTTAAGAAATTTCGCCGACCTGACACAATAAGAATAGGAATTGCCGGTGCAATATTCTGAATATCTTTAGCGAGATCCAGCCCGTTTGTTTCCGGCATATCATAGTCAGTTATAATTAAATCAAATTTATTAGGCGCTTCACTAACCTGTCTAAAAGCCTCTGCAGGTGAAGACAATGCTGTGACCGTATATCCGAGACTTTCTAAAATTCTAGGTGTTGTTTCAAGCTGGTCTTCATCATCCTCAACGAAAAGTATACTTTCCTGCCCAAGATGCAAGGGGCCATAGCTTTTATTATCAACATTTCTCAGCTGCCCAGTAACAGGCAGATATATTTCAAAACTTGTTTTGACTCCCGCGAGACTATTTACTGTCACGCCTCCGCCATGCCCTTTGATTAAGCCATGTACGACAGCTAACCCCAGACCGGTTCCTTCTGCTTTACCTTTAGTAGTAAAAAACGGGTCAAAAATCTTATCCAATATTTCAACCGGAATCCCAGGACCGTTATCAGAAATTTCTAACTCTATATATTTCCCTGGGTTAACCCGCATAAACTGACCTTGTTCCTCTTCAACATCTACAGTTTTAAGAGCAACTTCAATTTGCCCTCCGCTACTCCTTAATGATTGAAAAGAATTAGTACAAAGGTTCATTATGACCTGATGAATTTGAGTCGGGTCAGCCATAATAAGCGGTGCATCTTCAGGAATGTTTGCAGTGACCATAATATTTCTTGGCAATGAAGCCTTAATAAAATCAACGGTTTCACGAACAACATCACTTATATCAGTTGGTTTGATACCTTCCTGAGATGGACGACTGAAGGTCAGGATTTGCTTAACGACACGACTTCCGCGTTGAGCTGCTTTTACAGCGCGGTCCAAATCTTTCCACGTTAGGGTTCCTTCTTTCACGTCATTCATCGCAAGTTCAATAGAATTTATGATAGAAGTAAGAATATTGTTGAAGTCATGTGCAATACCACCCGCGAGGGTTCCTATTGCTTCCATTTTTTGTGACTGAAGGAGTTGCTTTTCGAGATTGACTCTGCGCGTAACATCCTGAGCGGTAGAAAGAGTACCGACAACATCACCTTTTTCATTATAAAGCGGAACTCTATTGATTTCCAGCCAAACAGGATCTACCCCCTCACGCGACATTGCCCAGCTGATACGTAGTCGCTGATTACCTGTTTCAATAACCTGTTGATCCCACTTGGCTGATTCCTTAGCAAATTCTTCATCAGGCTTAAGTATAGAATCATCCAAACCAATAATTGCTGACGGAGATCCCATCTCAAAAAAATCTGTAAATGATCTATTCGCTCCTAGATATCGCTGTTTTTTATCTTTCCAGCATATTTGTAATGGTATGGTATCCATCAATATTTCCTGAAATGACAATTGAGCCGTTATTCTTTTTTCAACCTTTCTACGTTGTAAAATAGAAATAACTAAGAATATAAGCGTAATACTAAGCGCAATCAAAAAAATTATGATTGTCCAAAAAACCTGCTTGTTCAACTTATAAAAATAATCAGGACTATTTATGATAATACTGTCTTCCGGCAACAAGCTTTCTTTAATATGAAATTTTTTAAGCATATTATGGTCAAACATAAAGTACTCGCTAGTACACATAATGACTCTTTTCTCTGGCATTTTGCCTGTTTTTAGAACTTCAACAGCTAGTTTAGCTGCCTGTTGTCCCTGATCCAGACCTGAAAGAAGTTTTCCCCCAATTATCCCATGTCCAAGAAGAAATTCCCATATGCTGAAAACCATAGCAGGAGAATTGTCAGATATTATCTGAAGGACTTCTTCTGCGGAATAAAGTTCACCGTGTGCTCCTTTGTAAAAAGGCGTAAAAAGAAGAATATCATTGCTGCCCATGGCTCTAGATTTGCTAAGCAATTCAGACAAAGTAAGATCATTCCAATATTCAAAATTCAGCTGACCGGCAAATAGCGGTGCAGCGTTTTCAATCTGATGAACAATCGCTCGTGAAGATACAGAATTATCTCCGATAACAGTAACCTTTTTAATATTAGGATTAAATTTCAGCGCAAGATTAACATTGGCAGCAATATCAGGATTCTCAAGAACTCCGCCATAATTCCCCATAGTAGCAATCAGTTCCGGCTTAAAATCATTAATACCACAAAAAATCACTGGAACTTCAGGAAAAAAACTATCCTTATATTTCAGCATAAAATTCAGAGCAGCATTATCTGAAACAATAATCGCTGACAACTTGTAATTCTTATACTTAAAGGCATAATATGAATGAAGAATTTTAGTAAATTCTTCCCCTTTAAATCGCTTAGTATCCATATATTCAATATGCAAATCAATATTGATATTGCTATCACGAAAAACTTCTCTGATTCCTGACAAAATATCATCTGACCATGCGTAACCGTTTTGATATGAATTAAGAAACAGGACATTTTTCTTCTCAATTTCCGCCATAGAAAACGTTGATGAAAAAATTATAATTATTAGTGCAAATGCAGAGACGAAATATCTCACTTATTTTGCTCTCCAGTTTATTTTTATATTAAAAGTAGCTAAAATTTTGTCTAAAAAATCAAAATTAAAAAATCAAACTCAACTTTTCCTACCATACAAGAACTATACCGTAATTGCTATCCTATACATTCATATCGTTTACATGCTACCCGTTAAATTATCATAATTGACGGAGAACTAATGAAAAAAACAATAATATTTTTAATAATAACAGCGTGTCTACTAATTTCGCTGACCTTTGGAGTTTCTGCAAAACTTAATAAGCCAGAACAACCAAAAATCAATCCAATTAATATAAAACTCACTTCTAAGCAGATCGCCCCCCTTGAGACAGATCATGTAGATTTAAACGTTGCAGGTTTAAAATATAAAGGGGCAATACTTTTGGAATGCATACACCCTGCTTTTGGTGGACTGTCCGACTTATTGATCAGCAAAGATCGAAAGTCTTTTTTAGCTGTTTCAGATATGGGATTTTGGCTCAAAGGGGAAATGATCTACAATGACAATAATTTTTTAATTGGAATTAAACCTGAAGCAAAGCTTGGACAACTTTTAAATATCGAAGGAAAAACTCTCAGCTCCAAATATCATGCTGACGCAGAAGCATTGAGCCATGCCCCGGGGTCTGGATTTCTTGTAGCTTTTGAACGTGTACACAGAATCAACTATTTTAAATCTCCACATTTTTTTGATCTTTCGGGCATACCTTCCAGAATCAATCCTCCAGAGCACCTGAAGGAGCAACCGAATAACGGAGGAATTGAGTCCCTGACATTACTACCTGAAGGCAGACTATTAATGATCGCTGAAGGCGATACAGACTATGAGAACCCTTCCTATGCTGCTGTGGGTATTGATGATAACTGGATCGAAATGGAGTACCAAAGACAACATGACTATAGACCTACTTCAGCAGCTCCTCTTCCTGAAAGGAATATTCTTACATTGGAACGCAGTTATACTGGTCCAGGTTCATTAAAAATAAGACTTTGTATTATTAAGCAACCAGAATTCAAATCCGGAGCAATACTCCGTCCAAAACAACTTATAAAAATTCCAAACTCTCTGCCTGTAGATAATTATGAAGGTCTTGATACCATAACAACTAATGATGGCAGGACTTTTATTTATATAATTTCAGATGATAACTACTCACCAGTTCAGCATACAATTCTAATGATGTTTGAGATGGATAAAAGTAATATTTCAAACTCACTGTAATTATTAATCCTTATTTTTTTTACCACAATTTATACTATATTTTTGAACAGTTATACAATTTATGCTATTTACTTATATATTACAATTAGATCCTGATTGCATTCAAATTTATATGAAATAGGTGTTGTTCTACCCTCTCAGAAGAGCTATATTTATATCACTTCTAGCTAACCATCTAGCAAACGAGGGCAGTATGAAAAAAAACAAAACAGTCCAGCCGTCAAAACCTAAAATCATTATTAAGGTAGACCCAAAAATCGAAGAGATACGAAAAGGGTGTGATTTTTTTGTACTTAACAGTGAAAACTGGAATGTTCATCAAGATGACCGTGCAAATATTATGGGAGCTGATTTTCACCAAATGGAATCGGCAAGGAGTAGTAAGTAAATATGGCTAAAATCCGACAGCTAATAACCTGTGAGTCATCTCAATTAAGAGAAAATCCCCCCTTTTGAAAATTTAATTCAAAAGGGGGGATTATTTTTAAGTGGCTTATTACTGTTAAAAAATTACGAAAACTACAAATTGCTATGAATTGCAGAAAGAATTCTTGCTGAGGCCTGCTCGTCTCCCAGAAGACCATACCTGACCGAAACGTTGGTAATTTTGGAAGAGGAGCTTTCTAGCTCAATATATATTGTTGTATCAACGTCAAGTGCCTGAATTGAAGCATCACTTAATTTTTTAGTTTTACTCTCTATTTTTAATCCAAGCACCTGACACGCTTTTAGCGTTGCCGTGTAGGTAGAACTTAAATTCGCATTATATTGACGTTTAGCCTGACCTGCAACATATGCATATGTCCCTCCTGCAGCTGCCCCGCCGAGTAAAACAGCACCACAACCTGAAAGAGATAAAGCCATTAAAGTACACATAAAAAATGTTATAATTTTCTTTGTAATCATTTCTAATCTCCTAATCGTAAAAACATTTTAGTTCAATTAATAATAAAGTAAGCATGTACTACGATTTTATTTCAGTCAACTACCTAGATATAATGGAGCTGAGTCTTAATAAGACTAATATAGTCATCAAAAAAAAAGTGCATCGAAATGATCAGATGCACTTAAAAAACTTAATAATCTTTCAAACTATAAAATATTATTTTCGCGAAGCTCATTTAGCACTCCGACCTTACTAAAAGGCTTTACGATATAACAGCTGGCGTAACCTTTAAAAAAAGCCTGGCTCACATTTTTAGTATCATTAAGAGAAGTTATCATGACAAGCTTAAACTCTTCAGGTCCATAAAGCCCCAGCTCTTTTTCAAGATCACGAAGTTTTTGCGTTGCAGCGTGTCCATCCATTTCCGGCATCAGAATATCCATAAAGATGGTATCAAATGGATCTTTATCCTTAACAGCCTTCTTAAAGACGTCTATAGCTTCAGTTCCGTTAAAGACAGTTTCACAGCGAGCGTATGGCTCTAACAGCTGTGTAAGATACATGTGAACTGTTTCGTCGTCATCAATAATTAGAAACCTCATAATATCTTTCTCCAACAGTTCTTAATTAAAACTCAATTAAAATTTTAAACCGCGCTGTATTTTTTAACATTATACCAAATAGAATTGTATAGCAATAATGAATGTAAAATAAACCATTACGATTCATTTTAAAATAACAAAGTGAATAGCTAATAAATTATAACAAAAAAAAGGTTCAAGGTATAAGTTCTAAAAATGAACTCATACCTTGAACCTTAATATTAACAAATAACAATTTCATTTAAAAATTAACATATTCGCACTAAAACTTTGTTTTAATTTTAAATAAGTTAATCTGTTAAACTGCTATATATCAACACCCCAAGCTTTAATGACAGCCATACCACCCTGAGTGTTAACAACTTGGTCAAAACCTAAACCGTCAAGCATTATCTGTGCTTCATAAGAGCGTCCGCCAGTATTACAGACAAGAACAATCTTTTTATCTTTAGGAAGTTCTTCAAAGCGTTCAGGAATTTCACCCTGCGGAATGTTATGCCAATGCTCAGGATATTTTTCGAGGAACGGCTCGGCATCAGCATGTTCACGAACATCAAGGAAGCAATAATCACCGCATTCACGGTCCGCCCAGTACTGCGCAAAAGTATCAGGACCATGCCCGTGATTCAGACCTGCAAGGGCATTATCAGCCATATTTGCTATAGCATTTAAAACGTCCATTGCAGAGGCAAACGGTGGTGAATATGCAACCTCAAGATTGCTGATATCTTCGACAGTAGGCTTAAATTTCATCAAACCGGCTACGGCATTGATACGACCGACCATTGCATCACCGCTAGAAGCAAAACCTTGCAGTCCAAGCACACGGCGGGTGGCTTTATCAACAATCATTTCAAGAGTCATCATATCCTTAACAGGATAAAAATGAGCTCTGTCTGCCATAATCAGCATTACGCTGATGGCATCAAATCCGGCCTGTTTAGCAGAACCGAGACTGAAACCTGTTCCTGCAATAGATTTTTCAAATAGTTTAACAACAAACGAACCTGCCGCAGCAGGGAATTTATCATTACGTCCGGCAAGATTGCTACCGATAATACGCCCCTGCCTGTTGGCCATGGACCCCATGGGCAGGAAGAAAGGAGAATCATCCACAGCATTTTTAATTACAACGCAGTCTCCGCCTGAAAAGATATCATGATCAGAAGTACGCATTGTTTCATCAACAAGGATTCCGCCACGCTCACTGCAATCAAGACCGCATTCGCGTGCAAGCTTGTCATTAGGAATAACACCCGCTGAAATGATAACAATATCAGCATCTATAGTACCGTCAGGAGTTACAACCCGTTCAACTTTGCCATTACCTTCAATACGGGTAACAGTCTGTCCGAGTTTAAATGCAACGCCCTGCTCTGTCATATGATTCTGCCCCATCTTCGCGATTACGGGGCTGACTACACGTGGTAGAATTTGATCAAATATTTCAACGACAGTTGTTTCAATTCCCCACATATCAGAAAAAGCTTCTGCCATTTCAAGGCCGATAAATCCGGCTCCTACAACGACGGCTTTATTAAACTTACCTTCTGTGATGCCTTGTTTAATTTTTTCAGCATCATGCATATTACCTACGTAATAAACATTTTCCAGTTCTTCACCGGGAAGGTTCAATTTGCGGGGAGTGGCTCCTGTTCCGATTACGAGTTTATCGTAATCAAGCACACTTTTATCGCCGGTTTTCAAGTTCGTAAGATGAACCTGCTTTTTATCGCGATCAATTTTAGTGGCTTCCGTGCTGGAAAGGACTTCAACACCTTTTATGTCTTTAAAAAAAGGTTCATCCCTTACCATATGAAAAGCGGTGGTACGCAGAGCACTTGATTCCGAAACATCACCTGAGACAAAATAAGGTATTCCGCAACCGCCGTAAGAAAAAACATCATCTCTATCGATGAGTGTGACCTTGGCATCCTGTCTGAGTCGTTTAAAACGGCAAGCCGCTTTAGGCCCAAGCGCAACAGCACCTATGACAACTACATGTTCTGACATGATCGAACCTCTGGTTTACAATTAGCATAACTTCTAAAAACGATATTTTTAGAAGGGGATTTGTCTTTGGCTTAGGAATTAATCACTTTAATGCATAAATGCAAGAGGAGGTGCAGATTAAGTAATCTACACCTCCCTGAAAAAGACATTGTTATCTAATATTAAGACTTGGTGATGAAGTTCTTTAAGCCTGCACCCAAACGTTTAATCCCTTCAACAATATGCTCCTCGTCTGAGTTTGAAAAATTAAGACGAAGAGTATTTTCACCGCTATCATCAACATAAAATGGACGACCCGGAACAAAAGCAACTTTATTTTTAATTGCCTCATCAAAAAAGTCCATTGCAGAAGAAGACTCAGGAAGAGTCACCCACAAAAACATTCCGCCTTCAGGTTCAGTTACTTTAACTTCAGCTGGAAAATATTTTTTAATGCTCTCAACCATAGCATCTCTTTGTTTGCCATAACGAGTCCTGATTTTTTCTATATGATCATCCAGAACATTATCTGTAACATATCTATAAACGAGATGCTGATTAAATGTACTTGTATGAAGATCTGAAGCCTGCTTGGCAATAATAAGTTTATCGCGAGTTTCACCGCCGCAAACTATCCAGCCGAGCCTGAACCCAGGGGCCGCAACTTTAGAAAATGATCCAAGCAGAATACCGCCTTCATCAAGGTATCCTCTAACTACAGGCGGATGAGACTGCCCCTTAAATCTGAGTTCACCATAAGGATCGTCTTCAACAAAAATTGTATCACGTCCCTTCATAAGCTTGGCTACAGCTGCTCTCTTCGCATCGCTATAAGTAAGGCCTGAAGGATTTTGGAAATTAGTGACAGCATAAAACATTTTAACATTGTCTTGATCTAAAGCGGCTTCAAGTTCTTTAAGATCAGGACCGTCATCTTCAAGCCCTACAGTAATAAACTCAGGCTGGAACATTGAAAAAGACTGAATTGCCCCAAGGTAACCAGGCCGTTCAATTATTATTTTGTCTCCGGCATCAATAAAAACTTTACCGAGCAGGTCAAGACACTGCTGAGATCCTGTTGTAATGATAATTTCATCAGCATCAACATCAATTCCCTTCTTTTCCTTGTAGCGGGCAGCAATGTACTGACGCAGGGGAAGATAACCTTCTGTAGTTGAATACTGTAGAGACTGCGGACCCGCGTCTTGTAAAACAGCTAGAGCCGCAGCTTCTAATGCAGAAACTGGAAACAGTTCAGGATTAGGCAAACCGCCAGCAAAAGAAATAATAGATGGATCTTCTGTTACTTTGAGTATTTCGCGAATGAAAGATCTGTGGACGGTAGACATCCGATTGGCATATTTAACAGGCATCCGAGCCTCCTTAAAAATCATAACGCCGCAATCTAGAGCATGTATTCCAGAAACCCAGTTCATGCCTTTCAGAAACCGTTCCCGAAAGAATTGTCAGCAAATTTATGCAGTTAAAGAAATTTTTCGATTTGACAATCAATTGAAGAAATATCCTACTTATTTTTTTTAGGAACACAAGCGACAAAATGCACCTATATATAAAATACAGATGCATTTTGCTTTTCTTTTTTTGATTATAAATAGTTTTAATTTCTAAATACAAAGCTTGCTGAACATGTTCAGTAATAATTTAGCCATGGTACGGAAGTGATGAGTGATGTAAAACAATTTTCAAAGCGCCTGAAACGTCTTTTATATACCCGAAAGTATATTCAACTTTTACAGTGTTACCTTTTGGATCGGTGAAAAAATATTCACCCATGGCAATAGCCAAATTTCCATGCATATACATTTCATCATTTTTAAATTTGACATCAACCCATGGGGCCAAAGCAAATCCTTTGTCTTCCTGAAATGTAGAACTATCACCTATAAAATAAGAAATAGCTCCTTCCCTTGTATTACGAAATGGTTCTATTTTAGCCTTTGTCGGCTTAAATAGGACTATGCCTTTATCATAATTATACGCATAAAGCTGATCAATTAAATTCTGAGTAACTTTTGTATAATTTCCGTTTTCGGAATATGCTTTTCCTACTTCAATGAGCATATCCCCCCACATTTTTTGCGCATCCTCTACTTCAGAAACCGAAATTGTGGGCTGAGTGGAAACTACTTTTTTTGCGCACCCTGAAACAAATAAAGCACTAAAAATGACTGCGATTAGAATTAACCTGCTACCATACCGAATTTTCGCACGGTTCATAAGCCTGCTCCTTTAAGTTAAAAAGATTAGACCTCTGGTTATAACACGTACTCCAAATTATAATCCAGCAAAAAAAGAAACTCGCATGCCTTTGGGGTGATTAAAATCGATAAGAAGCTATTTTAGTTATGAATAAAAAAAGCTGCCCGCGAACGGACAGCTTCTTTGTTAGTATATATCAACAACCTGTTAACCCTGCATACGTGCAATAATACTGTTTAATTCATGAGCAAGTTTAGACAGATTGCTAACAGCATTTGCAGATTCATTCATGGCCTGAGCCGTTTCACTAGCAATAGAATTGATCTGACTTGTTGAGCGACTGATCTCTTCGCTTGCAGCGGACTGCTGTTCTGAAGCGGTTGCTATAGACCGGACCTGATCAGCAGTTTCAGCAACTTTTTCTACAATCTCCTTCAAGATGTCACCTGAGTTATTGACCATATCAGTCACTTCCCCAATTGCTTCAGTAGACTTTTCAGTATTATTTATATTCTTTCGAGCACTATTTTGGATACTACTAATATAATCAGCGACTTCACTTGTGGCAGTCATAGTTTTTTCTGCAAGTTTTCTGACTTCATCAGCTACAACGGCAAACCCTCTTCCGGCCTCTCCCGCCCGAGCGGCCTCAATGGCTGCGTTAAGAGCCAGCAAGTTGGTCTGGTCTGCAATATCACTAATGACCCCCATAATATTGCCAATGCCATCCGCCTGCTTGCCAAGTTCAGACATATCTTCTTGCAACAGAACAGACTGGTCGCGAACCATAGAAATTGTTTCTACCGTTCTAGAGACCATCTTTTCACCTTCTCTGGCTTTTTCCTGAGATTCATCGGCAAGCCCAGCAGCCGTGGATGCATTCCGAGCAACCTCAAATACAGTTGAGTTCATTTCTTCCATAGCGGTGGCAGCCTCGCTAGCCATACTAGATTGCTCTTCAGCTCCGCGACTAGATTGCTCAACCTGCGCAGACAACTCTTCAGAAAAGCTCAAAACCTGATTAGATACATCTGTGGCACTAGCCGCAGCTTCAGAAATCATAATGTTATTTTCTTCAATTTTATGCTGCTGAATCCTGATTTCAGTCATATCAATCCATACGGCAACCGAACCAAGCATATTCTTATCCATATCGTAAAACGGGGTAGTAGAAACCATGATATTTTTTTTAGTCCCCGCAAAAGCAGTGTACTCTATTTCTCTTTGTACCTGACGCTGCTCCCTTATTGCAACTTGGGAAAGAGTCTCTTTATTTTTATCCCCAAAGAAAAATTCGCCAGAAGTCATTTCAACAGCTTTTTTAGGATCCACAGGGCTTTCAAGCAAATCACACATCTCTGTATTGACCCAGGTTATTTTATTATCAGGACTAACAATACCACAGGGAAGAACCAGCCCGTTTAACACTCCTTCAGAAAATCCAAGCTTATTCTTAAGCTCCCCGACCATGTGACGAATATTTTCAGCAAGATCAGAAAGCTCGCATACATATGTACCGAGTAGCTCTGCTTTAAAATTTCCTTTTGCAACTTCGGCCGTAAAATTTTTAATATGATTCATCGGTCCGGTGACCTGTCTGCGAATTGCAAAAACAATTATTCCAATCAGTAGCAACATCATGACCAGTCCCATTCCTATAAGGATATCGCGCTGTTCGTTTGCGGCCTTTGCCAAGTCTGATTTATATGCTGAGACGCAAACCACCCAACCAGTGGAAGGAATCACTTGGACAGATTGAATTTTAGATTCTCCTTCCCATTCATATTCTATGACGCCATGACTGTTGGCGAGACTGTCTTTAATGAATTGATGACTAGACATATCCTTAAGAAGATCTTGACTTGTCTTATGAGCAATGAAACGTCCCTTTTTATCAATGATAAAAGCATATCCATGATCGCCTATACTGATATTACCAATGATCATGTTAGCGTATTGTTGCCAATTTAAAGCCGTGAAAAATCCCCCAATAATATTACCGTTATCCCCACGCACAGGTACAGCCATTACAACAACAAATTTTCCGCTACTTTTGGCCTGCATAACATCCGACACAACAAAACTGGCACCATTTAAAACTTTTTTAACGTAATCTCGATTACTTACATCAAGACCTGCCACATCATTTCCATTATCATTTACACCAAAAACAACTTTACCCCTTAAATCAAAGGCGGCAATCCCGGTTAAATCATCATAGTTAGCTATTGTTCGTCTCAGTTTTTTAGTTACCTCTGCTATTGAAGAGTTATCTGAAAACGCTGCGCGATATTCATTATTATATGCAAAGTTATTTAGATCATTTTCTGAAGCTTTAAGAAACTGTTCAACTTCAGAAACAATATTATTCTTCAGGACTTTCATGTTCTGATCCTGAATTGATAATACGGTTGAGTTAGTCATATGACTCACAACAACGACAAATCCCGCTACAGAAACAAAAATTACAACCGCAATAATAATTGCGATTCTTGAATTTATACTTTTTAAGTTCATAGTTAACTCCACTATATTATGCCGATTTTTAAAGCGATTACACTATTACAAATATAAGATACATACGTTATATCTTTTACAAGTTGGATACTTAATATTATTATAATTTATATTATTTTTTGAGATCTTTGATAAATTTATAATAGCTTTGTTTCAGCGACATGAAGTTTTCACCAGCTTAGTTTGATTTTTAGGCGGCAAACCGTACGAAAGCCACAATAAAGAACTGGCCCTAATCTTGATAATTTTTCTTATAACAGAAACACTACGCGAAGTTTTAAGAGTACCTATTCACTTGAGGCTGGAGAGACTTAATTTTGTAAGATTGAACAGGAAATTGGGGATATCTAGCTGGTGAGTTTAAGTAAGAAATTCTATTTTTCATAAAGTGAAAGGGAGAGCTGTGTAACAGCTCTCCCTTTCTGAGGCGAGGTAATAAGGAGATGGGAGCTAGTTATTCATTTGATTTTCAATCCACTCTCTGACTTCTTCATTTATAGGGTAGTTTCCCTTTAGGCCGCTTACTGACTTTCTGAATCTTTCTGCAATATCCTTCGGCAGATCAATACTTAAAAGTTCGCGGGCTTCTTCCGAATTTCTGCGAACAAACAGCACTCTTGGCCTGTCGTCCCACATATAAACGGTGAAATAGTTTGTGTAGTCATTCTTAGATGTTACCGGAGTAAACTTACTGTCCCATGGATGGTTTCCCCACTCTAGGTACAACATTACTGCATCTTCCGGTGTCATTTCCCAATCTATGTCCCAATTTCTATATTCTCTTAGGCTTCCCATAACCTTCTCCTTATTAGACTATTTAGCTCATTTTCCATCTACCTTGATTAAATAGTAACAATTACTATTAAGAAGTCAAGCTAGAAATGACTTTAAATTAAAAGAGTCTTAAAGTATCAGCGAAGAACCAGTTCAACTTTGCTTTTAATCATCTACAAATAAACTAAGATTCTATCACACCATGGCAAATATAGCATACCCTGTTCCCAAAGCCCCTCAACGCACCGAAGAAGTAATAAAAAAAAGCAGATTCATTTGCGATATCCGCCGCGTACAAAACCGAGATGAAGCAAAAGAATTTATTGCTTCGATAAAAAAAGAATTCCCTGATGCCAGACACCATTGCTCCGCATTCATTGCCGGACCATCACAAACTGGCGATATGGGAATGAGTGACGACGGAGAACCGCAAGGAACAGCAGGAAAACCAATGCTGCAAGTTCTGCAAGGAAGCGGAATCGGAGATATTGCCGCGGTTGTCACCAGATATTTCGGAGGAATTCTGCTGGGCACTGGCGGGTTAGTCAGAGCTTACTCTGGAGCGGTGCAACAAGGGCTCGAATCACTTGAAGTTGTAATGAAAGTACCCATGCGGGTTGTAACATTAGAAATAAGCTACGCGCAGGAAGGAATGTTACGCCGAATGCTTGATGATTTTTCTGCCAAACTAGAAGAACAAACCTTCGGCACAAATATTACTTTTACCTTAATAATGCCCTCTGATCAGGTTGAAAAATTTGCAAAGACAATCATTGAAGAAACTAATGGTACAGCAGAAGTCATGATTGATGAAAATGATATCTGGATTTAACCAATCAAAATAGGAGTCATAAAATGAAATCAAAAAACGATACTGCTTACTGCGGAATATACTGCCCTGACTGTATCCATTATAAAAATAAATATAGTGTATATGCTAAGTCATTAAAAGATCATCTGGAAGCTATCGCCTTTGACAAGTACGCAAAAAATAAAAGTCCTTTTGGTGCGCAATTCAAAAATTTCGAAGAATTCGAATCAGTATTAACAGCCTTAGCTGAAACAAAGTGTAATCACACTTGCCGCACAGGCAATGGATGCTCGGGAGTACCCTGCAAAATTATGGAATGCTGTATCTCGAAAAATTATGAAGGATGCTGGGATTGCTCAGAAGTAGATGAATGCGATAAATTTTATTTTTTAGAACCACGTTGCGGCGAAATGCCAAAAAACAATATCAAAAAAATCAAAAAGGATGGAATTGATAAGGGTATGGAAAAGCGAGATAATTTTTACGTCTGGCAAAAATAGCTATTTAGTTATCATTACCTATTAAATACTGCTAAATTTTCCAAATAAGAAATCCCGACAGGAGCAACCTGTCGGGATTTTTACTATTCAAACTGTAGCACTTACTTTTACTTTGTGAACATCTGCTTAATTGCGACTATTCCCATCTTGCGACGAAGGTAGCTAAGCTGATTCATAAGCGGCAGATTTTTCGGGCAGACATCTTCACAGGCAAGCAGCCCCATGCATCCGAAAATTCCTTCATCCGAACCGATAACATCAAAGTATTCTCTGTCCGAACGTTTATCACGAGGATCAATTATAAATCGTCCTAAACGATTAAGAGCTGTTGCTCCCATAAAGTCATCACGCAAACGAGCTGTTCCGCAAGCAGCAACGCAGCATCCGCACTCAATACAACGGTCAAGTTCATAAATACTTTCCGCAATATCATTTTCCATTGGATCTTCAATTGCGCTTTGATCAAATTCTTTATCAGTATGAATCCATGACTCGACCTTGTTGTACATCGACCTGAACCATGTTCCGGTATCAACTGACAAATCCCCTACCAACTTAAAAACAGGAAGAGGCGTTAAGGTAATCTCAGGATCAAGATCTTTAGTCTTTGTATGACAGGCAAGCCCGGGCCTACCGTTAATAACCATTGCGCAGGAACCGCAAATTCCAGCGCGACAGCAAAAATCAAATTGCAATGAACCGTCCTGTTCTTCACGGATACGATTCAAAGCAATAAAAAGGGTCATGCTGTCAGTTTCATCCAAAGAAAAAGATTCCATATGGGGTACTGATTCAGGATTCTGAGGATTGAATCTGAAGATATTAAATTTAAGCTGTCTTCCCACGGCTAACTATCCTCCTTGCTGTCTGCACTGATAATCTGCATCTTACCATATCCGCGATCTCCAGGAGGAATTTCGTAGCTAGGTGTTGCATCTTCATATTCAAGAGTAGGAAGATCATCATCAGGGTTCTTCCAGTAAGCAAGAGTTCTGGTAAGCCAGTCACGATCATTACGGGCAGGGTAATCTTCACGGTTGTGACTTCCACGGGATTCCTTACGCTGTAGGGCTCCGTAGGCAACACAAAGAGCAAGTTTAACCTGTCCTTCAATTTTAAGCGCAGCAGAAAGTTCAGGACTTGCGCCGCATCCATCGGTTTGAAGACCAACTTCTCTGGCACGCTGCAAAGTTTTCTGAAGCGTATTTATGCATTTTGTCAGCCCTTCTTCAGTACGGAAAACATGCGCACCTTTATCAAGAGCGTCCTGCATTGCTTCACGAATTCTGTATACGTTTTCATTGCCGTTCTTACCGCTGACGATATCGCTTATGCGCTGTTGCTGTTTAGCGGCGGTCTGCGAAATTACAGCAGTAGGAATAGAACATTCGTAAGTTTCTAAGAACTCAACAATTTTACGCCCGACAATTCCTCCTGCTACAACGGTTTCAGCAAGAGAGTTACCGCCAAGACGGTTAAACCCGTGCATATCCCAGCAGGAAGCTTCACCGGCAGCAAACAGACCTTTAAGCCCGTATGCCGCTCCATCTTTATTAGTACGCACTCCGCCCATGCTGTAATGCTGAGTAGGTCGCACCGGAATAAGCTGATGAATCGGATCAACTCCAAGAAATGAGGTACAGATTTCGTACACTTCACGAAGTTTACCTGTGATATGTTTTTCACCGAGATGACGAATGTCTAACCAGAGATGTTCACCATAAGGAGATGGAACCCCCTTGCCTTCGCGCATGTGATAAGTCATCCAGCGGGCGACAACATCACGAGAGGCTAGTTCAGCTTTATCAGGTTCATAGATGTGCATGAATCTTTCTTCATTAACATCAAGCAAAGTTCCGCCGTCACCGCGACATCCTTCAGTAACAAGGATATCCGTCGGAACAATCCCTGTAGGATGAAACTGAACAGCTTCCATGTTTCCAAGAGGAACAACACCGGTATCAAGCACTGCGCCATGTACCCCGCCATCACATATGACTGCATTTGTGGAAGCTTTATATATTTTACCAAAGCCACCTGAAGCAACCATGGTAGCTTTTGAAACATAAGCGATAAGTTCACCTGAACGAAGAGAACGAGCAATTGCGCCGTAACAGGTTTCGCCATCC
Source organism: Desulfovibrio sp. UCD-KL4C (assembly GCF_006210265.1). Lineage (NCBI taxonomy): Bacteria > Pseudomonadati > Thermodesulfobacteriota > Desulfovibrionia > Desulfovibrionales > Desulfovibrionaceae > Desulfovibrio > Desulfovibrio sp. UCD-KL4C. Next base: position 689,851 of record NZ_VCNC01000002.1, read on the forward strand.
TGAATAAATGCAATTGCTTCAACTTTATCATGAACTTCCACGCCGAGCTGAGCACAGCGGTTATCCATAGTATAAAGAACAGAATGGCCTGTTCCGTCAGAAACGTAACAGGTGCGCCATTTGGCAGTCCCGCCGAAGTTTCTGGCTGTAATCAGGCCGCGCTTTTCTTCTTTTTCTTCTTTATCAAACTGTTTACCGCCCTTAAAATATTTGGATTTACCGGGAACAACCCTGTTCCACGGTACACCCCAATCACACAGACAACGCATTTCAACAGGAGCAGTATCAGCAAACAAACGGGCTACTTCCTGATCACATCCCCAGTCAGACCCTTTAACAGTATCCGCAAAGTGAACATCTGTACTGTCCCCCTCACCCATTACGCTATTAGCAAGAGCCGCCTGCATACCGCCCATTGCCGCAGCGGAATGAGAACGTCTGGCAGGAACAATGCTAAGGCAGACCGCAGTAAGTCCCGCACCCGCAGCTTCCGCAGCAGCACGTTCACCCGCAAGCCCTGCACCTATAATCAGTACATCTTTATAGATAGTCTGCATCAATCCCCCTTACGCATTCAGGGTCATAAAACGAACGATAGTAGCCAGACCTATACAAATAAAAAAAACTGCAAGACCGGTAGCAAATCTATTAAGCTTAGCACGCTGAGCATTTCCAATAAATCCCCACTTTACAGCTATGCGGTAAAGACCGGCAACAACATGCAGAATAACCAGAGGTGCAAGCACCAGATAAAAATACACCCAAGGACCAGATTGAACTCTGGCGGCAGAGCGAGCTGCAGTGATAGGAAGATCACTTAAAACAGCCCACATGTGAATTGATCCCATAACAAGGATAAGCATTGCTGTAACGACCTGAACAATCCAAAGCCATGTGTCTCTGTGCTTCATCATTTTTGCATGAGCCCAGATTGTTTTTTGACCGTCTAATCTGAAGGGAATCTTGCGGGCAGCTAAATAAAAATGAAAAAGAAAAAGCAGAAAAAGAATCGGCCCGCCGATCTGAGCCATGTAATTTTTTTCATAAGTATTCGCAATATTATCCATAACAGCAGGATTAATAATGACGCTTGAAACAAGACTCATATGCATGAAAACAAAAATGATCAGAGCCACGCCGGAAAACATCTGCAGCCAATCCAAAATGGCATCGCTTTTGCCACTTTTACGCATTGATCCATTAGAATTAAAAGACATCAGCACCTCCGTTTAAGTGGGTAAAAAAACACCTCGCAACTGGTATTTTAGGAGCGCGATGATGTCTCGCATCGATTGTTTTGTCAATCAGTCTTGACTGACAAGCTATGAACTTTCAAACATTTTTCACTTCTGCAAAGCCTACATTTTTTACGCTTATCGTAAAACATCTGGAAAATCTGCCATTGATTGCTTAGAAACAAACTTTCCAAATACGTAATAAATAATAACTGCATTTTATAATATTTTATTATTAAAATTAAAATATGCCAAAACCCAATAAACTAAGACTATGACTAATTATTTTCTTTAATTTCATAAAACACTTAAAGAAACTTACGTTGACCAATCTCTATCTCATGCTTACTTACTGTTTCACAAATTACTACTAACGGACTACCTAAATCAGGTAGCCTTACACTGCTAAACGGATTGACACACGGGAGTTAAAGAGACATGTTCCCTCATCAAAAAAAAGCGGTGACATCAACCGCAAAAGGATTTCGATTTGAAAAGCTACCCATCATTCTCCTTCTTCTCGGAGCTCTGCTAATGGTTGCCGGATGCAAGATTGAGAAAACAGACAGAAGCAATAAACAAGAAGCTTCACAGACATCTACTACTGTAAAGATGCCTCAGGAAAATTCTTCTAAGACGTCTGCTGAAAATTCCGCGGTTAAGGAACTTAAAAAAGAAATTTCAGAAGCTTTATCGTCAGGTCAAGGTCCGCACGTAATCAAACTCAAAAACGGAATGAGCCTTCTTATTAAAGAGGATACCAGATTTCCTCTGGTTAATGTCCGTTTATTTGTTCATGCCGGATCTTCATATGAAGATCCAGATCAGGCAGGTATAAGCCACCTTCTGGAACATATGGTTTTCAAAGGGACAAATAAACGAGCTCCCGGACAGACCGCACTGGAAATAGAATCTGTCGGCGGTGACATGAATGCCGCTACAAGCTTCGATTACACAGTATACTACGTTGAAGTGCCTGAGAATGAGTGGAAACTAGGCATGGATATCGTCACGGATATGGCTTTCAACGCAAAGATAGACCCTGAAGAACTTAAATCTGAACGCGAAGTAGTGCTTTCCGAACTTGAAAAAGGCGAAGACAATCCAGGGAGCAGAATATTCAAAACTTTGCAATCAATTGTCTGGAAAGGTAACAGCTATCAGTGGCCGATCATAGGTTACCGCAAAACAGTTGAAAAACTTACTTCAAAAGACATTCACGCTTACATAGACAGACTCTATCAGCCTCAATCTATGTTACTTAGTGTAGTAGGTAAAATCGACCCGCAAAAAATAGCGGTTGAAGCAGAAAGACTTTGTGGTTCATTAAAAGCTACGCACCCTGTTATTCCTCCAGTTGAATTCCCTGTTCCTGCTACCGGAAAAATTACTGTTAAGCTGATCCCCGGCAAATGGAACAAGGCTTATGTAGGCGTTGCATTCCCTATCCCCGGCTTAAATTCAGCTAAAGTGGCAGGACTGGAAACTCTTTGCGAACTGCTCGGTGGTGGAGAAACTTCTAAACTCTACCGTGAATTTAAATATGAAAAAAGAATGGTCGACAGCATTTCCGTATCCTCTCTGACACTTGAGCGATCAGGCATGCTATATATTTTTGCAACGCTTGATGCCGATAAAGTGGAAGAATTCTGGAAAGAACTCATGGCAGAAATGTCTACCATGGATTTCAGCCAATTTACCGACCGCGAAATGGAGCGCGTTTCCTTAAATCTCGAAGACTCACTCTTCCTGACCAAAGAAACACTTTCAGGACTTGCTTCAAAACTCGGTTACTTCCAGTTCTTTGAAGGCGGACAGCAGGCAGAAGAAAACTACCTTTACGACGCAAAAAACATTACCAGACCTCAGCTTCAAAAGCTTTATGATGAATTCTTTGTTCCTGAAAAAATGGCAGCATGTATGCTTTTGCCTGAAGGATTTAAAGCAACAGAAAAAGATTTTGAAAAAGTTGTAGCGAAAAACTGGCCGCAAAAAAAAGAAACTGCAAGTAAAAGCAATGATGTCGGCCCTGGTAAGGCTTCAACCATAGAACTTTCTAACGGCAGCAAGCTGGTATTTATTCCTGATACAACTTTGCCCTACACTGCTATATCCATGTACTGGAACGGCGGTGATGCAGATTTAACTGCGGATGAACAAGGTTTATCTGCATTGGTTTCCCAAAGTTTAACTCGCGGAACCCAAAAAATGAATGCAACAGAACTCGAAGATTACGTTTCTGACAGGGCCGCATCAGTAGGAGCCTCTGCCGGACGCGACGTGTTCTCAATAACTTCCAAATTCCCTTCACGCTTCACTGCTGATATGCTGCCACTTATCAAAGAGATTATGACTGCGCCAAGATTTGCAGCTAAAGAAATCGACCGAGTAAAGCATGATCAGATTTCCTCTATAAAACGCAAAGAAGATCTCCCTGTCAGTTTAGCTTTCAGAAACATCTTCCCGTTCCTGTTTAAAAAAGGAAACTATTCTTATTACCACCTCGGTGTGCCCTCTAAAATAATGAATTTCACCGAAAAGGATATCCGCAACTTCTGGGCTAAACAGTCTTCACGCCCATTTGTAATTGCAGTATGCGGAGATTATGACCGCGATGCTATCATAAACTTCGCTCATGAGCTTGATGCAAAACTTGTTCATAAGAATAAGCCTATAGCTATCCCTGTCCCGGAATGGGGAAATGACAAAAAGCTGGAACTTACTTTGCCGGATCGAAATCAGGCGCACCTCATGGCTATCTTCCCAATTCCGGGAATGGAAGATGAAGACGCAACAGCAGGACTATCTCTGCTGAGAGCAGCGCTTGCCGGACAAAGCGGCTTGTTGTTCCGTGATCTGCGAGACAAACAGGGCCTCGGCTATACTGTAACAGCCTTTCTCTGGCAGGCTCCCAAAACCGGATTCATGGTCTTTTATATCGGAACCAAGCCGGAACAAGTAAAACAGGCCATGGAAGGTTTTGAAAAGACAGTAAAAATGCTACGCAAAGAAGATTTGCCTGAAAAAGAAATTCAAAGGGCTAAAAATATTCTGAACGGTGAATATTATCAGGACCACCAGAGTTTACTCTCACGAAGCAGAGAATCTGCCAGCCTGATGGTCAAAGGTTTTGATCAGGACCTTGATAGCAAGCTGATTGAAAAAGCTAAAAAAATGAACGCATCTGATGTCAGAGTACTTATTAACAAGTATTTGGACTGGAGTAAGAAATATACTATTACTGTTCAGCCCTAGTTCGTTACGCGCCGTTTATCAGCCACTAAGTTAGTCTTAAGTCCCCCGTAGAATAAATTCTGCGGGGGACTTTTTTGTTTTTTTAAGGACAATTCCATTCCATTGTTTCAATTCATTATATTTATAGTGTATGCTTTGATGAAGCATGCTATACCAAGAATAACTGAAAAACTTTCAATCATTAGTGGCCTCTAGTGTTCAACAGTTTTGATTTGCCATTTTCGCGCATCTATCGCCATTGTCGCCGACCTCTTGTCCAGAATGACCTGACGGGCGAGTACGACGAAGATCACGAAGGTGTCCAACAACACGATAACGGTATTGGCTTCCTCAATTGATCCAAATTTAACTTTATTAAAAGGGAATATTACTATGAGTAATTTAACACGGCGTAACTTTTTAAAAAGTAGTTTAGGTGCAAGCGGAGCGTTGTTGCTTACTTCTACTGCGTTTGCCGGGGATAAAGAAAAAAAGAAACATAAGAAATTAGGAAAAGATCCTGTCTACGCTTTAGAAGAAATTAATGATCTTATAAATAAGCTAGAAAAAAAAGGCCGTAAATTTAGAGATGACAGATTGGATGCGGACAATGAAGCTCAATGGGATAGACTAGTTGAATATTATTTTGATCGTGATGACTATAGCTGCCTTTCAGTCAATTCAGCTAACCTTTGCCCATCAATGAAGCCAGTCAGTAAAATGGTGGATCTTGTTCAGGATATGTTAAAAAAAGATATTTCCTTTCCGATGCGGGGAGAACTTGCAGAAGCAAGCCTTAGCAAGGGCCTTGATGTTATTAAAAATTGGCTTGGACTAGAAAAACAGGAATATGAAGCAGATTATCTGATGGCTTTGGTTGCAAATTCTACTCAGGGCAATAACTTTATTAATAATGGTTTAATGGCTTCTAAATTTTTTAATCCTAAAAAAGATAATGTAGTTGTCTGGGATGTAAATCATCCAACCAACTATCAAGCATGGGAATACCGTAAGGCAACCCAGGGCTGGAGTGATGATTCAATTCGGATAATGGGAACAAAAATGTTCAGCAACTCCGTATCACCGGATGAGCTTAAAAAAGGAATATTGCCATCCAATCCAAAATCCGCAGATGAGATCATTAATGCCTTAAAACAGACGGTAGATAAAAATACAAAGATTGTGACTTTATCATGGCAATCTAATGAGTGCGGTATGCTTTTGCCTATGGCACGCGTCGTTCACGAACTGAGAGCCATCAATAAAAATATGCATATCCATGCAGATAGTGCTCAGACATTTGGAGTTTTAGATTTAAAACTTGGAGACCTAGATGTAGACAGCATAACCGGCAGTTTTCATAAATGGCCATGTGGCCCTAAAATGGTCGGTCTTTTATACATGAACAATAAATCAAATGCTGCTGAAAGGTTTATTCCAAGTGAATGGGGGTATGATGAACATATCAAAACACCTGAGGATTATGGTTTTATGGCAAAAGATGGGGTTATTGATCCTAATGCCAAGCGTTTTTCCTACTTAGGTCAGCAAAATGATGCGACTCTTGTAGCTACATGGATGACAGCTTTATTTCACACAGGAAAGCTGCACCCTAATGTTACCCCGACTAAAATTGAAAAAAGAATTCATTACTTGGGTACTAAAACCAAAGAAGCATTATTCAAAAATCTACCTAAAATTTATCCTGATTTTACTGAGGAAGAAGCTTACAAATGGATTAGTACTCCTACTACTAATGACAATTTACGTAGCTCTGTCTTTTTATTTAAATGCCCGCAGGGTGTGCAGGCAGGAAATGTGGTCAACAATGTATATGAAAAACATCAACTGGCAATTGCAAACTTAAAAGTGCTAGGTCATGATTTAATCAGAATATCTCCAACATTTTGCAATACCACTAACGACGTAACTCAGGTAGTTGAAGCTACAATTGATGTTATTTCCAATATGCAAAAAGGTAAATTAGCGAATAATACTATTTACCGTACTTATGCATAAAAAGATTTAAAAGAACGAATCGCATTTTTAATAAGGATTTCCTCATATTTATTTATGAGGAAATCCTTATTTCAATTTTTGCTGAATATGTTCGTGTTATAGAAAGTTAACTGCTCGAGTATCTGACAATATCCTCCGTGAATTCCTTTATCATGCTTTCCGTCAATACCCCCGCTAGACCGCAAAGAACCAGAGCCAGATTGACCACAGAAATACTACCCTATACTGCGCTAATATGATTTTATCTTTTTTTCAAATCCACATATTGATTGATTACTGAAACAGTGCTATTGGTCAGACCAATAAATCAACCATTAAATTGGTAGGACCGCTTATGGAGAATAGATATGCAAAATCCGGTTTATGAATCCGTGACAAAACAAATCATGGAACTGATTAAGTCCGGTGAATTGCAGCAAGGTGATAAACTTCCTTCTGAACGAAGCTTGGCTGAAAAATTTAAAGTTTCACGCAGTTCAGTTCGTGAGGCTATAAAAGTTCTAACGCATAAAAACTTAGTTGAAAGTAAACGAGGTGATGGAACATACATTTGCGACCGAATAGACGCAGATATTATTAAAGCATTTACTGAAGTGTTTGCAGATCAAAAAAAACGACTGAGTGATATTTTTCAGTTCAGAAAAATAATTGAGCCTCAGATTGCAGCTTTAGCTGCTATTTCGATTGATGATGATACTCTGAACAGAATGAAAGTAATTGTCTGCAATCAGGAAATAAAAATCAGGTCAGGAAAAGATACCAGCAAACTGGATGAACAGTTCCATCGCGAAATTGCAATAGCGAGCGGCAACAGCATTTTCACAGACATGATGGAAGCTTTAAGTAAAATAATGGAAGAAAGCCGCTCGCAGCCGTTACAAAACACAAAGCGAGTTGAAAAATCCATGAAGGCTCACTTTGATCTTTTAAAAGCGTTTGAAAGGCACGATTCCGAGTTGGCAAAAAAAATAATGAGACAACATATTGAAGATGTTGAATCTACTGCTACTGACTCTGACTTACTCAAAAAAGACTAAAAAAAGGAATTTAACATGATTTCAACATTGTTAATTTTTATAATTCTGGGAGCAATTGCCGGACTACTTGCCGGACTTCTGGGTATAGGCGGCGGACTGGTCATCGTTCCTATTTTATATTTTGCTCTTCCACCGCTTGGCGTATCGGAAGCACAACTTATGCATGTGGCCCTCGGCACTTCACTTGCGACGATTATTTTCACATCTATTTCCAGCATGCGGGCTCATAATTCACGCGGAGCTATCCGCTGGGATATTTTTAAAAGAATCACTCCCGGGATTTTAATCGGAACCTTTTTAGGTTCATGTTTTGCCTCATATTTAAATACAAACGTTCTTAAAGTAATCTTCGTTATCTTCCTCTACTACGTAGCTTCACAGATGCTTTTAGGACTTAAACCAAAAGCATCACGCCAAGTTCCGGAAAAATGGGGATTAATAGGAGCAGGAGGAGCAATCGGCGCAATGTCCAGCCTAGTCGGAATCGGTGGAGGAACACTTTCAGTACCGTTTCTAACCATGTGCAATATTCAGATTCATACTGCAATCGGAACCGCGGCAGCAATAGGACTTCCACTTGCTCTGGCCGGAACCGCCGGATACATCTGGACAGGAATCGGGGTTCAAGGATTACCAAGTTGGTCCATAGGATATGTATTCCTTCCAGCACTGATCGGAATCGTTTGTACAAGCATGCTCACTGCTCCATATGGCGCAAAACTTGCTCACAGCCTGCCTGTTGCAAAGCTTAAAATGATTTTTGCCATTCTACTTTTCTTAGTAGCAACCAAAATGTTGATCAGTCTTTTTTAAATAATATTAAACTACCCAGCACACTCAAATTCAGGAGTAATTATTATGAAATCAGTTCGCGATAACGCCAGAGAATTAATGAAAGGTTTTTGTAAAGTCTGTCCAGTTTGCAACGGTAATGCCTGCGTAGGTGAAGTACCGGGTATGGGCGGACTCGGCACATCCTCAAGTTTTAAAAACAATGTTAACGCGCTTGCAAAACTTAAACTTAACATGCGTACCATTCACGAAGTAAGTGAACCGGATACCAGCGTTAATATTATGGGTATGAAACTGGATATTCCTGTTATCGCTGCTCCTATCGGTGGCATTTCATTTAACATGGGTGGAAAAATTGAAGAACTGGATTACATTTCTTCCAAGCTTAAAGCTTGCGCAGCCAAAGGAATAATCGGTTGTACTGGTGACGGCGTACCTGACTTTATTCACCAAAGCGGATTTACTGCTATTGAAGAAGTCAAAGGACACGGAATTCCTTTCATTAAACCTTGGGAAGACGAAGAACTGTTTATGAAGCTTGAAAAAGCTGAAAAAACAGGTGCTAAAATCATCGGTATGGATATCGATGCAGCCGGACTCATCACTCTGAAAAAAATGGGCCGTCCGGTTACTCCTAAATCTGTTAAAAAGCTTCGCACCATAATTGAATCCGTCAATGCGGACTTCATTCTTAAAGGAATTATGACTCCTGATGAAGCTAAAATGGCTATTGATGCCGGAGCAAAAGGTATCGTTATATCCAATCACGGAGGACGCGTTCTTGACTGCTGCCCTGGTTCTGCCGAAGTTTTATATGAAATATCAAAAGCAGTTGCTGGACAGTGCTGTGTTATGGCAGATGGCGGAGTAAGAACAGGAATTGATGTATTCAAAATGCTTGCACTCGGAGCCGATGCTGTCATGATAGGCCGCCCTTTCTCAATAGCAACTATTGGCGGATTACAGGAAGGAGCAGAAAAATACATTGATCAGTTAAAATCTGAGCTAACTCAGGCAATGGTTTTAACCGGAACGGAAAAAGCTGATTCTGCTGCATTTTCAGCATTATATAGTTAACAATCATCTCGCCTAAATCATTATAAAAAATACATAACAAAAAAGTAGAATATGTTGACGCAGCTTTTTACGAAGCGTATGTTTGAATCAAAGGTAAAGGTAGCCATTATAAATGGCTTTTATCTAACCCCAACGGGAGTGAACTTAGCGTTGATATCAAATTCCCATAACGAGCCTGACGTAGAGGCTCAACTTGAGGGGTAAGCCAAACGCGAGAGTTCTGTTAGTCTCTCCTTTTGTGGGCCCGTGGAGAGATGAGAAAATGCCGGGATGTCCGGCTTAGCAAAAATGGAACCCCTCTAAAACTGGTTAAAGTACGACTTCTTTAGTCAATTTTAAAAACAGATTTAAACACCCCGATCGGAATGCAATATTCTGGTCGGGGTTTATTTTTTGGGATTATTTTTAATCAAAAAATTAGTTCAAATATTTTTTTACCTCTATCACCATCTAACACCTAAATATTTTCATATTTTTTATAATATAATTTAAAAATATAAAAACAACTTAACTTTCGCTTATGACTTGACGATTTCATTCAACATGTGTATTTTTAAATCAACAATGGAAGTCTCCCTTAAAAAAGGAGTAAACATTTAACCCCACGGGAGTGAATCTAGCGTTGAAATCACATTCCCATAACGAGCCTGAATTGGCTCAAGCCGAGGGGTAATCCTACTGCGAGAGTTCTGTTAGAATCTCCTCTTCGGGCCCACGGAGAGACTGGAAACAGCCGGGCAATCCGGCATAGCGATTAAACGGAACCCCTCAAAGCGGTTGAAGCGCGTATCTGGAGAACTTACTAACAACAGATTTAAACAGTTTAAGTGGTGAAAATCGGATTCGGATTCTGAATTAACTCGGAAAACAACAGATTTTAACCGATTTAAGAGTTTAAAGCGCGGATCTAAGCAACTTGGAAAAAAGTTTTTTACCCCCGGTCAGGCCCATTTGTCTGATCGGGGTTTATTTTTAAGTAAAAAACACAGTCCCTTATGCTATCTTTTTCTGCGAGGCATTGCTGCAGTGCAAACCCAGTCGAGAACTAATGCCGGATTTACATTATAGTTCAGATTTTCCTGAGCCTTGCCGAGAATCAGATCAAGCCTTCGTAATCCTTTGGGATCGAAAAGTCCGGAAAGAGCGTTAGCTGCAGACGTTAATTGTGGATCTTTGAGGGCATTACGAAGTTCACGCTGGCAGCCTATTATGACTTTGAGAGCCTGTTCTTTATCAAGAGCACCCTTTGCGGAAGTTCTTGCAAACCATCCCTGACCGGAACGCCAGAATCCTAGCATACCATTTACCCAGTCGGAAACTTCGGGGCTGTTCTGAGTTTCAGTCGGCCACGCAAGAGTAATAACCCAACTGCGCGAGACTAAAGTTCCAAGCAACCTCTCCCGCTGAGGAGCAGTAAGTACAAAAACATTTCCGGGACGTGGTTCTTCGAGAGTTTTAAGAAGAGCATTGGCAGAATTACCGTTTAAGTGCTGAGCTTCCTCAACTACGGTAACGCGAGTTCCCCGGCCATGGGGCGGTTGGCCCCAGACCGAGAAATACTTGCGAACATTATCTACTGGAATATCCTGTTTTTCGACACCGTCTTCATCAACACGGTCAATAATCAGGAAATCATTAAAAGCATTATCAGCTATTTGCAGACATGGCTTGCAATTGCCACAGGGAGTCCCCTCGCTTTCACAATTTAGCAGACAAGCCCAATAACGAGCCATATCGAGCCTGTCTTCAGCTGAACCACCTTCAATAAGCAGGCACTGAGGAGGCTGCAAAGCCAGTTTGGCAAATCTGGGCAGAACTATTTTCTGCCGCGAAGCAGTCTCTTTAATACCTGTAAACATAATTAACGTACTATAGTCTGTTCTCTGTCAGGACCGACAGAAACGATTCCGACTTTAACACTGGTAATTTCTTCAATACGTCCAATATATTTTTTAGCAGCTTCAGGAAGATCCTCATAAGTGCGAGCACCTGTGATATCTTCGTCCCAGCCGGGCATAGTTTCATAAACTGGTTTGACATGTGCCATACCGTTCTGTTCCTGAGGAGGATAAGAAATCACTTCACCGCGATACTCATACCCTACACAGAGTTTAATCTCTTTAAGACCGGACAAAACATCCAATTTAGTAAGAGCAAATTCAGTGAGATCACAAAGACGTGCTGTTTCACGGATGATGACAAGGTCAATCCAACCGCAACGACGTTTTCTACCGGTCGTTGCACCAAATTCATGTCCGTTTGTCTGCAAAGTATTGCCAGTTTCATCAGAAAGTTCTGTAGCAAAAGGCCCGCTACCAACTCTTGTTGTGTAAGCTTTGAGAATACCTACAATGCGTTCAAGACAGCGAGGTCCGCAACCTGCACCAGCGGCAGCATTACCTGCAACAGTGTTGGATGAAGTAACAAACGGATATGTTCCGTGATCGATATCCAGATGAATTCCCTGTGCACCTTCAAAAAGAACAATACCACCATCTTTGTTTACATCCTGAATAACGGAAGAAACATCTCCAAGATAAGGTTTTATTCTTTCAGCGACAGGAAGAATCTCCTGAAATACTTTTTCCGGATCAAGAGGTTCTGCATTGAAAAGTTTTTCAAACAAAACATTCTTTTCAACAAGACCGTCTACTATTTTTGCACGCAGAAGTTCTGGATCAGCCAAATCAGCAGCGCGGATGCCTATGCGGTTCATTTTGTCTTCGTAGCAAGGACCGATACCACGACCTGTAGTTCCAATTTTGCTTTCATCAGACTTGAAAGACTCTCTACAATTATCAATCTGCTTATGGTAAGCCATGATAATCTGAGTTTTTTTACTGATCATCAAACGATCAGGAGAAACATCAATTCCCTTAGCGCTAAGGCCGTCGATTTCTTCAAGGAAAACTTCGGGGTCTAAAACGACTCCGTTCCCGATGAGACATTTCTTTCCGGGATGTAAAATTCCGGAAGGGATAAGATGCAGGATACATTGTTCACCCGCGACAACGAGAGTATGCCCCGCATTGTTTCCGCCCTGAAAGCGAACAATCGCGCCTGCTTCTCTTGCGAGCATGTCAACGATTTTACCCTTGCCTTCATCGCCCCATTGGGTTCCAATAATTACCGTGTTCGACATTCCTAAAGTACTCCTTGGGCAGTTTTCTCAAACGGAAATCCGACCCGTGAGAATTTTTCTGCAATTTGATGACTTGATAGTAACACTGTGTCTGACGTATAGATAAAAAAAACGATTCGTTTTACCGCCTTTTTATTTCTCCCCAAAAGAGAAAATAAAATATTTTGAACGGCAGACGGGTTTTTTGCGTAAAAAATCTTTTAGGATAATGTCAATACACTTAAGCAAATTAAATCGCCTTAAAAAGGGCACACTCAATCTCTATTTACAAAATATATTCAATATTATTGTGTATTTAGCGTGCTTATTTGTCGTAGCAACTTTATATTTTTTTAAATATGACATCCCGCTTCCAACCTTCATCCGCGTTGCAGCTGTAGACATTGAACGCAACTTTCCACAACTTTCACCCTGGGGGCCTGGCTTTGACCGAGAACTCCTTGATGGATTCAGCGATTACGCCAATGTAACACTTTTAATAACACCCTACCCCACGCACAACAAGGCTTTTGAGGCTCTAGAAACCGGAAAAGCTGATCTGATGCTTGCAAGCGGTTTTAACCCAGAAGATTACAACAAATATAATCCTATTAAAGCCGGCCCAATATATGAATCCAGTCCTGCATTGCTATTGCATAATATCCGAAGATTTGAACTCAGAACGCCTTTCGAATTATGCGATCAAGCGGTTTTTACCCCTAACAATCCTGACCTTATAAAAACTTTCAAAAGACTTTCAAAAGAAATTCTCTGTACACCAACCCTTGTTACCGGTGACACGGCCAATCACTTAGCCCCCCTACTTGAACTGGCAACGGATAAAAATTTTAGATTCCATTTGGTTGAAGCAGGCGCTTTTAAACCCCTGCAACCTTTTTTACACCAACTAAGGGTAACTGACAGCTTCGGAGATGACCTGGAATACAGATGGTACTGGCGCGACGATGTAGAAGGTTTAACCGATAAATGTGAAGATTATTGGAATCTCATTACAACAAACGGAACTCTTGAAAATAAGCGGGAACTATACTTCGGCTTTTTTCCAGATGAAACGGATTTCTATACCCTATACTCATTACGCAATGACATAAAAAATCGGCTTCCTTACTATCAAAAGTATATAATAGTCGCTGCAAAAAAATATGACATTGACCCATTACTACTGACTGCAGTAATGTATCAGGAATCGCGGTTTAATCCGCTTGCCAGAAGTAAAACAGGTGTTGAAGGATTAATGCAGTTAACTTTAGATACAGTTAACCTGATGGGAATAAGCAGTAGGCTTGACCCCAAACAGTCAATTACTGCCGGGGCCAAGTACTTAAAATACCTATGGGATAAATTGGACAGTCGCAATGTTCATGGGTGGGACCGCTGGTTCTTCACTCTCGCAGCTTATAATCAGGGCTTAGGACACGTTTATGATGCGATTGATATCGCAAAATATGTAGGGAAACAACCTGGAACATGGAGATCTTTAAAGCAGATATTTCCACTGCTGACCATGCCTAAGTATAATTCCCTGACTCGCTATGGTTACACCCGAGGATACGAGGCCGTCGATTACGTCGACAGCATCCGCTACTATTACTATATAATGAAAGGACTAGCTGTCCTTCCTGGGCCCGAAGCTAAGTATCTTGCACCTTTTACTGTCGGAGTCCCTGCCGTCAACCCCTGATTCAGGATTTTGTTCTTTGTTGATCATAAGATCATCTTCCTGCTTCAAAGGGATAAAGTCAGGCCTCGGAGACATGGCTTCAGGTCCGCAAGAATCTGACCAATGATAATTAAAAAGCTGATTTTTAAGCCGGATAGCCTGTATCATGCCGAAAACAATTGCTGATTCTTCCCATTTTCTGGTGGGCTCAAATTCAGCAACAATGGCTTCATATTTGTTCCAAAGCTCAGTTAACGAAGCTTCATCATAAGCGTTAAGTTGTTTTGCAAGCTTTAGCAGAGCTTTTTCCATATAACCTTCAGACATATTTTCTCCAGATTAAAGTAGTGAGCGAAGTTATTAAAAATATATAAACTTTTAATCCCTTGCAACGTAATTAGCCTAACAAAAAGCGGGGTAGTACCGCAATTCAAAATTGCCCGTCAGTTAAGCCTGTGCTATTAGCGTTCATCCACAAGGCAATTACTTAGGAGAATACCCATGAGCGATCTAAAAAAAATGTACAATACCCTCTCACAGGACCCTTTTCCAGCGGATATGACAGTTCGTTTAGGAGAACAGGAATTAACCTTCAAAAAAAGGACCTGGGAAATCGAAGGGGAAACTAAGGGCCTGCGTTACGGTGAAAACCCCGACCAGCCTGCAGCTTTATATGAATTAGTTTCCGGCGGATTAGAATTCGACGGTGTTAAATTCCGCGGAGAAGGACAGGGACTCGTTTCTGCTCTGACCGAAGAACACATGCTACAGGCAGGCAAACATCCGGGAAAAACAAATCTTACCGATGTTGATAATGCTTTGAACATTCTGCAGTATCTTACCGCTAAGCCTGCAGCGATTATTTTAAAACATAATAACCCTTGCGGCGCATCTTGGTCTGAAAAAGGTGTAGGAACCGCACTTAGAAATGCATTTCAGTCTGACCGTATAGCAGCTTTCGGCGGAGCAATTATAGTCAACCGCCCCCTCACAATGGAAGCTGTAGAAATAATTGACGGCGCATATTTTGAAGTTGTCGCCGCCCCGTCTTTTGAAGAAGGCACACTCGAAATTTTGAAGAAGCGCAAAAACCTACGCATCCTGCAGATTCCAGGAATCATGGACCTTGATAAACTCGTAGGCCAACCATTCCTCGACATCAAATCTCTGATGGACGGCGGTATGGTTTTACAATTCTCATTCCGCAACAGAATCCTCAACGCAGAAGACTTCATTCCTGCTGTGGCCGAAAAGGAAGGTTCAAGCTACACAGCTCGTACTCCTACTAAGAAAGAAGCTGACGATCTGCTTTTTGCATGGGCTATTGAATCAGGAGTCACTTCCAACTCTGTCATTTTCGCGCGTGACGGTGTTACAACCGCCATCGGCACAGGTGAACAGGACCGCGTAGGCTGTGTTGAGCTAGCTGTAAACAAAGCACGCACAAAATATGCTGACCTTTTAGCTTTTGAAAAATTCAAAATGTCTATTTTTGAACTCAAATTAAAAGCGATGAAAGATGAACAGGCAGCAGAAGATCTTGCAGAAATAGAAAAAAAAGCAGTTGAAGCAAGAGGCGGGCTCATAGGATCTGTACTTGTTTCTGACGGTTTCTTCCCCTTCCGCGACGGTGTGGACCTCTGCATGGCACAAGGCATAACCGCTATAGCTCAGCCTGGCGGTTCCATTAGAGACCACGAAGTGATTCAAGCTGTTAACGAATCCACCCCGCAGGTTGCAATGGTATTTACCGGACAACGCTCCTTCAAACATTAAAAAACAGACCTTACTAAATATCCCGGATACCTTTCTACATGTATCCGGGATATTCAATTAAATTTATATATTACAAACAAAATGTCACATTCCAACACCGCTGAAATATAGCTGAGATGAGAATTTTAAAGAAGGAATTACATGTCCCTATTCAATGACGGGCGTTATGTCGCACCCGGAAATATTGTAGAGTTTATGCACGGCAACCAGCCACAACTTGCATTTGTAATGGAAGAACAGTCTGGTAAACTTAAACTCTACACCATTAATAAAAGAGAAACTAAAATGCCTGCGGCCCGGGTTCTGCCATGGACCGGCCCTCAATACTCCGTGAACTCAACTCGTCAGGAAATGCTAGATTTGATGCTAAGCCATCAAGAAAAGCGCGGTGAAATCCAGGCTGGGCTTGATATTATGGAAATATGGGATCTTGCACAGGGTGAACTTGAAAAAGCCCAACTCTCGTGGTTTGCGGGCTTATTATGGGAAGCACCTGACTCTGATCAAATTTCCGCGATAGGGCGAGCTATGCTTGCGGCAAAAACTCATTTCAAATTTCAGCCGCCTGAGTTTATTATTTATACCCAAGATAAAGTTGAACAGCGTTTACAACAGCAGGCAGAAGAAAAGCAGTTCGAAGAAGCGATGACGGCCGGACAGAATCTTTTCAAAAAAATCTGGAACGCACGTGAATCCGGCAGCACTATAAGCAAAGCCCAAATTCCAGATATGTCTGATGAAACAATTGAATATTTAAAAACTTTTCTTCATGAACGTATAGCGGGAATTAACGACGAAAAATCTCACAAAATGTGGATTGCTTTAAAAAAAGGACTTCCAGACCATCCTCATCTGGCCTTAGTGCTGGCCCAAGGATGGGGAATTGTATACCCGCACCATAATTTCTTGTTTGATGAAGCAGACTATACTCATGATAACAGCTGGTCCGCCGACCATACTGAAGAAATAACTAGACTAGTCAAAGCTGTAGAAACAAAAGCCGCAGAACCGTATCCTCTGCCAATGCGCAGCATAGATTCAGCAACAACACGCGACATTGACGATGCTTTTAATCTTAAAAAGAATAATGACGGTGGATATACTCTGACAATAGCTCTGGCCCGCCCGTGCATGGACTGGGATTTCGGAGGCAAACTCAATCAGGCTGTCCTTAACAGAGGAACCAGCATATATCTTCCGGAAGGAACCAGTCACATGCTCCCTGAAGAGCTTGGTATAGGTGCCTTCAGCCTATTTTCAGGAGAAGTTCGCCCTGCTCTAATTACAACTTTTGAACTGGACGCCACGGGTGATTTAATATCAGTTTCTCCTAAAACAGGATGGGTAAAAATAACTGACAACAGCACATATGTTGCTGTTGAGCAAATGCTTGAAGACGGCACTGATGAAGAAATGGCCTTAGCTTTTGAGCTGTCTGAAAAACTTATTTCTCACAGAATTAAAAACGGCGCAGTTGTAATTCGTAAACCTGAGCCTGAAATCTCACTCACCGGTTGGCCTGAAAAAGTTTCTGTAAATATAAGCTCAAAAGACGATACGACTAAAGCAGATCAGATTATCAGTGAATTTATGATTCTGGCAAACTCAGGGCTTGGAAGATTTGCTGAAGAACATGAATTTCCGCTTCTCTACAGAACTCAAGATATTGTACTCCCCTCTGATTTAAGAGGAATTGTGACGCAGCCGCACGAAATTTTCAAACGAGTCAGGCACATGGCTCCTCCGCATATGGAGACTACACCCAAAAAACATGCTACGCTTGCGGTTAAAGGATACAGTCCCATTTCATCACCGCTCAGAAGATATGCGGATTTCATAAATATGGCGCAAATGTGCACCTATTTACAAACGGAGCACCCTCTTTGGACCAGTGATGAACTGACTACTCTGGCTGACACACTGCAAAGCAGGCTGCAGGCTGTCATTAAGATTCAGAGATTCAGACCAAGGTATTGGAAACTTCTTTACCTCGCACAAAACAAGAAACAATGGCAGTCTGCCGCTGTTGTTGATGATAACGGTCCCCTGACATCTCTTGCTATGCCTGAAATTCAGATTAATGTAAGAGTTCCGCGGCCCATGCTTGGAGATAAACTTTATCCCGGACAATTATTTCAAATCAGATTCAACAAAATTGATCCGCTTACAAATGAGATCAGAGTAGTTGAAGCTTTGGAAGAATAGTTTTTAATGAACAACTAAAACTAAAGGAGTTTATATATGCTCTGGATATTCTGGTTAGTCTTCGCTTATTTCCTGGGTTCTCTCCCCTTCGGCCTGTTGGTTGCCAAGATAAGCTGTGGTATCGACCCTCGCACGCACGGAAGTAAAAATACAGGAGCTACAAACGTAGCTCGTTTATGCGGATTTAAGTACGGAGTCGCGGCTCTGATATTAGATATTTCTAAAGGATTTATCCCTGTTCTTATGGCAGCACAATACAGCCACAACTGGATGTTTTTATCTCTGGTTGCCTTATCCGCAGTTGTAGGTCACGTTTTCTCTATCTTTTTGGATATGCGAGGCGGTAAAGCCGTTGCAACGACAATCGGAGCCTTCTTAGTTCTTGCTCCAGCGGCAACCCTTTGGTCGGTAGTTTTCTGCATAATCGTAATTATGCTTTCCGGCTATGTTTCAATGGGATCATTGACTCTTGCTGTATCATTACCTGTCATGGCCTTACTCACCGGAAATTTTGGATGTATCCTGCTGGGATGTATTCTCACAGTACTTTTATTCTGGACTCACAGAGAAAATATTCGCCGCCTTGCTATAGGTGAAGAAAACTCATGGAAGAAAAAATAGCCTGACGTACGAGTATAATAGCCTATATCTAAAAAATTAAAGCCCGAAGTCATAAACTATACTTGTTCATGGTTTCGGGCTTTCTCTTTAATCAAATTTTAATAAGATATGATAGAAAAACTTAATCCTGATATTTCTTCTGCACTTCCCAAATTGCATCAATGTTTTCAAAAAACAAATCAACCAGTGCAGGGTCAAACATCTTTCCACGATTCTTTTTCAAAAAATCAGTAGCTTTGTCTTTATCCCACGCATCCTTATAAACACGCTTACTACAAAGAGCATCATACACATCAGTTATGCAGGTAATTCTTCCGGCAATATCAATCTCTTCACCTTTAAGGCCTCTTGGATAGCCGGAACCATTCCAGTACTCATGGTGTTCATATGCTATAATCGCCGCTGTTTTCAAAAGTTTTCTTTTGCTTGATTTGAGTATGCTGTAACCTATTTCTGTATGAGTTTTCATAATCTTTATTTCATCAGGAGTAAGGCTCCCCGGCTTCAATAGAATTGAATCAGGTATCCCAATTTTGCCGACATCATGCATAGGTGAAGCATAATACAATTCATCAATATATGTTTCGTCAAGCCCTAAAGCCGTTGCTAAAATACGTGTCACTTCTGACACCCTAATAACATGATAAGCTGTCTCTTTAGAGCGAAATTCAACTACTTCACCAAGCACACGGACAATTTCTTTCTGGGTATCTAACACCTCTTGATTCAGATAGATATTATCGAAAGCAACTCCTACATTGTCAGAATAAATTCTTAATAAATCTTCATCATGCTCACTGCGTTCTTTTCCGCACCCCTCAACAAACAGTAAGTGAGATCCATGTTCTGTAGTAGGAAGATAGCCGACATAATCTTCTCCAATAAATTTCCCATGGCCTATTTTGCTTATATTTTCAAATTTTTGTCTTGTTTCTTCAGTTATTTCCTGACAATTATCAACAGAATCACGGCATGAGGAGTAACGTCCAGTCGAAGCTATAATACGCATCTTCCCCGCATCTGATTCTAAACTGGAAACAGCCATACCGTCTCCATCCATGTAGACAGAATCATGAAGCCCTAAAAGCGAAATAACCTGAGTAAGAACACCCTGTGCAAGGCGGCCTATGGATTTCTGCTTAAAAAGACTTCCAGAGGCTTCAATTATATACTTTAAGCCTTTTCTGTTCTGATCAATTACAAGTATATCTCTATACGAACGCAAAGCTGCAAGAACGGAAGTAAACAAACGTTGCGCTGTCAGCTCCCCTTTGTGCTTATAATCGTTAATATCGTATTCGATAATAACTTTACGTTCAGGAGCCTGCCCGGGTTGTCCGGTCCTAAGAATTATCCTGACCATTTTATTATTCATTTCTTCACGGATAATACGCACAACATCAAGCCCTGCATGAGTTGTTTCCATCACAACATCAAGTAGAATAACCGCAATATCAGAATGCTCACGCATTATCTCAAGAGCTTCGTCACCAGTATAAGCGCTTATAAAATCGAGACTTCTACCTTCAAATATAACATCATCAAGTACAAGTTTTGTTGTACTGTGCACATCTTTTTCATCGTCAACTATAAGAATCTTCCATTTCCTATCAGAACTAGAAGCATGATCCTTATATTCTTCAATTAATTCATCAGCAAAAAAAAGTTCATCATCCTTAATAGTATCGTGACCTCCCCCCATCTTACCCTCTCTTATGAATTATAGTATAAGTCAAATAGGTATTACCAAAGAAAAAATTGTCTGCTGATCATCAGTTTTATAAAATTCTAGAGTCCAGTTATAACCGTCTACAATCCTGCGAACAATGCTTAACCCCATCCCCACAGCGTTAGGTCTTTTAGTAAAAAAAGGATCGTAGATATATGGAAGGTCAGCATCTGTAATTCCTACCCCATTGTCAGTAATTTTTATATGGCACAATTCCGAATCAACCTTCACCTCAAGTTTAACCTGAGGTGAATATTCATCACTAAATAAGACAGCATTCTTCAATAACTCTCCAATAACTTTTTTAAACAGGTCTGGACGCCCATCAATAACAGCATGTTTGAGACTTATATCAAACTCTACATTCCTGTTTTGGCTTGCAGCAAAGTTTTTAACTTCAGCGACGACCTCTTCCAGAAGGAGAAAAATTTCAGAATTTTGATGATCACAATTATCAATTGAAGCATAGTCGGAGACACTATCCACAACTTCTTCAAGTCGTCCTGATTCCTCAGAAATAGTATCCAAATATTTTATAATTTCAGAATCTTGATCAAGTTTACGCGTAGCCAGATTAGCAAAACCGGTAATAGTCATTGTTCTGTTTCTAATTTGATGTGCGACAGACATTGCAAGCTGTGCAAGGCTTACACGGTTTTGTTCAATCTTACGCAAATCACGGTATGATCTCAGCGCAGTTGTAAGTGAGGTAGTCAAACGTTGCGAAGTTAGTTCGGCTTTTTGCCAGTAATCGTTAATATCAAGTTCAGTAATAACCTTATGTTCAGGAGCAATCCCAGGCTGGCCAGTTCTTAGAATTATTCTTACAAAAGAATTATTTACAAAAGTCCGTATACGCCTTGCGACATCGAGCCCCGCTGTACTTGTCTCCATTACAACATCTAAAAGGACAACAGCAATTTCGAGGTCTTTTTTTAAAACCTTTAAAGACTCTTTCCCGGTATAAGAACTGACAAATTCTACTTTTCGTCCCTCAAAGGAAAAATCTCCAAGAACCATTTGAGTCATCGCATGAATATCAGGTTCATCATCAACAATGAGGACGCGCCAAGGCTTCGCCTTTTCAACAGAACGCTCTTCAACCTCTTCCCCTGTAAAAAGGAGTTCGTCATCAGTAAATAGCTCGGTATCCGTCATCCTAACCTCATAAAGCAATAATAGTATTTTTAATCTTTCTTATTTCATAACTCACTTCATAAAAAATTCAAATGGTTTGTTGCAAAAACATTAGTATTTACAACTAAAAAATTCTATTTAACAAAGCCTCTATTCTCACAGTTTACAAACAATTTATCCTTGTAAACTTAAGACATATGTAATATCATTCACAAAGTTTAATACCCGTAAGGATACCCCTAATGGAACTGCTTATAATTCTCATTGTCGACGTAATTTATGCCTTCATTTGCTACTCTGTATATGCTGGACGTACAGCAAAATATGATCAGCGAAAAAAAGCTTTCGAATTAAAAAAAGCTCACATGACCAGATCCATGGATCGTTTAAAATCTGAAATATCTTTACTTGAAGATGAAATTATCAAAGCAGAATATTCCATAACAGAACCCAGGTATAAAAACGATGATGAAGCTGACAACACAGCTGTAAAACCGCTTACACCAAGCGATTATAAGATGTCATTTTAATGGTTATCACCTTAATATTTCTCATGTTAGCAACACTGGTCACAATATTTCTGTGTAAAAAAATTTCCAGAAATTTTGATAGAAAAAATGAACTGCTAGTCAACAGAGAAAAGCTACTATATTCTGAACAAGAAGAACTCAGAACACAAAGGCGCAATTTAAAGCGTAAACTGGAAGAGCTAAAGAGAGATGCAATAAAGCAAGCTCCTGAAATAGAAAAACCTACAAAAAAATCCGCTACAGAAAAGTTGAAGGCATGGCTTGAAAAAAAACAAAACATAGACCCTAACCAGTATTTAGCAGCTTCACAGTTTGCAAATGAAAAAAACATGAACCTATTATCAGCACTGCTGACATTGAATATGATAAATATACAGGCCTATGAAGAAGCTCAAAAATTAAATCTTAAAGATTAATTTACCTTACCTCTTACAACTAAAAAAGTCCGCATCAATTAATTCTGATGCGGACTTTTTTAGTTAAATCAACCGTAGAAAACTTTTTATATTCATAAAATAACTGCAACGACTTCACTATATGTTAAATAGCTTTCAAAAAAAAAACACATGGGATATATTTGTTATCAATAAAAATAGACTTAATCTGCGTAAACCTATGATTTACAACCTTGTTTTATTTTTTAGCTTTTTAAAAATACATCAGAGGCATTTAATATGTTTGAGCAAATTGAGCCAATTGAATTAATATCATTAATAAGTTGTATTGCAGTATTAGGGTTTGTTATTTGGAACAGATCAATGTTAGCACGCATTCCAAATTCAATTTCACTAATTTTATCTTTCCTATTTTTTTTAATTGCATGTTTTATGACTGTAATTGAAACATTTTTATTCAGCGATATTGCAAATTTAATTGAGCATTTGTCATATTTAGCGTGTAGCATTTCTTTTTTAGCATGGTATTATAGAACATCAAAATGGTAATATTATGTATAATACTATTATATCATCATTAGACATCATCAGTTTCTTAATTATATTTTTAACAGTATGTTTAGTGCTACACAATTCACTAAAATTAAAAGAGATTAGAAATTCAATTCTAATTTTCCTGTTAATATTTGAACTATTTTACCTCTCATTCATGATTATCGAGTGGCTTGGCATTTCAAATCGCTTTGAAATGTTTGAAAACTATACTGGAGCAACACTACCGCTTTGGTGGCTATTTTTATTCTATTCACTAACCCAAACAATTCTAATGAAAGATATAGCTGATAGAGAAGAACTATTTAATCAAGCTCTTGATGTCACACAAGACGGACTTTGGGATTGGGACATTTTAACTGGTGATGTTTTTTACAGTTCACAGTGGTTTTCAATGTTAGGGTATAAAATCGGTGATTTTCCAAACAGCTATTCTACATGGCGTAACTTAATTCATCCTGATGATCTCACAGAAATTGAAACTGAAGTTTTGCGACATTTTGAACTAAATGAATGTTTTGAAATTGAAGTCAGAATGCGCAGCAAATCAAAGAAATGGATATGGATTATGAGCAGGGGGAAGGTCGTCAAAAGAGACTCTAGCGGTAATCCTGAACGCATGGTCGGCACTCATATTGATATCAGCAGCAGAAAAATTAAAGAAGCAGAAATTAAAAAACTTCAATCATACTTATCAAGTATTATAAACTCTATGCCTTCAATCCTTATAGGAATAGACTTAGATTATAAAATAACATTTTGGAACTCTGAAGCAGAATTGGCTACTGGTTTTGATTCAAAAACAGTTACTGGTTATCCTTTAACTGTTTTTTTCCCAAGACTTGAACAGGAAATGAATATTATCCGTCAAGCAATTGATACTGGAAAAACTCAAACAGTATACAATATAATCCGAGAGTCTAAGAATAAGAAACTATATGACAATATATATGTTTTTCCCGTTAAAACAAAAGATTTAAGCGGAATAATAATAAGGATTGATGACGTTACTGAAAAAAATAATATGGAAGAACTGATTGTTCAATCAGATAAGATGCTTTCTTTAGGCGGGGTTGCCGCTGGAATGGCGCATGAAATTAATAATCCTTTGTCCGCAATCATAGGCTATGCACAAAATATCAATAGACGCTTGTTTGAACCCTTACAAAAAAATAAATCAACCGCAAAAGAACTCGCAATACCTTTTAAATCGATCAGTAGATATGCCAAAAAAAGAGGTATTGATTCCATGTTAGATAAAATTGCAGAATCAGGTGAACGATCTTCAAAGTTAGTAAGAAATATGCTTAATTTCAGTCGTAAAAGCTCTCAAGAAATATCCATTGTGAATATTAAAGACTTATTACAAGAGACGCTTGATCTAGTACTAAATACTTCTGACTGGAATGACAAAAAAATAAGAAATATTGATATTGATATAGCTCATGAATATCAAAAAAATATACCAGATATCTCTTGTGATAGAAATATGATTCAACAAGTTCTGTTTAATATCTTTCAAAATGATATTGAAGCCATGGATGAAAAGAAATATCTAACAGAAAAACCTTGTATAAAAATACGACTGTATACCGAACAGGATAACCTAATTATTGAAATTGAAGATAATGGTCCTGGTATGGATAAAGAGATTCAAAGCCAGATTTTCAACGCCTTCTTTACTACTAAAGAAATCGGTAAAGGTACCGGACTTGGATTATCAATTTCATATTTTATTATTACGGAACTGCATAATGGGATTATGGAAGTTCACTCGTCTGTTGAAAACTTTACTTGTTTTACCATCAAACTACCCATCAAAGCAGATCACCAATAAGTCTTTTTCCCCAGTATTATAAAAAACAAAGCCGACCTTAGAAAAGATCGGCTTTGCTAAAACTTTAAACATAAAACATTAAAATTCAATTTTAAATGTCTCACCTTTATGCACGTAATATCTTAGATCGTAAGTTTTTCTCAAATGAGCAACTAAAGAGTCTACAGTATCTTCATCAAGCCTCTGAACCCAGATAAAAACCTGTCTGCATCCGTGATCGATACCTTCGTAAGAAGTAATCACAGTTGAAAGTCTGACACCTCTTGCCCACAAATCGCTCAAAACGTCTTCCAGAGCTGAGGCTGAATCTTCCAGCATAAACGCAAATTGAGAACTCCCACGATTTACGCCAGTTACTGTTGTCAAAAACCTATAGATATCGACTTCGGTAATAATACCGACAAGCCCGAACTCATCAACAACAGGGAGTCCTCCAATTTTATTATCAAGCAAAATACCAGCGGCAACTTCCATACACGTATCAGGAGCTACAACAAAAGGATCATGAGTCATAATATCTTTAATCTTAAGTCCCTTCAAGCCTTCACCTTCAATAGAAGCCCTATCTCCGGCTAAATACTTTGAAGGCATCGCATCACGGATATCCCTGTCTGAAACTATACCGACAACAAGACCGGAAGCTTCAGTGACCGGAATCTGTCTGATTCCGACTTCCCTCATCATTTCAACGGCGCTATCTATAGACACACTAGGAACGAGGGTTAAAACCTCTTTGGTCATCCAATCCTTTACTAGCATATATAACTCCTAACAATTCATTAATCCAAAACCTGATGAATACTCTTCCGAAGCAGTTAAAAAGTCAAAAGAAACAACTGTGACTCGTGACTGCTAAAAGACTTCCCCATAAGCAAATAGAACTTCATAAGAAGCTCTTACCCCCTGCTCTCCACCATATTTTTTTTCGTATTCTTTAATAAAATTTAAATATTTAGACTTTCCCCATGAAATACTTCCGCTTGAGGCCACTGCGCCAGTTCGTTTATGATTCCGTAAAAACTCTATAACTGAAGGGAAATATACTTCGTGTCGCATTCTATTAAAACTGACGCGGACATTCGAAATGCCAGAAATAATTCCCATATAAAATTCAGCATCTTTTAGTTCTTTTACAGAACCGAACCCCGTTTTTAAACTGATATCTGCAAGCTCACAAAGCGTTCCTTTAACAAAAATTGCAATGGTAAAACATCCTCCGCGCTTCAACATTTTAAAACTTTGAGGAATGGATTCTTCTGGATTTGAATACCATTGCATAGCTGAAGAACTAACAAGCAAATCAAATTGTTTTTTTTGTAGAGGAATATTTTCACCATCCGCCGCAACTAATAAAGGTACTGATAATTTTTTCTGTTCCAAAAGCATGGGGAGCACTAAATCCAGAGACACATAAGAATCAAATACAATTCTATCTTTCAGCTCACTAAATAGAAAACCGACACCTGAACCAACATCTAAAACTTTTTTAAACTGTCCTTCAGGGCAATATTGAGCGCATTGAAAAGCCACTTTCTTTTGAACAGAAGCCGCATCACCATAACAGGCTGCGGCTTTACCGAAACATTGCTTAATCCTATTTTTCACGCTCTTAAGGCCCCTTAATCAAATTTATTATTTCACTTTCAGAGACTTTATGACCACTTTCAAGTCTAAGAATCCTTGCTTGTGGAAGAATTTGTGCAACAGAATCAAAAGCGGCTTCTTTTACAATCTTATCTTTATTTCCATGAACAAGTACTAAATTCGCTAAAGAAGAACCGTCTGCAAAATCGATTCGGGAACATATAAGATATTCAAGCCCTGCTATAAGTGCATCGACATTTTCTTCAGCTAAAGAAAGATCTAACTTTTCACCACAATTATTATGAAAAGAACGAACAACAACAGCAGGATTTTTATGTAATCCTGAAATCATCTTCCTTAAGATTTTTTCATGAAATGAATCGATAAAAGACAAAAACGGAGCGATTAAAATCACCTGATCATACATAGAAAATAAATGGGAACATTCTTTCAATAATATATGCGCCCCTGTTGACCATCCCACAATGATTTTACCGCCAGTAAGATAATCAGGTAACTCTTCCGGGATGAAGTCCACAAAAGGAATTAAAAAATCACCAGATTCGGCTAAAACAGGATATTGCTCTTTTACCGTTGCCCATCCGCCGACAAAAGTTAAACTCACGATAAAATCTCTTTTCTAAGGGTAACAAAAGCACGCTTAACTTTTTCAATATCAGCGTTTGTTAAGTCCGCGCGCAGTGAAAGTCTAAGACGGGCAGTATTCATAGGAACCGTCGGGGGTCGGATTGCCGCAGTATAAATCCCCTCTTCCATAAGATAATCCTGAGCCTGCAATGCAAGCTTATTTGAACCTAAAAGAACCGGAATAATCTGGCTTTCAGAGTTCCCGCAATCAAAGCCTTCACTTTCGAGAATTTTTTTCAAAGCCCGACTATGATCAAGAACCCTTTCCCCCATAGAAGGGTCAGTCGAAACTAATCTAAGAGAAGCTATATTGGCTCCGACTACAGCAGGAGGAAGCGCAGTTGAAAAAACAAATGAGCGCCCTTTATTTCTGAGAAAAGATATTAAATCGGAACGACCTGAAACCATCCCGCCATGCGATCCGAATGCTTTTGAAAAAGCTCCCATATGTAAATCAACAAGATTTGAAACCTTTCGTTCAAAACAAAGTCCTTTCCCTGCACCAAATACCCCCTCAGCGTGGGCTTCATCAACTACAAGCATAACATTATAGAATTTGCAAATTTGGGAGATTTCCTCAATATGGGCAAGATCACCATCCATGCTGAAAATGGTATCAGTAATTAAGATTTTAGATAATGAATCTTTAAACGATTCAAGACGCTTTTTTAAGTGTTCAATGTCATTATGTTGATAACGAGCGTGCTTGGCTCCTGACATTTTAATCCCGTCGAGAATGCTGGCATGATTAAGCTTATCTGAAAAAACCACTGTTTGCCGATTAGCAAAGGAATCTATAATCGCTAGATTTGCGGCATAACCAGATGAAAAAAGCATCGCCTCTTCCTGCTCCTTGAACTGTGCAAACTCGTGCTCCAAAATATCGTACAATTTGAAATTGCCTGTTACCAAACGTGAAGCAGCAGCCCCCGTTCCATAATCACAAATAGCTTGAATAGAAGCAGATTTGAGACGTTCATCACTGGCAAGCCCAAGATAATCGTTAGAAGCAAGGTTCAAAAATTTTCGTCCCTTAAACGAAAGCTCTTTCTCCGCTCCGTTATCAATGGAAGGGATCTTCCTGAGAAGAGAAGCTTCTTCAAGTTCAGCAAGCTTTGTCTCAATAGATAAATTAAACCATTTTGATATCATAAAAATCCAAACTCCACCTACTCGGATGAGTGGTATGAAATATGTTGAATAACTTCAAAAAAACGACCCGTGAAAAGAAAAATATATTTCATAGCGCAGAATGGCAACCCTGTTTTTATCATAAAAAAACGGGACACTTAAATAAGTGTCCCGCAATCTAAAGTTATTGTATTATTTCAAAATCTCATCAACAACGTTACTACCCATGATTGAAGCAAGCACATGCTTATAATCTTCAACAGCAGCATTCCCACCCACACAAATTTTTTTCCATGCTGTGCGTGTCCTTTCGCTTATCTGGCTGGTATCAAAATCCTTTGAATCTCGCATTGCCGGAATTTCGCGATGAATTGAAACACCTGACTGCTGTTCAACTTTATGTATGAGCTTGCTCATTATAATTTCTCCTGAATATAAATTTTACCGTCAGTAAAGCGTATATCTTCCGGTGACCGCACAGCCATTGCAAGCTGTTTATTATCCTCGTTTTCTGGAAGAACTATTTTATCCGAAGTTATTTTAATCTTCCCGTCTGATAATTCAGAAGTATAGCCTGTAGGAAATAATGTGTACCTGTCAGGGATTGCTACTTTAGCCGGAACCTTTACGAGCGGGGTTTCTAGATTAACTGTAGTCGTAGTGGTAAAAGCGCCCTCTAACAGCTCTAACTCCCCTATAGCTACATATTCACCGGAACTTGAACCATTATTAGCGGATATTGATAGCTTAAAAAATCTATAATCAACAGCCGTAGATAAAGAGTACTCCTTAATCTCCCCTTCCGTCCAAGATGATTGATCCGTTACATTATCTACTTCTGTCCAATCCGTTCCATTCATAGAACCATACATTATCCAAGATTTGGGGCATCGTTGCGGGAACCATGTTCCTAGCATAGGGGCGGATATTCTATACTTAGTGACACGTTTTGCCTCTCCAAAATCAATTATTAAGTCTGTTGGATCTACAAAAACAGCAGAGAAAGCATCTAAAACACCACCAAGCTTATCACCTATTTTCCACGGATACCATGATCCGGCATAATTGCGGTTGCTAGTTATTGTAACTCCGTCGGTTGTTTCTCCAGTCATTGTGGGGATGAGGCTTACGTCCTCCGACACAGAAACTTGATCACTTACACTGGAAACCTTTGCATCTATCGTATCATCACATAAAATATTATTATGAATCCCACCTTCAACAAAGATTTTATCTTTTATTGATTCGCTAGAAGCTAAAACAATCTGGGATGCTGTTGTCGATTCATCAATAAAAGCAGGCAAAGTGCTTTCTATTGAAGTAGATCCGAGTGTAGCTACCTCTGCGGATGTTAGCCCTCTGTCAAATACCCGTACTTCTGATAACGTGGTGTCTACCCTAAAGGACTGAATACCTACTGTATAACCAGCTACTTGGGCTTTATTTGCTATAACCTTCCCGTCTACCTCAACAGTCGTAACCCCGTTAACACTATTCGATGTTAGATAATGCCAATTTCCATCATCAAATTCAGAGTTATCTCTTGCAACAAATTCTGCGTTTGCGGCATTTATATATACAGCGTTTGCAGCTAACCCAACCGTTCCCAAACTTACATTGGCTGATATTTGTGCAGGAAGTCCCTTAAAGTAGAAACCATAACAACAAGTCTTATTTGACACAAAATAAGACTCAACATTTTTAGTTGCGCTGAAGTTGGCACCTTGTCTATCCCCACGATCAATAAATGTAATGTTATCAGTATTTATGACTACAGATTTTGCACCATAGTTAGATGCATCACCGTTGAATGGGTAATACATCTTACATGACCCATCTCCGAACAAGTCGAGTATATCAAGATTAGGATTCGTAGGAGTTACTTTTTCCGCTATTTCAAGTTTAGGGCCAATATATTCACCAACTCCTCCTGCCCCTAGGGCAAAGACGTTATTAATTCTACGTGAGGCGTATTGTGGTGGGGCGGTCAAACCGAAAGAGGTTATATCAGTAGTATATATGCCATCTGCGAAAGTGACTATTCCCGCTACTCCTGCAACACCGTCAATAAATAGATGCTCACCACTAATAATATCTTCTGATGTATCTAAAGTTGTTGCAGTTGTCCCTGCCCCAACAGTAAGGAGGTCACCCTGTAATGGATTTTGAAATACTTTTGTCGGAGCGGCAGGCAGATTAATAACGCATGAGTTCTCAGTGGATGCTTCTATTATTTCAAGGGCATCAACTTGAATATTTGTTCCACTAGATGAATTTGAAAATTCAAATTTTAATTGATCAAATGTAACAAGATTAGAAAAAATAAAATCTTGCCACTGGCTGTTTCCCCAATTCAAGTTTTTTTGCGTGTCCACCACCGTCCATGCACTTGCTCCAATTTTGGAGCTAACGGTAATATTTTTAGGCATGCTTACTGCATTACTATAAGATCTTAGTCTATATTTATATGCTGTTTTCTGCTCGCTAAGTGCAACGGTTACTGTGCCAGTTGATACTCCCGACTCAAATGTGTGGAATGATGCCGAAGCATCATCAACTCCATCTGCGGTAATCCATCCTTCTGTTGAACTGTTTATATGCCCACCATCCGTTATGGTGCAACCATCCGTAGTTTCTGCTTTCATAGTAGGGATAATATTTTCACCTGATTCACTCTCAAGTGTAACATCTCTAACTAAAACCCTGCCTTGATCTGTCTCAAGGATCATACCTTTTATAAGCTTTTCAATAACCTTAAGGGAGGTTGCTGTAGTTCCGTCTAAAATTGTAAAGCCGCCAGAAGAAACCTCAACCTCCATTTGACCGCTGACAATCTGTTTTTCATTACCAGCCCCGACAGAAAAAGCTGGAGACTTGATAACCTCATCATCAATAGTCGCGCCCGGCCAGCCCATAAAATCATTCGTAAAGGCCATTGTCGGACCGTCTTGAATCGGAACATATTTAACCAAAAGGTTATAATTAGCTGTTTCAGAATAAATTTCACCGCGCTTACGCTTCACAACTTTCAAAGAGTGACGGGTATCAACATCAACGTTTCCTAGAGTCCATTTAATAGCAGATCCAACCAGCGTAGCAGATCCGAATTCTGAAACATCAATTTCATAATTTACTAAAGAGTCCTCCACATAATCAACGATACTCACCTCAACCGTAGAGCCTTCATTTGCGCTTTTCGGTCCGGAAAGGACAGGCGTACGACTGCGAAGATGTTCAATGCCATCCCATGCTATAGCTTCTGCTTCACTTTGCGCGTATTCAGCTGCAGCCTGAGCTGTTTCAGCTCCTATTTTTGCTGTCTCAGCCGCAATCTGTGCAGCCTCGGATTTACTAAAGGCAGATTCTGCGCCGGCACGGGCAGTAGCTGAATCATTACGAGCCGTAATGATATTACGCATAAACTCCTGTGGCATAAGCTGATCTTCAGCAGGAGTAGAAATATCATATTTTAATGCTCGTGCAACCTGTTCCTGCAACTGCTGATCACGCATAACGCCGCGATCAAAAGCTTCGTTAAGCAATCCAGCAGAAAAAGGATCATTATCTACAAGTTCAAGTTCTTGTGAATAAGCAATTTCCCTGTAAAAAGTTAAACTATCACCCGGTTGCAAAGGAGAACCTGATACGGGATACATTGCCTTGCCGCCGGAATCATTTCCTGTTTCTGATACGAGTTTAAAATCACTGCCTACGACCAACTCCCTTTCAATTCCGAAACTGTCGCGCACAACTGCCGCAAGGTCTTCTTCTTTGAAAATCTTAAAATTAAAATCAAACAACGTTTGAACACCGTCACCTGCAAAAGTGATAGTGTTACTACTTGATACCACTGTCATAAATTTCTCCTCAAAAAGTTACTGATATATAAAACCCCGTCCTTATACTTTCAGTTTATTTTGAAGACCGGACATGAAACAGCCGAGTCAGGTCCGGAGAGATAAAAAAATGCGGACAAATTCATTCGAATTTGTCCGCATTAAAAAATTTAGAAAAATTTTATAGGATTATCAGCTAAGCAAGTTTGTAATATGATCGGTGGTCTTATCTACAAGAGAAGCTCCAATACTATCAACTTTATTATCATAACTATGATCTGACTGATTCTTATTAAGTGTAGCACTGCTGGTTGCTGACCACACAGACATATCACCTTGGTCCTCATATCTGCTTGCCGAAATATCTGCCTGATATTTCACAATTTCAGCATCATAACGAGCCTGTTTGATTGTATCTTCTTTAACATCCACAATTGATCCTGAATCAAGCCGCACACCTTTATAACCACTTAACGAGTGCTCTCTACGATATAACTCACGGCGCAATGTAGCCAATTTTATTTCTGCATCCTGCCGGACAAGCTGTGCTTCTTTATAATTTGTGTCGCGGCTATATACTCCACGCTGAATATTATTAGTTCTTTGCAAGTCAGCCATTTGTGAATTATATGCAGCCTCACTTTGGGCATTGCTGCTGTTAAAAACCGATTTTCCAAAATCTGTCATCATACTGATTCCGGCTTTTGGATCAAATCCTCTCACCATTCCAGCCCCTGGGCTTTGAGCAACGGCTGTTCCCCCGCCACCTCCACCACTACTGCTAAGAGCTCCGCCGACAACACTTGCCGCCATTGATCCGACAGCTACCATTGTTCCTGTTGCCATTATTTATCTCCTCTTTTACTTAATTTCTCGGTTGCAACTCGAGTTGCCCGGTAATAATAATCACGACCTATTTTTATTTTTTCATTTTCATATTTAAATCCGCACCACCGATGCCAATGAATACTTTTGGAATTTTGAGTACATACAAATGTTTCAAATATAGGAAAAGACATTTGCAACATTTCTACCAGAGATCGTGATGCCCTTACAAACGTCAACGCATTCCTATCCACACTCTTTGTTCCAACTACCCACGGGATTCCAACACTTGAAACACTTGCTGGAATTACACCGAATACT
This sequence comes from Desulfovibrio sp. UCD-KL4C, assembly GCF_006210265.1. Classification (NCBI taxonomy): domain Bacteria; kingdom Pseudomonadati; phylum Thermodesulfobacteriota; class Desulfovibrionia; order Desulfovibrionales; family Desulfovibrionaceae; genus Desulfovibrio; species Desulfovibrio sp. UCD-KL4C. The sequence continues at coordinate 723,174 of NZ_VCNC01000002.1, forward strand.
GCATAGGGAATATCTCCAAAATAAAGTCCGTAAACAAGTTTTGACTTCTCAACGTCCCTCATTACGACCTCAAAAACAGACATATCAGGCCATATACCTGAAATATCATCCCTATCACTCTGCCGAATATTCTCAGTTACAAATTCAATATCTTGTACTGTAGGGACTCCGAAAGCTAGTTTTGAAGCTTTAGATTTTCTACTCATGAATACACCGAAACTTGAGGAATAAGAGCCAATACGCTAAGTGGTAATGGTTGATCCTGCCTAATATAAATCTGCCCGTCACGATCATAACCACGATTAAATTTCACCTCATAATCACCATTAAACAGCGATGGAGGCCCACCTACTTTATCAGCAGAAGTGCGGAAAGGAGCACGTTCAAGATTGTCTTTATCATAGCCAACCTGCAATCCAAGAGACTGGAATAAACGCACAGTTACGTGAGAGATCCTTTTCATACTCCCCTGAGCGGTCCCTCCGTTCATTGCCCCACCCTCAATGCGCAAGGTTTTCAAGTTTGATGTATACTGAAGGCCAGCGTGAACAACCTTTGCAGGAGAAGCCAACGTAATACATCCATTTTTAACCACAGTATCAGGACGCACAGCTCCATCAGCCAAAATAGAAACTTTCATTCCTTCAAGGTGTTCAAGTCCCGAAAACACAGTATCAAAAGCTTCCTGATTATAACTTAAACCGGAATCTACAAAGAATGCTCCAACAGAATCGTCACCATTGAATTGATCTTCCATCCGTTCTACGTAACTGCGGGTTACACCGTTAATCTTCCGTGTAACCACGCACCATAATTCCTCCTGTGAAATACCGGGAATTACGCACGCTGAACGAAACTGACCTTCGGTTACATGTCTGTGAAACCCCACAACTTCCTGCTCGCGCTGATATGTGAGTCCAAGAAGAACGCCATCGTTACGAATCATCCAGATTATGGAATCAGGTGATTGCTGGTATGCCCACTCAGTAATTGTATTGGAACGGGTCATATGCTCAGCCAGAATTGTCAGATCCGGCGCAACGTAACCGTCAGCTTCAAATGAATATGAAAGTTCACGAATAGTTTTTCCTTCTCGCTGTAGAAAAACCATAATACTACCGACAACGACAGGTGGAATAGACGCTGAACCGTGAGTTGTTTCACGCCTGACAATTACAGAATTTGGAGTTACAGAGTCCGAACTTCCACCGCCTGCAAGCCACCATTCTCCGCCGGATGTTCCCATGATAAGTTTTTTGGAACTGACCATCCAGCGAATCGCATTAACCTGATCAGCAGAAAGTGTGTAAGTACAGGCATCATCATCTACAACCGGAGATGACACTCCAAAATCCTCATATGAACCACTCTTACTCATCCAGATAGTTTGCGGATTAGCAGGGCTTGCGGCAAAACACAGACGCTCCTCAAAGAATGTAACACATGAAGGAAAACCTTTAGTACTATTCCACTCAGATGGAGGTGAAGAGAAAGGAACAAGTTCTACAGTCCAGTCAACATGAGATGTCCTAGAAAGCTTATAAGGTTGAATCTCAGGGTTAACCAAATACATAACGTCTGCGGACTGAGTAAAACGAATCTTTGCTAAATCATTTTCAGTGTATGGAGTCGGGACCTCAACAGGTTCACCATCTGCGCCTACGACAATACCGCCGTCCTTATAAATCCTTATATTCCTATCGGTAAATTCAAGGACATATGCCTGTTCTGTAGAAAATTCGAAAGGAATTAATCGTGCTTTCGGAGCTATTTCCCGCACATAAACAGAATCAATTGTACCTTTAAAATCAGCATCACATCTAATTGCTATTAACCCTGAATCTCCAGCTTCAAGACGAGACACAAATTCTCCGCTAGCAGAAGCAGACTCGCTGACTCCAGCGTCTGCAGAAATAATTTGCACAGAACCACCAGTATAACTTGAAATTTCAAACCCAAATTCATACGTTCGCCCTGCGATTAGTCCTATTTTTAGACTAAGAACAGACACTCCTTTTTGAGTTCCATCGCAAGTGGCCGAACCGTCTGCAACTATCCACCCTGTTCCGACAGTCCAATCTGTTCCGGATTTTAAACTGTCTTTCGGCATTAAATCACGCCCGATAACTTCTCGAATAAAACGAAATCCTGTTCGACGCGATGCCCCTCCATGCGGATGAGTATACATATTTTCAAGTACAGAAAGCCCGTTTGAATATTTTGCTAGATCAACCCTGCCACCGAGACGAGGTGACAGTTCACCGGCACTGAAGTTGGTCATTATTAATGAAACTGACACAGCTACCCCCTCCACACTGGCGAATCAATACCGCTTATTCCGCGAGCCTCAAGCCACGGATCATTAAGGATTTCATCTTCACGCCCTTCGGCAGAATCCGCCAATCTGGCAGATTGCATTGCATTAAGATAAAGCGTCCACATTTCTCTGGCCTTAGTAGATGAACCTGTAATGTCATCCGCAATTTCTGCTGCAAGACGTGCAGCAAAAGCCATTACAAAAGATGAATCAAATAAAACTGGATTAGTAACTTTGCCGGTATAAATTGCTGAAGCAGTATCAAGATTAGTGAGGATTTTATCACTTTCAACAACAAATTCATCTTCAGGATGATTGAGTTGACGCAAATGGATACAATCCACCGGGAGCTGATATTGAAATGAAAAACCAAATGCCGGAGCTTGCGCAAGCTTTGCAAGCCTGCAACGAGATGCCGCAAAGTTCCAAGGATGATCACGCAAAACCGCATCACGCACCTGGTCATAAAAAAGATTGCAAGTAACAGCTTCCTGCGAGCTGTCACTAAGCGACTCAATGAGTCGTGCACCAAGCTTTCTGAGTGCAAGGTTACAAATTTTAACTTCTGAAATTGCCACGTAAAATCTCCTGTCTTTGTTATGGTTACAATTCAAGTTAATGAATCCCCTACAAAGTCAGGATAAAAGGCAGGGCGGACATGAATAAGCCCACTCAGGTCCGGAGGGTGAAATTTTAATAAAAAAAGCCCCGACCGAAGTCGGGGCTTTCAAACTATTCTTTGGTTTCTTCTATTGAGGTATCAATTTCAGATTCCTTAAGCACTGGGTGCCTCTCATAAAACCCCTCAAGTTGTTCAAGAGGACAGTTGCACTTGTGGCACATTTGGTCTTCAGGTGCTTTTTTAGGCATAAATACTTGTTGGCATTTAGGACAAATAGACTCTTCAAGTTGAGTAAAATGTTTTCCTCCTTTAGGGCGTTTATAAAAAATACCACACCAAAAAATTACAATACCATAAACGACTAAAGCCCAACGGCCAAAAAATCCAACTTCCTGTCCTTTAAAGTAACGAGCTGTGTTTGTTGGCCATGCCCCGCTGATCACAAGTAGTGAATAGATTATAACTAGTAATCGGAGGTATGAAATTTTATTTTTTATTTTATTTATTACTTTTACCATTGATTCTTTTTCTAATTTTTTTAGTAACGGTTTTACCATTTTCAATGGCTTGTGGTATTCCAATAAGTGCTCCTATTGGAGCTCCTAATTTTCCGCTTGATGGTGGTAATCCATCAACAAATGCTGAAGCCCCATCAACAATATCACTAAGATCCACTTCATATTCTTTAGCTGATGTAAAGTTACGTACTTTTACATCAGCTTCGTTATAAGCATCTTTAGCTGTAGCTACCCCTCGCTTAGCAAGCTTACTAACTTTATCCAATCCTTTTTCTACATATGGAGTGGATCGTCGTACTGCTGCAAGTCCAGCAGTCCCAAGTTCTGCTCCACCTAAAACGCTTCCGGCAATTGCTAATGGCATAACCGTACAAGCACCAGCTGTACCCCATATGCGAGGGTCGCTAACAATGGCTTTCCCGGCTCCTTTTAGTGCTTTCCAAGTACCTTTGCCTATTTT